>NZ_VJWX01000441.1 GCF_007713715.1 Amycolatopsis rhizosphaerae
CCCTGAACCCCCATGCGGTGCCGGTTGAGGCGTTGGCGCGCCACTGAGGGGGCGAAGCCCCTGGACCCCCACGCGGAGCCGGTTGGGGCGTTGGCGCGCCACTGAGAGGCCGAACCCACTGAACCCCCGCGCGGAGCCGGTTGGGGCGTTGGCGCGCCACTGAGGGGGCGGAACTCCTGGACCTTCGCGCGGATCCGCGGCGGAAAAGGCGTTGCGGCTTGATCGCGAGCGTGACAGCCTCCGCCCGGACACAGGGGGTGGAACGAGAATGAAGCTGGCCGAGGCACTGGTGTTGCGTGCGGACGCGGCGCGCCGGCTGGAACAGCTGCGGGCCCGGGTCGTCGGCAACGCCCGCTATCAGGAGGGCGAAACACCGGCGGAGGACGCCGGAAGCCTGCTGGCTCAGGCCAGGCAGGTGTGCGCGGAACTGGAGTCGCTGATCCGCCGGATCAATCGTACGAACTCCGCGGCACGGCTGGGCGAAGGGACGATGACGGATGCGCTCGCGCGCCGGGATGCCCTGCGGCTGCGGCACGGGGTGGTCACCGCGGCGGCGGACGCGGCCGCCGGGCGGGATCAGCGGGGCGGCGGCCGCCAACTGCGTTCCGAGCTGATGTTCCTGCCCGCCCTCCCCGTCGCCGAACTGCGGGCCGAGGCCGACCAGCTGGCCCGCGAGATCCGCGAACTGGACGTGAGCATCCAGCGCACCAACTGGGAGGTGGATCTGCTGGACTGACCGGGATCCGGACAGCAGGAGCAGGTAGTCATCCGGAAAGCGAGCACACACCGTGAGCCGGCGGTCAATCCGGCTTCTCCGGTGCGCGGAGGGCAGCGCGGGGGTTCAATTCCCCACTTCATCGGGCAGCCCCGCACGGCGTACAGGTGACAGCGCACGGCGCACAAGTGATCACCACGTGCTGGTTCCGGACGACGAGGGCGGGTTCGGGGCCTCCTGCTGTCCTTTCCCGCTGGATCACCTGCTTTCCGCGCCCGGCCTCGAGGACCTACTCAAGCCGCTGACGCGGCCAGGGCGGCTCGCAGCATCGGCTGCACCAGGGTGCTCACCTGAGCGTCCGTCAGATCGGCCAGTGCGCTCGACCCCAGGATGTCGCGCACGAAGGTCACCCCGATCAGGACGGCTCCCAGCAGGTCGATCCGCAGGGCGATCTCCGGATCGTCGGGATCGCGGCCGTCCGCCCGCGCGATCAGGTCCCGGATGGTCCTCCGCAGTTCGATGGCGACGTCAGGGTTACTGGGCGCGGTGCGGAGCAGGGCCAGGAACGGGGCGGATGCCTGCCCGCCCCGAAGCGCGGCCAGCAGGTGCTCGACGAACCCGTCGAGATCCCGCGTGTCGGCGTCCGCGGTGTCGGTGATGTCGGCCGGGTCCGCGCCCTGGCTCAACGACGCCAGGAACAGGGCGCGTTTGGTGCCGAAGTGGCGAAGGACCAGTCCGTTCGCCGTGTCGGCGCGTCGCGCGATCTCGCGGATGGTCGCCCGGTCGTAGCCCTTCTCGGCGAACGTCGTCCGCGCGGCGGCCAGGATCGCCTCGCGGGAAGCCGCGGCGTTGTGGGCTCGTCTGCCCCGAGTCGGCGTGTCAGGCGTCACAGCCAAAAGTGTACCGGCGTCCACAACTTGGGAGTAGAACGGCCTGGTAGCCAATGTGTACACGCGTTCATTTCTGAGGGGTGGTCGAACATGGTTCACACGGTTGTCGATGTGCACTCGCATCCGATCGTGGATTTCGGCGATGGCGAGGATGCCGGTCTGGGCCTGCCGATCGGCGCCGCGCCGCCCTGGAGCGCGCACCGTCTGCTGGAGCTGATGGACGAGCACGACGTCGCCGCGACGGTGCTGTCCTTGCCGAACGCGGCCAACCGGATCGCTGACCGGTCCCGCGCCGCCGGGCAGGCGCGCCGGTCGAACGAGTATCTCGCCGGGCTCGTCGCGGAGCATCCGGCCCGTTTCGGCGGACTGGCCGTGCTGCCCGGCCGCTCGACCGACGACAGCCTCGAGGAGATCGCCTACGCCCTCGACGTGTTGCACCTCGACGGCGTGTCGTTCTCGACCTCCGTGGCGGACGAATATTTGGGGAGTCCCCGATTCGATCCTCTTCTCGCCGAACTGTCGGCTCGGGAAGCCACCCTGTTCGTCCACCCGGTCGAGGCCGTGGCCGCCCGGCCGATCGACGGGGGGCTGAACCCGTCGATCTTCGAGTTCGTCTTCGACACCACCCGGATGATCGCCACCATGGTGGTGCACCGCGTCCACGAACGCTTTCCCCGCCTGAGGGTGATCGCCACGCACGGCGGTGGGACCATGCCGTACCTGGCTCGCCGCTTCCAGGTGCTGCAGAACGTGTTCGGTGCCGGCGAGGGGCGTGCACCCCTGACCGAGCAGGAGCTCACCGACGGGTTGCGGTGGTTCTACTACGACCTCACCGCCGCGACCAGCCCGGCTCAGCTGCCCGCCCTCCTCGACCTGATGCCCACGTCCCGTCTGCTGGCCGGTTTCGACCACCCGTACATGCCCGCCTCGACCTACGCGGAGTCCCTCCGGCAACTGCGGCGCAGCCCGCTGCTGACACCGGAGGACCGCAGCCGCATCGCCCATGGCAATGCCGCCGCGTTGTTCCCCGCCCTGGCGGCCCGGTCCGCGATCGCGCCCACCTCCTCCGGCCCGGCGGACTGACGCGGCCGCTTCACCGCAGCGCTGCCTCACAATCCCCGCATCGAGGCAGCTTGCGCCAGTGGTGGGTGCGTTCCGAGGGGAGGCACCGCCTGCCGCAACGCGAGCGCAGGCCGGTGCTCGGGTGGTAGTCGAGGGCCGGCGGCACCCAGTGCGTGGACATCGCCTCGGTGTCCGGCAGCCAGCCCCAGTAACGCCCGAGAGAAACGGCGTCCGCGCGGGATGCCGTGGAAAACCTGCCATGCATGTCCGGCATGGTCCGGCCGGTGGGTCCGCGACGGATCGCGGACGCACCGGTGGTAACACGGCGCTTACGCACGTGCCCGGATTGTTTACCCTTCGACGCGCCGCGCGGTGGCCATCGCGCGTTCGACCTCCCAGAAGGCGCGCATCGAGGTGACGAGCCCGTCGTCACCGACCCGGTAGACGAACACGCCATCGGTGTCGACGCGGTAGCCGCCCGGCAGGAACGTGGTGATCGTGCCGACGTTCGCCACCTCGCTGCCCGCCGCGTGCGAATCACGGATGACGAACCGGAAGCGCTCCACCTTGGCGATCGCGAGGTCCCAGAAGGCCGAAATGCCTTCGCGGCCGTGGTGCCCCTTGCCCTCCGGGTCGAAGCCCGAAGGACCGACGGGATCTTCGATCACGGCGTCTTCGGCGAACAGCGCCAGCCATTCGTCCTTCGCCCCGCGCACCACCGCGTTCATCGACCGCCACGCCGCCACCCGGGCGGGCGGTTGTTCGGCGGTGGTGTCCCAGCAGACCTCGATCGGCATGCCCGCGCTCCTACAGGTTGGAGATGATCTCGTCGGCGAACTTCTTGATGGCGTCCTTCTTCGGACCGAGGGGGTCGCCGAACCCGATCCCCTCGAACACCCACGGCTGGGTGATCACGTCGGTCACCCCGATCTCGGCCTGCTGCCGGTAGCCGTCCAGCCCGAACCGGTCGACGCACACGGCCTGGAACTCGAAGGGCTCATCGGCTCGCCCGTACTCGGCACGCAGCGCGTTCAGTCTGGTGATCGTGTCGCGAAGATCGTCGAACTTCATCATCGCGCTGGCCCAGCCGTCCCCCACGCGGGCCGCGCGCCGCAGTGCGACCTCGGTGTGCCCGCCGATGTAGAACGGCACGCGCCCACTCGGCGCCGGGCTCATCTGCAGCTTGTCGAAGTCGAAGAACCGGCCGTGGTACTCGGCCATCCCGCCGTCCAGGATCAGCCGCAGCACCTCGATGGCCTCATCGACCCGCTTGCCCCGGTTCGCGTACGGCGCTCCGCACCATTCGAACTCCTCCGGGGTCCAGCCCACGCCAAGGCCGAGCCCGAACCGGTTGCCGGTGAACGCGGCGACCGACCCCACCTGCCGCGCCAGCAGCACCGGGTTGCGGGAACCCAGCTTCAGCACCGAGGTGTAGAAGCGGATCCGCTCGGTGACCGCCCCCATCGAGGCGACCGCGACCAGGGGATCCGCCCAGGGCGTCTCGGCGTTCCAGAACCTGTTCCCATCCGGGGTGTAGGGGTAGTCGGCCGACACCTTCTCCGAATAGAAGAGCGAGTCGGGCAGCACGACCGAGGAGAAACCGTTCTCCTCCGCCGTTCGCGCCAGCTCTCCGAACTGCTCGAGCGGGTTCATGGCGACCGAGACGCTGAACTTCATACCCTGAGGCTATAACGTGTTCTAATTTACGTCGAGAGTGAAAACGGCGGCCCGCCGTCACGGCGCGAAGGTGCCCGGAAATGAGCCTGCCGACGCCCGCACCACCATCAGCGCTGGCCGGCTTCGCGCGCCACGCGCTCCAGCCGGTCCCGGTAGTCGTCCCACCATGCCTGATCACCCGGCGGCAAGTTGTCGTTGCCCTTCTGCATCCCGGCGGCCCCGTCGATCAGCTCCCGGACGACGTCGGCGTGCCCGGCGTGGCGATGGGTCTCGGCGATCATGTGCACCAGGATCCGGTGCAACGTGACCTCGCGCCGGTCCACCGGCCACCAGGGCACCTGGCCGGTCGCGTCCAGCGCCAGCGCTGCGATGGTCGCGTCCGCATGGGCCCACGCCCGGCGGTACAACCCGATGATCTCCGCGCGCGACTCGTCGGCGGTGGCCCACAGGTCGGCATTCGGTTCGGCGTCCTCGCCGAGCCAGGGCAGCGGCTGGTCGAACGGCCGTCCGAAGACCAGGCCGAAGTACCCCAGTTCCGTACTGGCCGCGTGCTTGACCAGTCCCAGCAGGTTGGTTCCCGTCGGCGTCAACGGGCGGCGCACGTCGTACTCCGACAGCCCGTCCAGCTTCCACAGCAACGCTTCGCGGGCGGCTCGCAAGTAGCGGTGAAGATCCGTCTTCGGCTCCGATCCGATCATGGCCGGCAGTCTCCCACCGGCCACCGACAGAACGGTGGGTGTCGGCAAAGGAACCATCCCTCGTCCCGGTACGTTGGCGCTATGTCCGGTTCGGCGTCGTGATGGTGTTTTCGCAGGCATTCGACGTCGTCCGGTTCAGGACACCAACCCGGGAGAGTGACCGATGGGCACCGCGATCACCCTGATCGTGCTCCTTCTCGTCATCGTTGGCGCCGTCGCCTACTTCGTGAAGTCGCAGGCACAGAACCGTCAGCGCCAGCTGGATGACGCCAAGGCGGACGCGCGGCGGCTGGTCGAGCGCCTCGGCGGTCAGGTGCTCAACCTCACCGGCACCGACACCGCCTCACAGCAGGCCATGGCCGACGCGGCCGAGCGGTACACCGCGGCCGGATCGCAACTGGAGCAGGCCAGGACGATCGAGCAGGCCAGGCTGGTCAAGGAGACCGCACTCGAAGGGCTGTACTACGTACGGGCCGCCCGGACCGCGATGGGCATGGATCCCGGCCCGAAACTGCCCGAAGAAGCCGAACGGGAGCGCGCGGGCAAGGTGACCGAGCACCGCCAGGTCCAGCTCGAAGGGCAGACCTACGAGGCCTCGCCCGAACCCGGCGCGAACACGCCGTACTACTACCCGGGTGGCCGGGTGGCCGGGCGCCCGGTGCCGCAGGGCTGGTACAGCCAGCCGTGGTGGAAGCCCGCGCTGGTCGCCGGCGCCTGGGGCCTGGGCTCGATGCTGCTGTTCAGCACCCTGTTCACCGGTATGAGCGGCATCGCCAGCGCCGCGGCCTGGGAGTCCGGTTACGACGCGGGCCAGGAGGCGGCCATGGACGACATGGGCGACGGGGGCGGTGGCGACTTCGGTGGTGACGGCGGCGACTACGGCGACCCCGGCGGCGGCAACGACTTCGG
>NZ_VJWX01000442.1 GCF_007713715.1 Amycolatopsis rhizosphaerae
CTCGTCCGCGACCGGGACCGGGCCGATGACCAGCACCGGCCCGGTCGCGGACGGGATCTCGTCCAGGAGGGTGACGAGGTTGGCCGCGGAGCGGTCGGCGGGGACCCGCCGCCTGCCGCCCTCGACCATGGTGTCGTTGACCCCGAAGGAAAGCGCGATCGCGCTCGTGCAGCCGTGCGGGAACCGCGGCAGGCATTCCGCGCGCCAGCGGCCGAGCACGTCGTCGCTGGTGTTGCGGCGGATTCCGAGGTTGTAGGCGGTCAGCGGCGGTCCGGAGCGATGGGTGCGGGCGGCGACCCGCCCCGCCCAGCCGAGATGCTCGGGGTCCCCCACGCCCGCGACGAACGAGTCGCCGACGAAACACACACGAAGATCGGGCAACATTCGATCATTCTCCCGCTCACGCCGCCGGCGCGGCGATGCCGGCCGTCTGCAGTTCGCGCCAGTCCGGTACGCGGGGCGTGACCCGCAACCGCATACCGGCCTCCTCCGGCAGCCGATCGGCCTTGCGGGCGTTGCAACTGCGGGCACTGCCCCCGCAGGCGGCCACCGTGTTCAGCCACGAAGCCCGTTCACCGCCCCGGGACACCGGGACGATGTGGTCGACGGTGTCGGCGCGGTGGCCGCAGTAGGCGCACCGGTACCCGTCGCGCAGGAGCACCCCTCGCCGCGACCACCGGGGAGGATGGGTGTACCGCCACTTCATCACGACATACCGGACGAGGCGCACGATCTTCGGACGCGGGAACAGGCCGAACGGGCGGCCGTCCTCGGCCTCCTGGATCTCCGCCACCTTCCGCACGAGCATCCGTATCGCGTGCGGGACGGAGACGACGTGCAGTGGCTCGTAGGACGCGTTGAGCACGAGGACACCCACGATCACGCACCTCCCTTCACTGTTGTCGTACCAAGGGCACACGGCCATGGTCCGCCGTTCCGCGGGGGAAGGCGAACGTCCGGGCGCCGCTGTCGGGTGCCCGCGAGTCGAACGCGGTGTCTCCTGATCCCAAATCAGGTGGGTTCCCGTCTCCCTCGCACCCGTCTGCCGAATTGCGCGCCGAACCGGGGAAACGATTCTTCCTCTCGTTCCCGACCGGCGCGAAAAAGAAAGCCGCCCCGACCGGTCTCCCGGAGGGCGGCTCCTCGATCGAAGGAATTCCCAGGTCAGACCGGGTTGAGCCAGCGCATCGGCAGCTCCTGCCCGCGGCGGAAACCGCCGGCGGCAGGGCGCGGCGAAATAGCTTCGGCGCGCTCATGCTGATGCTTCATGCCGTCTCCCATCGGATCTTGTGCACCCATCATTGTGGACCGCGGGAAAGGGGTCAAACGCATTTCCGGCGCGGGCTCGGGGACGGGGATCAGCCCCAGAACTCCGCCAGAGCCGCCGCCTCCCGCCGCCCCTGCTCGAACCCGGCCTCGGCCGAGGCCGCGCGGACGGCGGGATCGAGCAGATTCGGCCCCATGGCCTCCTTCGAGGCCTCGTCGGGCCGTACCACCAGCACCCCTGAACCCCGCTCGCGCAGCAACGCGACCTGCTCGTCGAGGTCGGTGCTGCCCGGCAGCTCCATCACCTGGAAGACGACCACGCGGTCGCATCCGGCGGCGAGGTCGGCGTTCTCGCCCGAGCGCACCCCGCCGTCGACGTAGCGCCGGTCGCCGATGGTGTGCGGGGGCCAGGTCCCGGGCACCGCGCAGCTCGCCGCCACCGCGTCGACGAGGTTCACTCCGGATCGGCGGTCGAAGACGCGGACCCCGCCGGAAAGGGCGTCCACCGCGACGATCGCGAGATCGCGTTCGGGCCATTCGTGGCCGGGCAGCCGCGCTTCGATGACGGCACGGCGTTCGGCTTCGGGCACCGTCGGCGCGGCCAGCGCCATGGCGCCGAGCCGTCGGCGCAGATCCTCCGGGCCCTCGGCGGCCTCGTAGGCCTGGCCCCACAGGGCCATCACGGCCTCCGGGTCCAGTGCGGCGGGCAGCTCCGGCACCTGCAGGGCCGGATCGATCTGCCGCCGATACAGTTCGGGCAGGCTCAGAGGACCGGTGACCTGAGCGGCGACGGTGGCACCCGCCGACGTGCCGACGATCTTCTCCGCCGCGAGCAGCGACACGCCCGCCTCGGACAAACCAAGCAGAATTCCCGTTTCCCAGGCGATTCCGGCGACACCGCCACCGCCGAGCACCACACCTCGTCTTGTCATGATCACCATTCTGCTCGGGCGTCCTCGCCGGCACCCACCCGCGACCGAGCTCTATCATGATCATCGCTACCTCCGGCGGATCGTTCCGGCCGCCGGGGCGGGCTTCCCGCAGCACGTACACATCCCCGTCAGCCCTGATCTGCGCCGGGAGGCGTTTTGCCTTTCACGAACACGGCCGAGGCCCTCCACGCGTGGATCCACGGCTGGGCCGTTTCGCGCGGCGCGGCCGACCCTGTCCCCACTCCCTGGGGCTTCACCGTCGACGTCGGCCTCCCCGGGCACGTCGTGCGGCACGTACTGCCGGCCCCCGACGAAACGGCCGTCCGCAAGATCACCGGGAACACGACAGCACCCGGTATCTGGCTGAAAGCGCCGTTGCCGCCGGAAACGCTCGAACCCTGGCTCGCGCCCGGCTGGTCCCTGGCCGGCGGGCCCGGCTTCCTGATGTCCGCCCCACCGAGGGGCGCCCAGGCCGGGGCGCCACCGGCCCCCGCGGAGGGATACCGGCTGGACACCTGGACCCGGGCCGGCGTCGCGCGCGCCCTGGTCCGCACCGCGGACGGTGCTTTCGCCGCGCGCGGCCAGGCCGCCATCACCGGATCCGCCTTCGTCGTGGACCAGGTCGAGACCAGCCCCGCCCATCAACGCCGCGGTCTGGGACGCCTGGTGATGCACACGCTCGCCGACCTCGCGGCCGGACGGGGGGCCACGTCAGGTGTGCTGGTCGCGACCCCGGAGGGCCGGGCCCTGTACGAGACGATGGGGTGGCAGGTGCTGGCCCCACTGACCGGAGCCGTACGGAGCTGAGGACCGCTCGACAGCCGATCCCTGCCCCCGCCCGGCGGGTGCGAGGTGGATCACCCGGGCCGTCCGCTTACAGTGAAGGACATGAGCAAGCGCTTAGTGTCCCTCGGCGATTCCTTCACCGAGGGAGTCGGCGACGAAGATCCCACCCGTCCGAACGGTGTGCGCGGATGGGCCGACCGGGTCGCCGAACAACTCGCCCTCCGTGAGCCGGAGTTCTCCTACGCCAACCTCGCGATCCGGGGACGCCTCCTGGGGCAGGTGCTGGCCGAACAACTCGAACCGGCCCTCGCGCTCGAACCCGACCTGATCACCCTCTACGCCGGCGGCAACGATCTGATGCGCCCCAAGGTCGACATCGACGCACTCGCCGACGAATACGACCGCGCGGTGGGCCGCCTGGCCGAGACCGGGGCCACCGTCGTGCTGTTCACCGGCGTCGACGGCGTCGAAGACCCGCTGTTCCGCCGGATGCGCGGCCGCACCGCCATCTACAACGAGCACACCCGCGTCATCGCCGCCCGGCACGGGGCGCTCGTGGTGGACATGTGGGCCCTGCGCGCGCTGCGCGACCGGCGGCTGTGGTCGGCCGACCGGCTGCACCTGAACGCACTGGGGCACAACGAGATCGCCATCGCCGTGCTCGATGTGCTCGGCGTGCCGCACGAGCTTTCCCCCGCCGCGCTGGGGCCGCGGCCCGCCGTGCCGCCGCGTCAGCAGCGCGCCGAAAACCTGCGGTGGGCGAAGGAACACGCCCTGCCGTGGATCAAGCGGCGCCTGCGCGGGGAATCCTCCGGCGACACCCTTTCCCCGAAACGTCCGGCGCTCGCCCCGATGGAAAACCGGGCCTGAGGACTCACCGCGGCGACGGCCGCAGCCCGTCGACCACGATCTCCAGCATGCGCCGCCGCAGCGCCGGGTCACCGCCAAGGTGCTCGGCGCCGCGGGAGGTGCCGACCATCAGCGCGATCAGCTCGGTGACGCCGACATCGGACCGCACGGTGCCGGCGTCCTGGGCGCGCGTGAGCACGGTGCGCAACGCGCCGACGACCTCGTCCCGCACCCCGGCGGCCTCCGGCGCCCGGGTGCCCGCGGCCGCCAGCGCGTCGGTGTAGGCGTTCTTGGTCGCCGCCATCTCCACCCATTCCTTCAGGAAGGCGAAGAAGGCGCTGCCCGGGTCGTCCGCCCCGGCCCACCGGGTGGCCTCTGCGGCGAACCGGCGCAGGTGCTCCTGGAGCACCGCCTCCAGAAGCGCTTCCTTGGTCGGGAAATGCCGGAAGAGGGTGCCCACGCCCACCCCGGCCGCCTTCGCGACCTCCTCGGTCGGGGCGTTCATACCCTTGGCGGCGAACACCGCTTCCGCCGCGGCCAGCACCTTGGCCCGGTTCCGCCGGGCATCGGCCCGCAGTGGTTTCTCTTCCAGCACCCCGCCGATGGTAGGGGGAAATGTTTTCCCGCCCTGCCTGGACATCACCCGATCCGTGAACGAAGGTTATGGAAAAGGTGACGCCAGTCACAGGAGGCGTGGAACATGGTTCTTGGACGCAATGAGGCGAACAAGGTCATCCAGGCAGGAAAGACCGAACAACGGACACAGGTGCGGCGGGCGGCGGTGGCCAGCGCCATCGGCACCACCATCGAGTGGTACGACTTCTTCCTCTACAACACGGCCGCGGCGCTGATCTTCCCGCACCTCTTCTTCCCCGCGTCGAGCAGTTACGCGGGGGCCATGCAGTCCTTCGCCACCTACGCGGTCGGGTTCGCGGCCCGTCCCGTCGGTGCGGCGATCTTCGGCTACTGGGGCGACCGGGTGGGCCGCAAGGTCACCCTGGTGATCACCCTGCTGCTGATGGGGCTCGCCTCCGGACTGGTCGGTGTGCTTCCCGGCGCGAACACCCTCGGCATCGCCGCGCCGCTGATCCTGGTCGCGCTGCGGCTCATCCAGGGGGTGGCCATCGGCGGCGAGTGGAGCGGTTCGGTGCTGCTCGCGATGGAATGGGGCGACCAGCGCAAACGCGGTCTGCTCGGCAGTTTCGCGCAGATCGGGGTGCCCGTCGGCCTGGTGCTGGGCACCGGCGGGATGACGCTGCTGTCCTTCGTGCTCTCCGACGCGGCGTTCACCTCGTGGGGCTGGCGGATCCCGTTCCTGCTCAGCCTGGTGCTGGTCGGGATCGGCCTGGTGATCCGGCTGCGCATCCTCGAAACACCGATGTTCGCCGCGGTCGTGGCGCAGCAGCGCACCTCGCGGCGGCCCGTGGTGGACGCGGTGCGGCATCACTGGCGCGAGATCCTGCTCTCGGCGGGGCTGCGGTTCAGCGAGCAGATGCCGTTCTACCTGTTCACCAGCTATGTGCTGGTCTATGTGGTGGCCGAACATCACTATTCGAAGACGTTCGTGCTCAACGCCGTGCTCGTCGCGGCCGCGCTCGAACTGGTCACCATCCCGTTCTTCTCGCAACTGTCCGACCGCATCGGCCGCAAACGCGTGTACCTCACCGGCGCGGTGCTGACCGGGCTGCTGGCGTTCCCGTACTTCGCGGTGCTCAAGGGCGGCGGGTACGTGCCGATCTTCCTCGCGGTCGTCGTGTCGATGATCCCGCACGCCATGCAGTACGGGCCGCAGGCCGCCTTCATCGGCGAAAGCTTCCCGACGCACCTGCGCTACGGCGGCGCGGGACTGGGCTACCAGCTCGCGTCGGTGTTCGCCGGTGGTCCGGCTCCGCTGCTGGCGACCTGGCTGCTGCACGCGACGGGCACGCCGTACTCGATCTCGGTCTACATCGTGCTCGCCTCGGTGGTGACCGTGCTGTGCGGCGCGGCCATCGCGGACCGGTCCCGGGCCGACATCACCGACGAAGCCACGTATCTGCGCGCCTGATCCGGAAAAGACGGCGAGTGCCGTCCCCCTTGCGC
>NZ_VJWX01000443.1 GCF_007713715.1 Amycolatopsis rhizosphaerae
GAGGACGTATTCGAGACTCTCGGCGGCGGACAGAAGATCGGTCAGCGGCTCGACCTTGGGCGGCAGGGGAACCCCCGCCCAGCCCGCTCCCCACGCGAACAGCCGGGTACGCAGGCGGCCGCGCGACAGCCGGACGAACACCGCGGTGTCGGCCTGCCCTGCCTCGCCGGCGTGCAGCACCACCGCGGCGGGAGCGGTGTGCCGGACCGCGGCCGCCAGTACCTCCCGCGGCGGGGTCGTGCCGAAGAGCCGGGTGCTGATGCGCCGCTCGGCCAGACAGGCGGTCAGCGCGTACAGCGGCAGGTTCACGCGGCCAGCGGGCAGGCCGGTGATGAGCACGGGACGCTGATTGCGGATGGCCGCGGGCACCGGGGTGGCGCGGACGAGCGCGGCGAGGACGCATTCGGCGAACAGGTAACCGGCGTCGGCACCTTCCTGCTCGCCGTCCCAGCCGGACTCGAAGGCGGTGGCCACGGGCTCGATCACGTTCTCCCAGGCTTCGAGCACCCCGGCCTCGGCGATCGACTCCGCGAGCGTCCGCTGCACGGCAGGACCGTCCATGGCCAGCGCCGCGGCCCGCAGCCGCCGGGCCACCGAGCGGTCGAGCACCACTTCCCCGGACGCGACGCGCTCCCCGGAGCCTTGCTGGACGGGCAGGACGGCTTCGAGCGCATAGCGTGCGGCCTCGGCCGTCGAGGCCCCGGCGAGCAGGGCCCGTTGCATGAGTTCGAGCCGGTCGACGTCTTCGGGGCCGTAGCGCCGGTGCTTGCCGCCGGTGTGCCCGGTGGGCCCCAGCCCGTACCGCCGGTCCCAGGTTCTCAGTGTGGACGGGGCTATGCCAAGCCGCCGGGCCACCACGGCCACGGGCAGCGTCGCCTCCGTTCGGCCGGCACGGCCAGCGCCATTCATTCGGCCCAATATGGGGCAGCCGGGAGTACCCAGCAACCGCAGGCTTATGCGTGGCGAGTGGAAAAAGGAGGCATTCTCACGCTTGCGGGGGATACCTAACGGCTGAATCCGATCTTTTCCCTTGAACAACTATTGACGCGCTTCTAACGTTACCGCCGTTGCGCCAAATGGAGTAGTCACACCGCAACTACGAGGGTCACAGACCGAATAACGGAGGCGGTCACGATGGCAGACACGCGCAGGCTTCCAGGCCCCAACGCCGATATCTGGGACTGGCAGCTGGAGGGGGCCTGCCGAGGAATGGACAGTGGAGCCTTCTTCCATCCCGACGGCGAGCGTGGGCCGGCCAGGGCGAGGCGCGAGGCCAGGGCGAAGGCGATTTGCCAGACCTGCCCGGTACTGCGTCTGTGCCGCGAGCACGCACTGGCCGTGCACGAGCCCTACGGCATCTGGGGCGGACTGTCCGAGTCCGAGCGCGAGAGCATCCTCAAGACCGGCAAGCGCCAACTGAGTCTCTCCGGCCAGTGAGGGGGCAGGAAGGAAGGGGTGGCGTTCATCCGGACGCCACCCCTTCTTCCTGCACGAAACGCGGCCAGCAACTCATCGCGTCCGCCACTGTCGAAAGCATTTCATGTTCACTGGCGCCGTCGAGCGCCTGAATCGACAGACCATGCAGCACGGTCCCGTAAAACCGGACCATACCGTCAAGATCGGCGGTTTCCGGGATTTCGCCCCCGGCGACCGCCGCCGCCAGACGGGCGCGAAGTGATTCAAGGTTTTCCCGTCGGCGCGCGGAGAGGAATTCGCGAACGGACCCGTTTCGTTCGGTGTGGTTGATTCCGCTGAGAACGATCATGCAGCCGGGCGGATGGTGCCGGTCGGCAAAGTCGCGAGCCGAGGCCCGCAGCCACTCCGCCACCGCCTCGCGCGCCGTCCCGTCCTCCGGGATGCCGTGGCCGAACTCGCGACGGTAGCGGCCGACGGCCTCGTGGAACAGGGCCTCCTTACCCCCGAAGGCCGCGTACAGGCTGGGCGAGTTGATCCCCATCGCCGTGGTCAGATCAGCCAGCGAGGTGCCCTCGTACCCGCGCTCCCAGAACAGGCGCATGGCCTTGTCGAGCGCTTCGTCGCGGTCGAAGGCACGGGGCCTGCCTCGGGGGGACACGGACCGATTCTATATCGGCCGGCACAAAAACCCTTGACGACCGACGGTGGCCTCCCTAATTTTGTATCGACTACTACAGAAATGGAGCTTCCGTGCCCGCACTCGAAGGGAAGGTCGCGATGGTGACCGGCGGCAGCCGGGGCATCGGCGCCGCGATCGCACTCCGCCTGGCCCAGGACGGCGCCGACGTCGCCATCACCTACGAAAAGAACCGCGACCGCGCGGACGAGACGGTCGCGAGGATCGGTGAACTGGGCCGCAAGGCCATCGCGATCCAGGCCGACAGCGCGGACGCGGCGGCCGTGACGGCGGCCGTCGGCCAGGCCGCCTCCGCACTGGGCGGGCTGGACATCCTGGTCAACAACGCCGGAATCTTCCCCCGGGGAACCATCGGCACGCTGTCGCTCGCCGACATCGACCGCACGCTCGCGGTGAACGTGCGCTCGGTGTTCGTCGCCGTGCAGGCGGCGCTCGCCCACCTGGGAGAGGGCGGCCGGATCATCACCATCGGCAGCACCCTCGGCGAACGGCTGCCCGGCCCGGGCATGAGCCTCTACGCGGCGAGCAAGGCGGCACTGAGCGGACTCACCCGCGGACTGGCCAGGGATCTCGGACCACGGGGGATCGCCGCGGTGCTCGTCGCACCCGGGCCCACCGACACGGACATGAATCCGGCGGACGGGCCGCGCGCCCAGCAGGTCCTGGCGCTGTCCGCGATCGGCCGCCATGCCGAGCCCGCCGACATCGCCGCCACCGTCGCGCACGTCGCGGGCCCGGGCGGCCGGTTCATCACCGGCTCCACCGTCACCGTCGACGGCGGCACCAACGCCTGACCGGCGAAACGCGGGAGAAGAAGGAAAAGAAGAAGGGAGCTTTGGTTCGCCCAAAGCTCCCTTCCGGTTCGGCTGCCCCGATCAGTGGGCGTGGCCGTGACCGTGACCGGCCGCGTTGTCCTCTTCGACCGGCTTGTCCACCACGGAGCTCTCCGTGGTGAGCACCAGCCGGGCGATGGAGGCGGCGTTGGCCACCGCGGAGCGGGTGACCTTCACCGGGTCGACGATCCCGGCCGCGATCAGGTCGGTGATCTCGCCGGTGGCGGCGTTGAAGCCGTGGCCCCAACCCTGCTCCTGGACCTTGTTCACGATGACCGCGCCTTCGTGACCGGCGTTGGTGGCGATCCAGAACAGCGGCGCGGTGAGCGCGTCGCGCACGATCCGGACACCGGTCGCCTCGTCACCGCTGAACTCGCTCTCCAGCGAGGACAGCTCCTTGACCGCGTGCACGAGCGCGGAACCACCGCCGGGCAGAATGCCCTCCTCGACGGCCGCCTTGGTGGAGGCCACGGCGTCCTCGATGCGGTGCTTGCGCTCGTTCAGCTCGGTCTCGGTAGCCGCGCCGACCTTGATCACCGCGACGCCGCCGCCGAGCTTGGCCAGCCGCTCCTGCAGCTTCTCCCGGTCCCAGTCGGAGTCGGTGGTCTCGATCTCCTTGCGGATCTGGGCGATGCGGGCGTCGATGTCGGCCTTGGTGCCCGCGCCTTCCACGATCGTCGTGGTGTCCTTGGTGATCTCGATCCGCCGGGCGGTGCCCAGCGAGTCCAGGGCGACGTCGGCCAGCTTGAGGCCGATCTCCGAGGAGATGACCTGCGCGCCGGTGATGACGGCGAGGTCGTCCATGAACGCCTTGCGGCGGTCACCGAAGAACGGCGCCTTGACCGCGACCGCGACGATCGTCTTGCGCAGCGCGTTGACCACCAGGGTGGACAGGGCCTCGCCGTCGACGTCCTCCGCGATGATCAGCAGCGGCCGCTTGGCCTCGACGACCTTCTCCAGCACCGGGAGCAGATCCGCCAGCGCGGAGATCTTCTCGCGGTGCAGCAGCACGTAGGCGTTCTCCAGAATCGCCCGCTGTTCCTCGGGGTTCGTCGCGAAGTGCGCCGACAGGTAGCCCTTGTCGAACTGCACCCCCTCGGTGATCTCGAGTTCGGTGGCCAGCGTGGAGGACTCCTCCACGGTGATCACGCCGTCCTCGCCGACCTTCTCCACCGCCTCGCCGAGCAGGGCGCCGATGGTGGCGTCCCGCGAGGTGACGGTGCCGACCTGGGCGATGTTGTCGCGCCCCTTGACCGGAGTGGCCTTGCTCTTGAGCACCTCGACGACCTTGTCCGCGGCCGCCTCGATACCGCGGCCGAGCGCGGTCGGGTTGGCACCGGCGGCCACGTTGCGCAGGCCGACCTTCACCAGGGACTGCGCCAGCACGGTGGCCGTGGTGGTGCCGTCACCGGCGACGTCGTTGGTCTTGGTGGCGACGTTCTTGGCGAGCTGGGCACCCAGGTTCTCGAACGGGTCCTCCAGGTCGATCTCACGCGCGACGGTCACGCCGTCGAGCGTGATCGTCGGGCCGCCGAACTTCTTGTCGAGCACCACGTGCCGACCGCGCGGGCCGAGGGTCACCTTGACCGCGTCGGCCAGCTTGTTGACACCACGCTCGAGCGCCCGGCGCGCGTCCTCGTTGAAGTTGATCTGCTTAGCCATTCGGATCCTCTCCAGACAGCAGAACGCCCCGGCCCCCGGCTAAGCGGGGCCCGGGGCGTTCGTACATGCGCCGATGTCAGTTGACGACGGCCAGCACGTCGCGAGCGGACAGGATCAAGTAGTCCTCACCGTTGTACTTGACCTCGGTGCCGCCGTACTTGGAGTAGATGACGACGTCGCCGACCTTGACATCCACCGGGATGCGGTTGCCCTTGTCGTCCACGCGGCCCGGGCCCACGGCCAGAACCTTGCCCTCCTGGGGCTTTTCCTTAGCGGTGTCAGGGATGACGAGACCGGAAGCCGTCGTCTCCTCGGCCTCGCTCGTCTGGACAACGATCTTGTCCTCGAGCGGTTTGATGTTCACGCTCACCGGGTTGACCTCCACGGGTCGTCGAAAGCGTTGGCAGGTACTTACTCTGGTTTCGGCGCCTACCACCCCCGCCGTCGCGGGTGCCGGGGCGTGTGCGGTGCCGTGCAATTAGCACTCTAGCCACGCGAGTGCTAGCCGTGCAAGCAGGGCCGGTTTGCGATGCCGGAACGTGTCGGCGGCGAGCATGACCGGCGGGTCCGCGGGCGCCGGAAGGAGACGACTCGCCGGGCGGGCACCCCGGCCGCGGGCCGGGCTCGGCGATCGAAGGACCCACCCCTCACACAGGACGATCAAGGCGCGCCGCAACCGGCGGCGCGCCTTGATCGTCCTCTGCGGCGTCCCGGCGAGTCACCGGGGACGGCCCTGGCCCTGGTTCCCCTGTTGCCTGGCCGTCTCCGGCGAGCCGCCCGAGGAGGCCGGCCGCTTGTGATGCTGCTCGGCATTGGAGGTCTGCCCGAAGGCCTTCATGATTTCCGGGGTCAGCGCCTTCGCCAACGCCGGTGCCAACGATTCGGCCAGGGCCGAGGCGATGGCCTGCGAGATCAGAAGTTGCTCGAAAGTCGATGTCCGCGACACCGGCCGAGAGAGCGACGCGATGGCCGCTTCCGTCAGCGCCGCGCCCAGCGGGTCCTGCTCGTATGCCGCCTCCTTCGGTGCACGTGAGGGTTCTTTCATGAGTTGCTGAATGAGATCGTCGATCAAGTCACTCAGTGGCTCTTTGCCTGCTTCTTCGCCAGATCCGGCCGACATGGTGGTTCCTCGGTCTGCTCTCGGTATTGGTGCGCCCTCCGGCCATTGGTCGACAACGGATCAATGACCGGAGGGCGTGTCTGTTTCGCGCGAATCCGTGATGTCAGGTTATTGCCGCCAACGAGTCCTACCGCCCCGCGAGTGCGGCCAGCAGCATCGGGTGCTCGATCAGGCCTCCACCGC
>NZ_VJWX01000444.1 GCF_007713715.1 Amycolatopsis rhizosphaerae
TGTCACGCCCGGTCCGGCCCCGTCCGGACGGTGACCGGATGCCGGGGTCCGGTGCGGACTCCGGCATCGGGCCGACCCTGGGTGTCGAGGAGGAGTTCCTCCTGCTCGACCCGGCCACCGGCGCGACGGTGCCCCGCGCGTCCCGGATCCTGGCCGGGCAGCCGCCGCTGCCGGGCGGCGCCACCCTCCAGCGTGAACTGCGTGCGACCCAGGTGGAGGCGGCCACCGGGATCTGCCGGACCGCGGAGGAACTGGGCGAGCAACTCGGCGCCGGGCGCCGGGCGCTGGCGGAGGCCGCGCGGCTGCACGACAGCGTGATCGCCGCGTCGGGCACGGCAGTGCTGTCCGGTCCGGCCACGCTGGGGGACAACGACGGCCGGTTCGCCCGCATCGACGAGACCTATCGCGGCATGGTGGCCGATTACGAGGCGTGTGGCTGTCACGTCCACGTCGGCGTGCCGGACCGGGAGACGGCGGTCGCGGTGATGAACCGGGTGGCGCCCTGGCTGCCCGTCCTGCTGGCGTTGTCGGTCAACTCGCCGATCGACCGGGGACGCGACACCGGCTATGCGAGCTGGCGCATCGTGCAGCAGGCCCGCTTCCCCGGGGCGGGGGTTCCGCCGTACTTCGCTTCCGCCGCCGCGTACGAGGCCGAGGTGGCGCGGCTGGTCGACTGCGGGGCACTGGTGGACCCGGGCATGACGTTCTGGCTGGTCCGCCCGTCGGCCACGCTGCCGACCCTGGAATTCCGGGTCGCCGACACCACCGCCACCCCTGGTGAGGCGGTGTTGCAGGCCCTGCTGAGCCGGGCACTCGTCCGGCGGGCACTCGACGATCTGAGCCGGGGTGCCCCGCCGCCCCGGCTGTCCCCGCAGGTCGCCGCGGCAGCGGTGTGGGCGGCGGCCAGGGACGGGCTGGCGGGCACCGCGGTGGATGCCGTGCGGGCCCGGCGGGTCCCGGCCCGGTGGGCGGTGTACGCACTGCTCACCCACCTCCGCCCGGCCTTGGAGGAAACCGGCGATCTGGGTACGGTGCGGGCGCTGATGCGCGGGCTGTACGAGCGGGGGACCGGTGCCGAGCGCCAGCGGCGCGCCCTCGCCGCGGGGTTCCCGGCCTTGATCGCTCTGCTCACCTCGCGGGCGTAACGGGCCGCGCGGACGGGTATCCGGGGCCCATGACGAGCGGGGTGGCGGCTTTGCCGCGGGCGCGGGGTCCGGTGTCGGCCGCGGTGCTGGACGCGTTGCGCCGGGACGAGCGCCGCGACTTCCCGGAACTGTCCGAAGTGGCCGGTGAGGACCCGTTCGGGGAAGACGCCCAGCTCGCCCTGCAGCTGTGTTACGAGCTGCACTACCAGGGCCTGCCCGGGGTGGATCCGGACTGGGAATGGGATCCGGAACTGCTGCGGCTGCGGGCCGCGCTGGAACGGGTCTTCCTGGCCGCGTTGCGGGCCGGGACCGAGGGCGGCGACGACGTGGAGGACGTGCTCGGCGAACTGCTCACCGAGCCGGCGGGCGGCACCGGCATCAGCGCGTTCCTCGCCGGGGAAGGCGAATGGTGGCAGTTGCGCGAGTACCTCGTGCACCGGTCGATCTACCACCTCAAGGAGGCCGATCCGCACGCCTGGGTCATCCCGCGGCTGCGCGGAAAGGCCAAGGCGGCGCTGGTGGCGGTGGAGTTCGACGAGTTCGGCGGCGGCCGCGCCGAGCGGGTGCACGCGCGGCTCTACGCGGAACTGCTGGCGGCGGCCGGTCTGGATCCCGGCTACCTGCACTATCTCGACCGCGTCCCCGCCGCCATGCTGGCGGTGGTGAACCTGATGTCGTTGTTCGGGCTGCACCGGCGGCTGCGGGGCGCGCTGGTCGGGCACTTCGCGGCGGCGGAGATCACCACACCGCCGAGCGCGGCCCGGCTGGACCGCGCGTTGCGGCGTCTCGGCGCCCCCGAAGCGTGCCGGGTGTTCTTCACCGAGCACATCGAGGCCGACGCGGTGCACGAGCAGGTCATGCGGCGGGACGTGATCGGGGGGTTGCTCGCGGACGAACCGGCACTGGCGGCGGACGTGGTGTTCGGCGTCCAGGCGACGAACCTCGTCGAGGACCGCTTCGCCGCGCACGTGCTCGGGGCCTGGCGGGAAAACCGCACCTCCCTGCTCCCCGGCGATCAGGACACCGGCGAAGCCGCCTGGGACTCCGACCGTGAGGGCCCCCTCACCCCCGGCCGGAGGGACCGGGGCAAGCCGTGAAGGGTCCCTTCACAGTCAAATCGGCTGTGAAGGGACCCTTCACGGCCAACACTCACGCGACGTTGCCGGAGCCCTGGTCGGTACGGCTGTGAGGGGCCGAGGGAGGGGTCAGGCGCGGCGGGTGCGGCGGTGGCTGGTGTCGCAGAACGGGTAGCGGCGGCTGCGCCGGCAGGCGCAGACCGCGACGACGAACCGGTCGGAGCGGACGGTGGTGCCGTCCGGCAGTTCGAGTTCCACCGGACCCTCCACCAGGACGGGCCCGCCCGGCACGACGGTGACGCGCCGGGGCCTATCCTCCGGTGCGGTCGGCACGGATCACCACCAGTTCCTCCTGCCGCTCGCCGGGTTCGATCAGCCCGGCGCTTTCCAGGTATCCGGCGCGGCGGCGCAGGACCGGCCCGAACGGTTCGAGGGCCCTGGCCACCACCGCGGACTTCAGTCCGTTGTCCCGCAAAGCTTTCAGAGTTCGCTCCACGCCGCACAAAGCCGAGTGCACGACGAGCATCGCGCCACCGGGGTCGAGGAGGCCGAAAGCGCTTTCACACAGGGAATCCAGGAAATGCCGTCCATCGGGTCCGGCGTCCCAGGCCAGTGCGGCGCCCTGCCCTGGACCGTGCGACGGCGCGGGGATGTACGGCGGGTTGGCCAGCACGAGGTCGAACGGTGCGCCCTCGAAGGACCGGCTCAGGTCCCCGTGCCGCACGCGGACCGGCAGCCGCCGCAGGCGGGTGTTGACGCGTGCGCTCAGCACGGCCGGGAGTGAGGCGTCCACGGCGGTGACCGACTCCGCTCCGGCGCGGGCGGCCGCGATGGCCGCGATCCCGGTGCCGGTACACAGATCGAGCACCCGCGCGCCGCGGCCCAGCCGCGCCTCCCGCAGTGCCGTCAGCAGCAACCGGGTGTCCGCCTGCGGGCGGTAGACACCCGGCGGTCTCAGCAACCACACCCGGACCTGGTACCTCCCGCCGGGCTGGTCAAACATGGTCACGGCCGGACAGCAGCCGGATCACGGCCCGTTCCAGCACGTGCTGTTCACGCTCGCCCCGGACGCCGCTGCCGCCGAGGCGGCGCAGCGCGGATTCGATGGTGGCCCCCTCTTCGTAGGCGCGGCCGACCCGAGGGTCCACATAGGACTTGCGGGCCACCGCGGGGGTGTTCCCCAGTTCCTCGGCCACCTTCCGCGTCACGGCGGCCTGAGTGCGTTTGAGCGCCCGCTTCGACGAGGCGGGCCCGGCGGCGGCGAACGCGGCCGCCGCGAGCACCGTGGCGTGCCAGGTGCGCAGGTCCTTCGCGGTGAACTGCGGTCCGGCCAGTTCCTTGAACCGGTCGTTGATCTGTTCGGCCCGCACCTCGTGCCAGCCGTCGGTGTCGCGGTAGACGAGCAGCCGCTCGCTGCCGGAGCGCGCGCGCCGCAGGGACTTCACCACCGCGGCGAGTTCCTCGTCGCTGATGCTGAGCGCGCGTTCGATCCCGCCCTTGGCGGTGTAGCGGAAGATGATCACGTGCCGCCGCAGGGTCACGTCCTCCTTCAACAGGGTCGCCGCCCCGCGGGTGCCGTGCTCCTCGGCGTATTCCTCGCTGCCCACGCGGAACACGCCGCGGTCGATCATCCGCAGCGAGGCCGCCAGTACCCGGTTGCGGTGCAGCCCGCGTCCGTGCAGATCGCCCGCCACCCGCGCCCGCCAGCGGGGAAGCCGCCGCGCGAGTTCCAGCACGCGGTCGTGCTTTTCCCCGTCGCGCTCGCGGCGCCACTGCTCGTGGTAGAGGTACTGCCGCCGCCCGGCGTCGTCGGTGCCGACCGCCTGGAGGTGGCCGTTCGGTTCGGGCGAGACCCACACGTCGCGCCAGGCCGGGGGGATCGCCAGGCCACTCACGCGGTCGAGGGTTTCCCGGTGCCGCAGTGGGCGCCCGTCCGGGGCGAGGTAGCGGAAGCCGCGTCCGCACCGCAGGCGGCGGATTCCGGGCGCGGACAGGTCGCTTCGTACCAGTCGCATGTCACACCGTCTCGGCGAGCGCTCCGGTGACGGCTTCGAAACAGGTGTAGTCACCCTCGGGCAGGCCGGCGAGGTGGCCGAGGATGTCGTCGTCGGCACCGTGCGCGGCGGCCTGGTGGACCAGTTCCGCCCTGCCGCAGGGGTAGTCCACATCGGACAGAACCGGCCGGAGCCGGTCCTCCTCGGGCACGTGCATGCCCCCGGATACCACTACCGGTGCGGTGGCAAACGGTCGGGCCGGACGGGTCTGTCTCGGCAGGTTTGACCGGGGCCGCCCCTGGCTACCATGTGCGCGACATGACTACCGACAGCTCGGCCGCAACCAGGCCCGATGCTCGGGAACGCATCGTGACCACGGCCTACGACCTCTTCTCCCGGCGCGGGATCCGCGACGTCGGGATCGATGAGGTCATCGCCCGGTCGGGGGTGGCCAAGGCCACGCTGTACCGCCATTTCCCGTCGAAGGAAGCGCTCGTCCTCGCCTTCCTCGACCGGCGCGAGCAGCTCTGGACGGTGGGTTTCGTCGAGGCGCAGGCCCGGCAGCGTGGCGGGACGCCGACGGGCAGGCTGCTCGCGATCTTCGACGCGTTCGACGGCTGGTTCCGCAGGCCGGAGGAGTTCGACACCTGCTCGTTCATCAACATACTGCTGGAGATGGGCCCAGCGCACCCACTGGGGCAGGCGAGCATCCGGTACCTGGCCAACATCCGGGCCCTCGTACGCACGTTCGCCGAGGAGGCCGGGCTGGCCGACCCCGAAGGGTTCGCCCACTCCTGGCACATCCTGATGAAGGGCTCGATCGTCGCCGCCGCCGAAGGCGACCGCGATGCCGCCCTGCGTGCCAGGGACATGGGCCGCGACCTCCTCGCCCGTCACCGCGTCTGAGGGCCGTTCGACCCCGGGCTTGTCCTGCGGTGTATCGTCCTTTGCCTAAGCCTTGTAGGAATTAGCCTAATTGGCGAAGGGGGGAGAGCATGGCGCGGGCCGGACTGACCACGGAGCGACTGGTCCAGGCCGGGGCGGAACTGGCGGACGCGATCGGCTTCGACCAGGTGACCGTCTCGGAGCTCGCCCGGCGGTTCGACGTCAAGGCGGCGAGCCTGTACTCGCACCTGGCCGGTTCCCAGGACCTCAAGACCAGGATCGCCCTGTTCGCGCTGGACGAACTCGCCGACAGGGCGGCCGCCGCACTGGCCGGGCGGGCGGGCAAGGACGCACTGGCCGCCTTCGCGAACGTCTACCGCGACTACGCCCGCGAACACCCCGGCCGCTTCGCCGCCGCGCGGTTCCCGCTCGATCCGGAAACCGCCGCCGCGAGCGCCGGGGGCAGGCATGCGCAGATGACGCGGGCGATCCTGCGCGGCTACGACCTGGCGGAACCGGACGAGACGCACGCCGTGCGGCTGCTGGGCAGCGTCTTCTTCGGCTACGTCAGCCTGGAACTGGCCGGGGGCTTCAGCCACAGCGCGCCCGGTGCGGAAGAGACCTGGGCTTGGATCCTCGATCACCTCGACACCCTGCTGAGGAAGTAGACCATGAATTCTCTGCACGACTGGATCACCACCCCCGTCACCGCGGACCTCCTGCACGGTGCCCTCGATCTGGAGCGCACCGCACACGGCGTGCTGCCGCACCGGCTGCCCGCCCGGGCCCGCGCCCAGTGCGCCGA
>NZ_VJWX01000445.1 GCF_007713715.1 Amycolatopsis rhizosphaerae
GGTGGCGATGTGCGCGCAGAACGCGCCGTCCCGCACGCCGATGCCGTATTCGGCCGACAGCACCGCCGACAGCCAGCCCGGTTCGAAGCCGTCGAGGGTGAAACTCACGGTGCCGGTCCGGTCACCCTCGTCGTCGAACAGCCGCAGTTCGGCCAGCCCCGGCACGGCGGCCAGCCCGGCCCGCAGGCGCGCCAGCAGCGCGTGCTCGTGCGCCGCCAGCGCGTCCCAGTGCGCCCCGAGCTGCTCGCAGGCGACCGCGAGGGCATGGACGCCGACGATGTTGGGTGAACCGGCCTCGTGCCGTTCCGGGCCGGAGTGCCAGGTGACGCCGACCCCGGTCTCGTGCCGGGTGACGGCCTTGGTGGCGCCACCACCGGCCAGATACGGCGTGGCGGCGCGCAGCCAGTCGGCGCGGCCGATCAGCGCGCCCGCCCCGAACGGCGCGTACAGCTTGTGGCCCGACAGCACCACGTAGTCGACATCGAGGCCGGTCAGCGAGACCGGGCGGTGCGGGGCGAGTTGCGCCGCGTCCAGCGCGGTGCGGGCGCCGTGCCGCCGGGCGACCGCGGCGATCTCGGCCACCGGCAGGGTTTCCCCCGTGACGTTCGACGCGCCGGTCAGCACCACCAGCCGGGGCCCGGCCGGGCAGGCCGCCAGCGCCCGCTCCACCGCGGCGACGGCCGCGAGCCGGGTGCGCGGCGCCGGGATGCGGACCACGTTCGGGCCGCGCCACGGCAGCAGCGCCGCATGGTGCTCGGTGTCGAACAACACCACCGAGGTGTGCCGGGGCAGGGCGCGCGCCAACAGGTTCAGGGCGTCGGTGGTGTTGCGAGTGAAGATCACGGTGTCCCGGTCGCGCGCGCCGGTGAACTTCCGCAGCACCTCCCGCGCCCGCTCGTAGACCCTTGTGGACACTTGCGAGGCGAAACCGGCGCCGCGGTGGGCACTGGCGTACCAGGGCAGGAAGGCGTCCACGGCGTCGCGGACCGCGGCCAGGCACGGCGCGCTGGCCGCGTGGTCGAGATTGGCGTAGGCGGTCTCTCCCCCGGTCACCAGCGGGACGCGGGTGCCCAGCACGGCCGGGATGTCCTGCGGGACAGGGGTTTCGGTGCTGCCGATGGTGCTGTCGGTGATGTTGCCGACGGTGAGCGTCACGACGTCTCCTGGACGACCCAGGGACCCGGGGGGTCCGCGCTTGCCCGCCGCACCGCGCGGCGGACCAGGTCCTCACCCGGGGCACCCCACCGCGGTAGGAGGGTTGCCGGCCAGCGAGCCGGGGCTTCGCGCTGGCACTCATGACCTGTGGGCAGCCTAGCCGAACGCGCCGGGACGAGGCGACCGGCGACCGGATGGTGGGACGGCGGTCACCGGCCCGATTCGCCGCGCCAGCGCGCCAGCGGGCCCGCCCGGTCCACCGCGCGCAGCCGCCGCTCGGCGGTTTCGAGCGCCGATTCGGTGGCCACCACCAGCAATTGGTCGCCCTCCTGCAGCCGGGTGGTCCGCTGCGGGGTGAAGCTCTTCCCGTCACGCACGATCAGGCTCAGCGACGCCCCCGCGGGCAGGCGCAGCTCGGTGAGGTAGACGCCGTGCAGCCGGGATCCGCGCTGGATGCGGACCTGCAGCAGCGCCGCCTGGAGCTCGTCCAGCGCCGCGGAGTCCACCTCGATCTCCTTCGGCTCGGTCTCGGCGGACAGGCCGAGCACCCCGGCCAGCCTGCTCAGCGTCGTGCCCTGCACCAGGGTGAGCACGACGACCAGCACGAACACCGCGTCCACCAGCCGCTGCGCGTCCGGCAGGCCGAGGGCGAGCGGGATCATCGCGAGCACGATGGGCACCGCCCCGCGCAGTCCCGCCCAGGACAGGAACACCTGCTCCCGCCAGGGAACGCGGAACGGCAGTTGCGACACCAGCACCGACAGCGGCCGGGCGAGCAGCAGCACCACCGCGCCCGCCACCAGGCCCGGCACCACCGCGGACAGCAGGCGTTCCGGGGTGGCGAACAGGCCGAGCAGCACGAACAGCCCGATCTGCGCGAGCCAGCCCATGCCCTCGGCGAAGGACACCGTGTCGGAACGGTGCGGCAGGCGGGCGTTGCCCAGGATCAGCGCGGCGACGTAGGTGGCGAGCAGTCCCGACGCGTGGGCGAACTGGCCGCAGGCGTAGGCGACCACGCACATCGCGACCGTCGCGAGTGGATAGAGACCGGTGGCGGGCAGCGCGGCGCGCCGCAGGGCCCACGCCCCCAGCCAGCCCAGCGCCGCCCCGACCGCGAGACCGGCGAGTAGTTCGTAGACCACCAGCAGGGGCAGCGTCCAGTCCAGCCGCGAGCCCTCGGCGAGCACGACCACGGCGATGTAGGCCGGGGCGTCGTTGAGGCCGGACTCGATCTCCAGCGCCCCCACCAGCCGCCGCCGGATGCCGAGCGTGCGCAGCACCGAGAACACCGCGGCCGAGTCGGTGGAGGCGAGCACGGCACCCCACAGCAGAGCCATGCGCCAGTCCAGGCCCAGCAGCCAGTGCAGCGCCGCCCCGGTGATCGCCACGCTCAACCCGACGGCCACAGTGGACAGAACGATTCCCTGTGCCAGCGCGGGTTTGACCGACGACCAGCGTGTGGTCAGGCCGCCTTCGGTGAGGATCAGCACCAGTGCGGCGAGTCCGAGCGACTGGGTCAGCGTGGGATCGGTGAGCTGGATACCGAAACCGGCCTTGCCGAGCAGCACCCCGAGCAGCAGGTAGAGCAGCAGCGAGGGAAGACCGACCCGGGTGGAGAGCCGGACCGCGAGCACGGAGGCCAGCAACACGGCCGCGCCCAGCCCCAGCACGACCGGAAGTTCCGCCACCGCACCTCCCCTGCCGACCCGCCTCCCTTCAATCATAAGGGTTCGGCAATACGTCCCGGATTCGGCCCGGGCGCACCGGAAAAACCGCCACCGGCCGTCCGAAGTGGTCAGGCGCGGCGAAGGGAATCCAGCAGCTCACCCAGTCCGGGCGGCGCGTCGGCCAGTTCGATCAGCTTCTCGCGGGCGCGTTCACCGCGTACCACCACGATGTCGCGGCTGCGCACACCCAAGGCCTTGGCCAGCACCTTGCACACCGCCTCGTTGGCCTTGCCCTCCACCGCGGGTGCCTTCACCGACACGATCAGCGCGCCGCCGTGTTCCCCGCCGACCGCATCCCGTTTCGCACCGGGTTTCACGCGGATCGTGAAGCGCATCAGGCCGCCACCGCCCCGGTGAGCACCGTTTCCGCGACGCCGAGGCGGGCGAACGGCTCGGTCCGGCGGAGGAGGATCGCGCGGTGCGGTTTCCGGTCCAGCCAGCCCTCGGCCACGGCGTGGCCGAGCAGCGCCGCTCCCAGCGCACCGCCGAAGTGCTCACGGCGCTCTGTCCAATCCAGACACTCCCGCAGCAGCGGCCGGTCCCGGGGCGCGGGCACCGGCACACCCAGCTCCGCCAGCACCGCGCGGCCCTGCTCGGTCACCGTCAGCCCGGAAGCGAGATCGACCAGCCCGGTACGCAGCATGCCGTCGCGGACGGCCACCCCCAGGATGCCGGCGAGATGGTCGTAGCAGGTGCGCGCGAACGACAGCCTGCGCGCGCGCACCGACTCGCGCAGGCCGCGCACCGGCCTTCGTTCGGCGTGCTGCGCCAGCTGCTCGATGAGCTCGGCCACCCGCGGGTCGGTGATCCGCACGTAGCTGTGCCGTCCCTGCCGCGCCCCCGTGACGAAACCGGCATCCCGCAACCGCGTGACGTGCTCGCTCGCCGTGGACGGGCTGATCCCGGCCGCCGTGGCCAGCTCCCCCACGGTCCAGGCGCGGCCGTCGAGCAGGGCCAGGCACATCGTGGCCCTGCTCTGGTCGGCGAGCACGGCGGCGACCTCGGCCAGTGCGAGGGTGTTCATGCCCTTACCGTAGGGCAGCCTCGTTTCGGCCGTCGCCGACACGGTGCGCTTGTAGCTTCCGGCGCATGCGCGAACGCCTCACCCTGCTCTCCGGGCTGGCTCTGCTGTCCGGGACCGCCTTCCTGTTCGCCGAACGCCACGAGCGGGCGATGCTCCCGCTGGGCCTGCTGCGCCGGGGGCGGTTGCCGATGTCGGCGGCGGTGGCGCTGCGCATGACCTACGGCGCCCTCCTGCTGCCCAGCCTCCAGCTCCAGCACCGGCCCGGTACGAGCGCACTGCTCGACGGGGTCGAGTTGCTGCCGCTGCCGGTCCTGGTGATGGTGACCTCGCCGCTGGCCGGGAGCCTGGTCACCCGGTTCGGCCCGCGCCCGGCGATGACGGCGGGCATGGGCGGTCCTGTGGTCGTGATTGGTCGGTGTTGCGGGTGCTGGGCTTGGTTTTAGCCGGTCGCGCCCGGAGCCGGGTCCGACGCGCGGAAGGTGCGCCGGTAGGTCGACGGGGCGACCCCCGCTTCCGCCGCCAGGTGTCGACGCAGCGAGGTGGCGGTGGCGAAGCCGACCTCGTGGGCGACTCGATCCACCGGCAGGTCGGTGGACTCCAGCAGGTGCCGTGCCCGCCGCAGCCGGTGCTGGGTCAGCCAGCGACCGGGACTCATGCCGGTCTCCTCTCGAAAGCGCCGGGCGAAGGTACGGGTGCTCATCGCCGCGTGGGTGGCCAGTTCGTCCAGCGACAGCGGCGTTTCGAGGCGCTGCAGTGCCCAGTCACGCGTCGGCCCGGTGCCGGTCGTGCTCGCCGGCGGCACGGGCTGTTCGATGTACTGTGCCTGCCCGCCGTCCCGGTACGGCGGCATGACGCACTGGCGGGCGACCTGGTTGGCCGCCTCGCCGCCGTGGTCCTGGCGCACCAGGTGCAGGCAGACGTCGACCCCGCTCGCCGCCCCGGCCGAGGTCAGCACGTCACCGTGGTCGACGAACAGCACGCCGGCATCGAGTTCGACCTGCGGGAACAGTTCCCGGAAGTAGTCGGCCAGCGCCCAGTGGGTGGTGGCCCGCCGCCCGTCCAGCAGACCGGCCGCGGCCAGCAGGAAGGCACCGGTGCAGATGGACACCAGACGGGTGCCGGGGCGCACGCGGGACAGGGCTGCGACGGCCCGCGGGTCCGGGGCGGCGGCCGAGGCCGGGGAGATCGCGTACGGGGGGATGACGAGGGTGTCCGCCTCGGGCAGTACCTCGGGACCGTGTCCGGGGGTGACGGTCAGGTCCGCGTCGGTGCGTACGGGCTGTCCGTCCACGCTCGCGGACAACACCTCGTAGCGGCCACCGGCTGATCCCAGGACTCGGTGCGGGATGCCGAGTTCGAAGGGGTAGACGCCGTCGAGGACAAGGACGACGACCTTGTGGGCGCCCGGCCGCGGGCGGCGCATCCGGCGGTCGAGTTCGGTCGCGCGGTCGGCGAGGTCACGGGCCCGGGACGACGCAGCGCGGGCGAGCAGAGTGCTGCCGGCGCAGGGAACGTGGCGGACGGCAGAGTCGGGGGGCATGGCAAGAACGTATCGGAAGATGACCTTCTTGCCATCGTCGCGGGCCGGGGCGTCCGGCCAGGATGACGACATGACTTCGACCGACACCGCTGAACACCCCGGCTCCACGGGCACCCCGGTGATGCTCGCCCTGCACCAAACCGCCCTTGGTGGCCCCGAGGTCCTGCGGCTGACCGAGCTTGCACGGCCCGCGCCCGGCCCGGGAGAGATCCTTGTCGCCGTGCACGCGGCCGGACTCAACCCCACGGACTTCAAACACCGCGCTCACACCATTTTCCTGCCGCCACCGCCGATGACCCTGGGGTGGGACGTCTCCGGCACCGTGGTGGAGACCGGCGTCGGCGTCACCCTGTTCCGGCCCGGTGACGAGGTGTTCGGCATGCTGCCCTACCCCTACGGCGCCGGTTCCCACGCGGAGTACGTG
>NZ_VJWX01000446.1 GCF_007713715.1 Amycolatopsis rhizosphaerae
ACCTCGTACGCGTCCACCCCGGTACCCGCGACCTCGTACGCGTCCACCCCGGTACCCACGACCTCGCAGGCGGCCCCCATGCCGACCACCATGCCGCAGCCGACCACGCGTGGCCACTGACCGAAGCGGACCCGGGCGGACTTCGTCGTGGGACGACGAGTTCGCCCGGTTCTTCGGCGAGCGGGCACATTCCCTGCGGGCGACGGCCTACCTGCTGTGCGGGGACTGGCATCACGCCGAAGACATCACCCAGGCCGCGCTGCTCAAGCTCTACCTCGCCTGGCCCAGGCTCGATCACCGGGACGCTCTCGACGCCTACGCGCGCAAGACGGTGCTGCGCACCTTCCTGGCCGAACGGCGACGGCCATGGCGTCGCCGGGAACAGCCGGCCGAAACCCTGCCCGAAACGGGCACCGAGCCAGGAGGGCCGGAGCAGCGCCTCCTTGTGCTGAAAGCGCTCTCGGCGGTGCCGCCGAAACAGCGCGCGGTACTGGTTCTGCGGTACTGGCATGACCTGAGCGTCGAAGAGACGGCCGCCGAACTGGGCTGTTCCACCGGAAACGTGAAAAGCCAGAGCGCGCGGGGGCTGGCCACCCTCCGGCAGCGGCTCGGCCCCCAGTTCCACGAGATCCTCGAAGCCACCACCGGGAAGGGGAGGTGACCATGTCCGATCCCGAGATCCACCGGCTGCTGGCGTCCACCGGCGCCGGGCAGGGACCGCCACTGGGCATCGACGCCTCCGGGATCATCCGGCGCGGTCACCTCGTCCGCCGTAAGCGCAAGCGTTTCGCCGTGTTAGGCAGTGCCGTGGCGACCGGGGGCGCGGTGATCACGATCGCCGCCCTGCTGGCCGCGGGACGACCGCCTGAACCGCTACCGGTCCAGCCCGCCGTCCCCGCCCCGATGATGACCAGCTCGGTGCCCCGCCCATTGGCGACCACCGAGCATGAATCACCTCCGAACGGCCCTTCGCCCGTCACCAGTACCGCCGTCGGCACCACCACCGTGCCACAGACCCGTTGAGCGGATCCGCTCAGAGCACGTGACCGTCCACTTCGGATGCCCGGTTCCTGCTCGGCCGGTCCGGTTCCGCGGACGGACCTTCGTCGAGCACCGCGGGTACCGGGGTCATCTGCTGGGTCATGTCGTCGAGCAGGCGAGCGGCCTCCGCCACTCCCGCCGATTCCGTCCTGTCGCTCATTCGCCGCTCTCCTCCCGTGCGGTGCCCCCTATCTTGCCGCCACCGCCGGTACCCCTCAACGCGAGGGACCGCGCCCGGGCGGGGCGCGGTCCACCGCGTCAGCGCGCCTCGGCGCGAGCCGCCTCGGGCACGCCCTGCACCTCGATGCGCGCCATCGGCACCCGCGCGGTCTCCGGGATCCGGAGGATCGGGACCAGCGCGATCCCGGCGGCGAGCATCAGGTAGAACGCGGGCCAGTCCCCGTTGCCGGTGGCGTGGATCAACGCCGTGACGATCACGCCGCAGGTTCCGCCGAACAGCGAGGTCGACACGTTGTACCCGATGGCGAAGGACCCGTAGCGCACGCGCGTGGGGAACATGGCCGGGAACGTCGAGCCGATCACCGCGAGCATCAGCACCAGCAGCAGCGCCACCACGCCGAAACCCACCACCAGCAGGGCGATGTTGCCGCTCTGCATCAGCTTGATACACGGGTAGCTCAACACGATGTAGCCCACCGCCGCGGTGATGAGCAGGGGCTTGCGGCCGATGCGGTCGGACAGCGCCCCGAGCGGTGCGATCAGCGCCAACTGCACGACCTCCACCCCGATCACGATCATCGTCGCGGTGTTGTCGTTGATGTGCAGCGTGTCGGTGAAGTACGTGGGCATGGTGGTCAGCAGCATGTAGTCGGCGACGTTGAGCAGGAGCACGATGCCGACCAGGTTGAGGATCATCCGCCAGTTGCGGACCAGAGTTTCCTTCAGCGGCGCCTTTTCCGCCTTCTCGCCCGCCTTTTCCAGGCGCCGGAACTCGGGCGTGTCCTCGAGTTTCGAGCGCAGGTACAGGCCGACCAGGCCCAGCGGCAGCGCGACGAAGAACGGGATCCGCCACGCCCAGCTTTCCACCTGCTGCGCGGTGAACGACAGCGTCACCAGCAGCACCACGGTATTGCCCAGCACATATCCGATGAGGGTGCCGATTTCCAGGAAACTGCCGAAGAATCCGCGCCGCCGGGTCGGCGCGTATTCGGCGATGAAGGTTGCCGCCCCGCCGTACTCACCCCCGGTGGAAAAGCCCTGCACCAGCCTCAGCAGCAGGACCAGCACCGGAGCGGCCACGCCGATCGCGTATCCGCCCGCGTAGGTCGGGAGGCAGCCGACCAGGAAGGTGCAGCCGGACATGAGCAGGATGGTGATCGCCAGCACCCGCTGGCGGCCGATCTTGTCGCCCAGCGGGCCGAAGAACGCCCCGCCGAACGGCCGGACCACGAAACCGATCGCGACCAGCGCGAGTGATTTCAGCACCGCGTTGTGGTCCCCCGGAAAGAAAACCGTGCCGATCGTGGTGGCGATCGCCCCCGAGGTGAACACACCGTAGTCGTACCATTCGGTTGCGTTACCCATCGCGGAGGCGATGACCGCGCGTTTCACCGTTCTCTGGTCGATTTCCCCTACTTGAGCCGCTGCTTCCGTCATACGCCCCGACCTCCTCCTCGCGTTTCGTGCCAGCGATCAAGATGGTGACCATAGTGGCCCACCGTGTCATTGGTGGTAATTTTCCTTCCAATCGTGCTCTCTGTCTCCTCAAAGGCGGGGTGGCACGGGGCATTCCGGGCAGGCCGAGTTACTTTGGTCCGATGAGCGAGGCATCTCAGAAGCGCAGGCCGGCGCCGCCCTGGCCCCCGGTGGCCACCGAACGGCCGGGGACGCATCCCGACGCGCCCGGCCCGGGCACCAAGCTGGAGATGCACTACGAGGAGTGCTTCGGCTGCGGCGAACTGGACAGCGGCCTGCACCTGAAGTCGACGGTGGGCGAGCAGGCACACGTGCATTCGCAGTTCACCGTCACCGAGGCCCATCAGGGCGCGCCGGGCCTTGCCCACGGCGGCCTGCTGGCCTGCGCGTTCGACGAAGCGCTCGGCGCCACGGTGGGGAACCTGCTACGCAAGCCCGCGGTGACCGGCAAGCTGGAAACGGATTTCGTCCGGCCGGTCCCGGTCGGTTCGACCCTGTTCATCACCGCCCGCCTCGACGGCGTGGCCGGACGCAAGATCTATGCCAGCGCCGAGGGACACCTGGGTGCGGAGGACGGTCCGGTCGCGGTCCGCGCCCGCGCCCTGTTCGTCGAGGTCGGCTTCGAACACTTCACCACGCATGGCGACCCGAACGCGCTGGACAAGTTCCGCCGCACCCACGACCGTCCGCGCGGTGACTGGGACATCAACCCGTAGCGAGCGGTTCGGGCACTTCCTCCAAAAGTGCCCGAACCTCCGGTTTCAGGTGAGCGTGCGGGGACGGATCGCGTTGGCCCGGTCGACCAGCGCGATGCGGTCCTCCGCGGTGTGCGAGAGCCGGGCCAGCGTGCGGTAACACCGCTCGAGGCCGAAACGCACGTCCCGCTCGGACAGCGTGCAACCGAGCACCGTGGTCGGCGTCCGGTACCCCGCCGGGGCCGACCTGACCCACTGGAACGCCGCTTCCAGTACCTCGGCCGACAGCCGGGTCCGGCGCTCCGCGTCCAGGACCAGGCGCTCCAGGCGCGCCCCCGCCTCGGCGAGATCGGCCTCGGTCAGCGAGCCGTCGCCGGCCACCTGCGTCTTGATCTTGATCGCCGCCACCTGCGCCGCCACGTAGTGCGTGGACGACGACGGCACCGACTCGAGCACCTCGACCGCGCTGGCTCGCGCGCCCTGCGCGAGGTACACGCGCGCCAGCCCGAAGGCCGCGCTCACATACGAACGGTCCGTGCGCCACACCAGCTCGTAGAGCCGGGAAGCGGCGAAATAGTCACGAACTCCCTCCGCGCTGACCGCCAGCGCGAGCTTCGGCGCGATCTCGCCGGGCAGATCGTCGTACACCGCTTCGAAGGCGACCTGGGCGACCCGCTGCCGTCCGCCGGCGAGTTCGATGAGCCCGCGGTGCCAGTCGATCCGCCAGTCGTGCGGGTAGCCCGCCCGGATGGCCAGGTACTGCGCGGCCTGCAACTGGCGGTTCGCTTCGGCCAGTTCGCCCAGCTCGATCCGGGCCCGCACGATGCGCAACCGCACCTCGATGGACTCCCGGGGCGCTCCCGCCAGCGCGTCGATGGCGCCCTGCGGGTCGAGCGCGGTGGTCGTGGCCAGCACACCGGCCGCCGGGTCGCTGGTGTCCACCTGCGGAATGGGCAGGCCCGCCACCACCTCCAGCGGGTCGGGCAGCGGGACGGGCTTGCCCGGCTCGGGGACCACGATGTCCACCCCGAAGGTGTTGGTCTCCGGACCGAACACAGTGGACACACCGGGACGCGCTTTCCCGGTTCCCATGGCCATGATCTCGCGCAGTACCCCGGCGAGCTGGTCGGCCATGTCCTCCGCGGTGATGAACCGGCGGTCCGGATCGCGGTGGGTGGCGCGCTTGAGGAACCGGTGGTAGGAACCGAACAGCTTGAACAGCGGCACCTCGTCCGGCGAGGGCAGCGCGTCCTTGTACTTGGTGGTGTAGCCGTTGAACTCGAAGCTCAGCACCGCCAGCGTGCGGCCCACGGTGTAGAGGTCCGACGCCACGGAGGCGCCGTGCGTGGCCAGTTCCGGGGCGGCGTAGCCGGTGGTGAAGAACAGCGGGCTCGAATAGTCGTCGAGACGGCGCACCGCACCCATGTCGATCAGCTTGAGCTGCTCGTGGGTCTGGATCACGTTGTCCGGTTTGAGGTCGCAGTACAGCAGGCCCTGGCTGTGCAGGTAGCCGAGCGCGGGCAGGATCTCCAGTCCGTAGGCGATCACCTGGGCGATCGGCAGCGGTTCCGGCCGCCCGGCCTGCTTGTAGTGCGCCAGCGCGAGTTGCCGCAGCGACTGACCGCCGACGTACTCCATCACGATGTAGCCGACGGAGTGCCCGGTCTTGGGGTCCGGATGCTGCACGAAGTTGTAGATCTTGACGATGTTCGGGTGTTCGACCTCGGCCAGGAACCGGGTTTCGTTCACCGCGGCGGCGAGCGCGGTCGCGTCCCCGGTGTCGATCAGTCCTTTGAGGACGACCCAGCGGTCGTTGACGTTGTGGTCCTGAGCGAGGTAGATCCAGCCGAGACCACCGTAGGCGAGCGCGCCGAGCACTTCGTACTGGCCGCCGACGAGATCGTGCGGGCGGAGTTTGGGCAGGAACGAGTACGGCGTGCCGCACTTCTCGCACAGGCCCTCGGGTCCGCTGTCGCCGCGTCCGACCTTGGCCGAGCAGTTGCTGCAGTACCGCTTCTCTTCGGAGACCACGGGGTTGGCGAGCACCGCGGAAGCCGGGTCGCGGTAGGGCACCGGTGGGACCTCCACCAGACCCGCACCGAGGCGCCCCCGGCGCGAGGTGCGGCGGCCGCTGCGCCGCCCGGTGCCCGGATGCGCCCCGGTGCCCGTTCCGGTGCCGGTCCCAGGGCCCGTTCCGGTGCCCGTCCCCGTGCCCGGATGCATGCCCTCGCTGGTTCGTTCCGGCAGCACGCTTTCGGTGCCGGGATCGGGCAGTTCCACCCCGGTGCCGGGAGAAACCCGGGGAGCGGGCGGCATGATGCTCTGGGTCGGCGGCGCCGGTGCGGCGAGCACGCTGGTCGGCTGCGGTCCCGGGGGTTGCTGCTGCTGCCGCGGTGCCGCCGGAACCTGCGGACCGGGCCGCGCACCCATGCGTGCTTCCTGGGCAGACAGCACAGGGGGTCCGGGTGGCGT
>NZ_VJWX01000447.1 GCF_007713715.1 Amycolatopsis rhizosphaerae
GTCTGGAACTGCGGCATGCCCGCGGCGTTCTGCGCACTCGCCTGGTAGTAGGCGTTGAACGCGTCGACGTTCGCCTGGCCCTTCCGGTTGTAGGAGTTGATCTCGTCGTCTTTGTCGCTCCAGGGGTTGATGTCGTCCGTCCACCCCTTGGAGGGCGGGTTCTGCGGGATCTCCTGGACCCTCGACGAGACGGTGTGGAAGTCGTTGATCTGGTTTCCGATGAACTGGTGGCTTGTCCCGAGGTTTTGCGCGGAGTCGTTCAGCCAGGTCCGCAGCGGGTGCGCCCCGGCCTGCGCGGCCTGAGAGCCGTCGCCCTGCCAGGCGGAGTCCATCATCTGGTTCAGCGCGGCGATCTTCTGGGCCCGGTCTTCGTGATTGTTCTGTAACTCCTGTGCCGCGGTTCCCGCCGCCTCAAGGGAACCGGTGCCTGGGCCGCCCTTGATCTGCTGGAAGATCTGGTAAGCGTCGATCGACCGACCGCCGATGTCCGATTGATGCTGCTGGGCCGAGGGGCCACCCGACAACCAGCCGCCGATGGCCGACCCGACAGCCGTGCCGATACCGGGCATGACCGCCGTGCCGATCGCGCCGCCGATCAACTGACCGTTCGACATAACAATCAACCCCTCCCGATGGTTCTCATGCCGCACCCTTGAGGTGCTCGATCATCGCCTGCGCGGTGCGCTCGGCCACTGGGCACGGATTCGTCTTGTTCTGACCAGTGACAAGGGACGACGTGACCACGGCCGTGGTGTCATTTGCCAAACCAATCGAGAGCGAACAGATTCCGGACGACCGCTGATCGGCTCGCGACGCATAGACTGCCGGGTAACCGTTGATGGTCGTCGGCTCGAAATACGCGAAATATCCTGGCTGGGCGTTCAGCTTGTAAATGTTGTCCAAGCCAGTACCGTTGGTGCTCACGCCGATGCCCGTGCTGTTCGCCTGGTAAACGGCTCCTTGCCAGGTACAGGTCGGCCCGTTGTTGGTCTGGGACTGCTTGCCAGGCCCTACCATTCCGAGGTGATCGATCTGCGCTGACGAAAGCGTGTTGCAAGGGTTGGCCTTCACATCGTCGACTTTCAACTGAGAAGGAAGACTCGGCGCGCCGCCACTGGCGGCGCTGGTAGAGGTGCTGCTCGCCGCAGCGGCGCCGGACGTCGTTGTGGTCCCCGACTGGCCACCACCCCCGGAGCAGGCGGTGAGCAGCCCGGTGGCCGCCATGGTGGCGGCGATTCGAATGGCACGGGACGTACTCACATGACATCCTTTCCCTGCCGGGCTGCGGCCTGTACTGCGTCCTGTTCGTTTTGTTGGATCTGCCCGCTGGCCTTCTGTAAGGCTTCGATGTAGTTCTGCACGTATGTGATCATCCGCTGGGTCTGCTCCAGCAGAGTTCGGCTTGACGGGTCGTAACCCTTGGCCATGAAGTCGCCGCTGGCAAACTCCGCGCCGGGCGCCTGCACGGTCATTTGCATCGTCTGGACGTTCGTCAGGTCCTGCTGGAAGTCGCTGAGGAGTTCCTGCCACTTGTTGATGACGGTCTGGACCTGGTCGGGATCGAACTTGTAGCCGCCGGGCGAGCCGTTGTTGCCGACCTGGATCGGTGCGACCGCAGGCATGTCGGGCAGGCTGTCGGCGACGTAGCTCCCGGACTCCGGTGGCTGCCTCATGATCAAGTCCCCTTCGCTCGTCCCGCCCCCAGCTAAGCGAGATCAGCAATGGGATGCTAGCGCAGCGCCGCTGGTTCCCGCGGTCGAATCATTTGTGCGCAGGCGATCGCGTTCCTTGCCGTTCGAGCACGGAGGAGGGCTCTGCCTTCGCGTGGGTGCTCGCGACAGAACGAAACAACGCCCTTTCCCGGAGCGGGAAAGGGCGTTGTTCGTGGACTACTTACTCGGCGGCCTTGACGACGTCGATGCGGACGCCGACTTCGACCTTCGGGTGCAGCCGGGCGCTGACCTGGTGCTTGCCGAGGGTCTTGATGTGGCCTTCGACCTCGATGATCCGCTTGTCGAGCAGCGGGCCACCTGCGGCCTTGATCGCCGTGACGATGTCGCCGGTGGTCACCGAACCGAACAGCTTCTTCGAGCCTTCGGCGGCCTTCGCGGTGAGCTGGACGGTGCCCAGCCCCTCGAGGGCGGCCTTGATCTCCTTGGCGTGGTCCAGGTCCCGGATGCGCCGGCTTTCCTGGGCCCGGCGGATGGTCTGCACGTTCTTCTCCGCGCCCTTGGTGGCCACGATGGCGTAGCCCCGCGGGAGCAGGTAGTTGCGCGCGTAACCGTCCTTGACCTCGACGATGTCACCGGGGCCGCCGAGGTTGGCCACGTCGGTGGTGAGAATGATCTTCGCCATGACGTGCCTCCTTAGCGCGCGGTCGAGGTGTAGGGCAGCAGCGCCATCTCGCGGGAGTTCTTGACCGCGATGGCGATGTCACGCTGGTGCTGGCTGCAGTTGCCGGTGACGCGACGGGCACGGATCTTGCCGCGGTCGGAGATGTACTTCCGCAGCAGGTTCGTGTCCTTGTAGTCGATCAGTTCCGGGCGGCCCTTCTGCTCCGCCTTGCAGAACACACAGACCTTCTTCTTGGGCTTGCGAATGGGTGGCTTGGCCACGGGGATGCTCCTGGGAATTCCGATACGAGTGGTTGGTTAGAAGGGGGGCTCGTCCGCGAACCCGCCGCCGCCCCCGGCAGGCGGGGCGGAGCCCCACGGGTCGTCGGCGGGCATGCCGCCGCCGCCGCCACCGGCGCCGTAGCCGCCGCCACCACCACCGGTGCCGCGGCTGACCTTGTTGACCTTGGCGGTGGCGTAGCGCAGCGACGGGCCGATCTCGTCGACCTCAAGCTCGACGACGGTCCGCTTCTCGCCTTCCTTGGTCTCGAACGACCGCTGCTTGAGCCGGCCCTGCACCACGACCCTGGCGCCGCGGGTCAGGCTCTCGGCCACGTTCTCCGCGGCCTGGCGCCAGATGTTGCAGCGCATGAACAGCGCCTCGCCGTCCTTCCACTCGCCGCTGGCGCGGTCGAAGGTACGGGGGGTGGAGGCCACGGTGAAGTTCGCGACCGCCGCGCCGGAGGGCGTGAAGCGCAGCTCGGGGTCCGAGGTCAGGTTGCCGACCAGGGTGATGACGGTGTCTCCGGCCATGGTCGCCGCCTCAGGCCTTCGCCGCGACCTTGCGCGGGGCGGCCTTGCGAACGACCTTCGTGCGGAGCACGTTTTCCTGCAGCGACAGCTGACGGTCGAGTTCCTTGACCGCTTCCGGCGAGGAGTTCAGGTCGAGCAGGGCGTAGATGCCCTCGGCGTGCTTCTTGATCTCGTAGGCCAGCCTGCGGCGGCCCCACACGTCGACCTTCTCCACGCTGCCGCCGGACGTGCGGATCACGTTGAGGAACGTGTCCAGCGTCGGGGCGACGGTGCGCTCGTCGAGCGTCGGATCGAGGATGACCATTACCTCGTAATGGCGTGACACAACCACTCACCTCCTGTGGGCTCTGCGGCCACGGACGATCCGTGGCAGGAGGGTTTGTCGAGGTACCAGCCTAGCCGAGGCGTTCGGGCGGCTCGCAGCACCCGGGGTGCGGCGGTCAGGACACCCGGCGCAGTACCCAGGTGCGGACCAGCGCGGCGCTGACCCCCGCCAGCGCGACCACGGCCAGCAGCATGGGCAGCTGGACGGTGTTCGTGGTGGGGGCGGCGGCCAGCGCGTTCGCGTTGCCGGTGTTGCGCACGTCGGCCTGCCCTGGCGGGGTGTTGCTGCCGGACAGCACGCCGATCTCGGGTGTGGGCAGGCCGGCCACCGGGGCGGCGGACGGGTACTTGTCGCCGGGCGAGAGCGCGATTCCGGGCACGGCGGCGGGGATGTTGCCGTAGTCGCGCCGCGGCGCGGTCGCGTTGCCGGTGCCCATGGAAGGCGTGGCGGCGGTGGCGGTCGGCGCGGTCGTGCCGGGCGCCGGGGTGCCGGTGGCCGCCGAGGGCAGCCCGGTGGCGATGCTGTAGTTGGCGGTGGCGACGGACAGGCCGCAGTTGCCCGCGACCTTGTTCCGGATGGAGGTGAGCGTCTTCTGCTGCGTCGCGGTGTCCCACGACCAGCCCAGCCCGTCCGCACCCTTCAGCGCCTGGGTGACGACGGCGGCGATGGTGTCCCCGCTGACCGTGCCGGAGGCCGCGGTGGGCACCTTCCCCACCGGCAGCACGCCCTTGGCGGTGATCTCCTGCGCGAGTTTGTCCGGGTCGACCGCGTTGAGGTGCAGGAACATCTCCTGCTCCTTCGCCCCGGCCCTCACCAGGTCGGCGACGTCCTTGCCCTGCACCGCGATGTCGTCGCCGATGTCGCCGGTGACGTTGCCGGTGCAGGCGGAGGCGAGGACCGTGCCGGCCGAAGCGTCGCCGAGGAACAGACCGCCGGTGAGCAGTGCGGCGAGCGTGCCCACGGTGAGCACCCGACGGGTCGTCCTGGTCAGGTCGGTCCGTGTTGGCATCCGCACGGTGGCAGTCCTCCAGTGGTCGCAAGCGTCATCCTCATGAGGGATAACGAAAAGCAGGCGACGAGGATACTAGGCGGTAGCTCCGCGTAAAACCCAGGCGCGGACCAGTCCGGCGCTGACGCCCGCGAGCGCGAGCACCGCCGCCAGCACGGGCAGTTCGACCGGCGTGCCGCCATCGGTGCCCTGACCCGGCAGGGCCTCGGCCCGTCCGGCGTTCTGCACGGATCGCTGATCGCCGCCCTGGGGCGCGCCCTGGCCCAGCGCACCGATCGACGGCGCATAGCCCGGGATCTCCCCGCCGTACCGCAGCCCGGGAGCAGGCGACCACAGACCAGCAAGTGCGTACGGAATGTCGCTGTAGTCCCGCATCGGGGCGTAGCCGGGTACTGAGCCGAAGCTGCCGAAGCTGCCGAAGCTCAAGAGCCGGTAGCCGGGGTCGGAAAGGACCTGACTGGTCGCGGCGGGGATGCTCGCGGCGGCAGCGCCCGTACCGCCGGGGGTGGCCTGCTGAGCTCCTCCGGTCCCGCTGCCCGGGCCGCTCTGCGCCGCACCACCGGTCTGCGGTGCGGGTTGCTGTTGCTGCTTTCCGGTGAGGCCGGAGGTCGCGCTCTGCACTGCCGAGGTGAGGCCGTTCGTGGTGCCGGCGACGGTGCTGTCCACGGCACCCGCGATGGGCGCGCCCACCACGGGGATCGGGGCGACCACGGTGTCCACCACCTTCACCGTGATCTGGCAGAGTCCGGAAAGCAGGCCGCCGATGATCGAGGTCAGGCCGTCGGTGACGGTCTGCAGGCCGAGGGGGCTCTTGATGACGTCACCCGGGTGGGCGGTCACGGTCTGGCCGCAACTCGCGGTGATGGTCGCGGCCGAAGCCGCAGCCGCGGGTGTGGGCGCGGCGAAGGCCGTGGTGCCCGCCAGTACGAAGGCGGCCGCGCCCACCGCGGCGGCCTGACGAGTTCGACCTCGCATCCGTCCCACCCCTCTCCTGCGTCACTGAAGGGATAACGACGGTGACCGTGCGGACGTGACGCACGCGAACGGGTGAGACGGCTCAGTCCACCGTCCGGGCGAGCCAGACGTGGGCGAGTGCGGCGCCGACGAGGGCCAGTGCGATCGCCGCGAGCAGCAGGGGCAGCCGGGGCGGGACGGCGGAGGCCTGCATCGCCTGCGCGGAGCCGGAGTCCTGGTCGGTCACGCCGGGTGCGGTGCCGGTCGGCGGGACGAGGTTCAGCGTGGCGGGCGCCACCGTGCCGCCGCCGAGCGGGCCGAGCAGTTGGGCGGCGGACACCGGCGCCACCCCGATGATCGGGTAGCCGGCGAACTGCACGCCGCCGTTCCAACTG
>NZ_VJWX01000448.1 GCF_007713715.1 Amycolatopsis rhizosphaerae
GTATCTGACAGCGACGTTTCGTGAATGTGGCCCGGTGGCGGCGTGACCGGAAACACGCTCGTAACAACCCGGGGACCACAGTTCACTTCGGTGAAACGCGGCACGCGGCCCGGTGAAACACCCCGAATAAAAACTCGCGTCAATACCTCGTAACCGGGAGGACGATGTGCTGAACGCGGGAGACACCGCATGGGTGCTGGCCAGCGCCGCGCTGGTCATGCTCATGACACCAGGGTTGGCGTTCTTCTATGGCGGCATGGTTCGCGTGAAGAGCGTGCTCAACATGCTCATGATGAACTTCATCTGCTTGGCGATCGTGTCCGTGCTGTGGGTGCTCTACGGCTTCGGTGAGTCCTTCAGTTCCGACGCCTTCGGCGGCCTGATCGGCAACTTCCACAACGCCGGCTTCGCCGACACCTGGGGCAAGCTCGCGGGGTACGCGGTCGCGGCGACCGACTCCTCACCCGCCGTGGCCTGGCCCGGCAACGACGCGATCCCGGTGCTCGCGTTCGCGATGTTCCAGCTGATGTTCGCGATCATCACCCCCGCGCTGATCTCCGGTGCCATCGCCGACCGCGTCAAGTTCTGGGGCTGGTCGCTGTTCGTGGTCCTGTGGGTCACCATCGTCTACTTCCCGGTCGCGCACTGGGTGTTCTCCTTCGACGGCTTCATGGGTGCCGACTCGGCGGGCGGGTGGATCGCCAGCAAGCTCAAGGCGCTCGACTTCGCCGGTGGCACCGCGGTGCACATCAACGCCGGTGCCGCGGGCCTCGCGCTGGCGATCGTGCTCGGCAAGCGCAAGGGCTGGCCGAAGGACACCGGCCGCCCGCACAACGTGCCGTTCGTGCTGCTGGGCGCCGCCCTGCTGTGGTTCGGCTGGTACGGCTTCAACGCCGGTTCCGCGCTGACCGCGGGCGACCTCGCCGGTGTCGCCTTCACCAACACCACCGTCGCCACCGCGGCCGCCGTCCTCGGCTGGCTGCTCGTCGAGCAGATCAGGTTCGGCAAGCCCACCACCCTCGGCGCGGCCTCCGGCGCGGTCGCCGGCCTCGTCGCGATCACCCCGGCCTGCGGTTTCGTCACCCCGCTCGGTTCGATCGCCATCGGCGTCATCGCCGGTGCGGTCTGCGCGCTGGCCGTCGGCCTGAAGTACAAGCTGGGCTTCGACGACTCGCTCGACGTGGTCGGCGTCCACCTCGTCGGCGGCATCATCGGCACCCTGCTGATCGGGTTCTTCGGCACCACCAAGGTCAACTCCGCGGGCGCGGACGGCCTGTTCTACGGCGGCGGCTTCGCCCAGCTGGGCAAGCAGGCGGTGGCGGCCTTCACGGTGCTGGCCTTCTCCTTCGTGATCACCCTGATCATCGGGTTCGTCCTCAAGAAGGCCGGTGCCTTCCGGGTCAGTGAGGAGGACGAGGTTTCGGGCATCGACGAGGCGCAGCACGCGGAGAGCGCCTACGACTTCGGCGGTTCCCTGCTCGGTGGCCACGGCCCCGGCACCCCGGTTTCCCTGGCGCCGAAGAACGTGACCCTGGAAGGAAGCAAGGCATGAAGCTGATCACCGCGATCGTCAAGCCGTTCACCCTGGACGACATTCGTGCCGCACTCGAGCAGCTGGGCGCGCTGGGCATGACCGTCAGCGAGGTCCAGGGCTACGGCCGCCAGAAGGGTCACACCGAGGTCTACCGGGGCGCCGAGTACGCCGTGGACTTCGTGGCCAAGCTCCGGGTCGAGGTCGTCACCGACGACACCACCGTGGAGAAGGTCATCGAGGCGATCGTCAACGCCGCCCACACCGGCAAGATCGGTGACGGCAAGGTGTGGGTGACCCCGGTGGAGACCGTGGTCAGGGTGCGCACCGGCGAGCGCGGAACGGACGCGCTGTAGGCGATGGCACTGGCTCTAGGGGGGGAACTCGTCAAGGCGGCCAACCTGCTGCTGGAGGGCCGTCACGGGCGGCTCGGCGCGGCGGCGCTGCGGGCCGCGCTGGTCGACCTGTACGAGTTCTGGCTGAACAAGGCCGCCACGGCGGCCGGCGTCGACACCGCTGAACCCGGTGTCGCGCTGGTCGCCGTCGGCGGGCTCGGACGGCGCGAAACGGTGCCGTTCTCCGATCTCGACCTGGTCCTGGTGCACAACCAGAACCCCCGCGTCGGCGAAATCGCCGACGCGCTGTGGTACCCGCTGTGGGACGCGCGGATCGGCCTCGACCACTCCGTGCGCACCCCGGCCGAGGCCCTGCGGGTGGCGTCGGAGGATCTGCGGACCGCCATGGGCCTGCTCGACGCGCGTTACCTGGCCGGGGATTCCGGGCTGGCGGAGCGCCTGGCGAGCGCGGCCAGGGACCAGTGGCGGCGCACCGCCCGCAAACGCCTGCCCGAACTGGTCGAAGCCACCCGCAAGCGCTGGCAGCTCTCCGGTGAGATCGCGCAGTCGGCGGAGCCCGACCTCAAGCACGGCAAGGGCGGGCTGCGCGACCTCGGTGTGCTGCGGGCGCTGGCCGCGGCACAGCTCATCGACCGGCCGGGCGAGGAGCTGGTGGCGGCCAGGGAACTCCTGCTGGACGTGCGCACCGAGCTGCGCCGGGAGCTGCGCCGCAACCGGGACATCCTGGGCGCCGCGGACGCCGAGCTGGTGGCCGCCGAACTCGGTTTCGGCGACCGGTTCGCGCTGGCCCGCAAGCTCGCCGGGGCGGGGCGCGCGGTCGGCTACGCCGTGGACGTGGCGCTGCGGTCCACTTCGGACGTCCCGAAGAGCCGGTTCGGGCGGCGCCCGAACCGCACCCCGCTGGACGAGGGTGTGGTGCTGCACGGCAACGAGGTGGCGCTGGCGCGGGACGCCGTGCCCGCCAAGGATCCCGCTCTGCTGTTGCGGGTCGCCGCCGCGTCGGCCCGCACCGGGGTCCCGATCTCCCACGGCACCCTGCGCACGCTCGCGGATTCCGCGCCGGAGCTGCGGACCCCGTGGCCCCGGGACGCGCAGGACGCGCTCACCGAAATGCTCGGCGCGGGCGAGGGGCTCATCGACGCGGTGGAGGCACTGGACCGGACCGGGCTGTGGGCCCGGCTGTTCCCCGAATGGGGGGCGATCCGGGATCTGCCGCCGCGCTCGCCGGTGCACGCCTGGACGGTGGACCGGCATCTGGTCCAGACCTGTGTCGCCGCGGCCAAGCTCACCACCACGGTGTCGCGGCCCGACCTGCTGCTGCTCGGCGCGCTGCTGCACGACATCGGCAAGGGCAGGGAGGCCGATCACTCCGAACTGGGGGCGGCGATCTCGCTGCAGGTGGCCCGGCGGATCGGGCTGCCGGAGTCCGATGCCGCCACGGTTTCGGCCATGGTGCGGCACCACCTGCTGCTGGCCCACACCGCCACGCGGCGCGACACCGAAGAGCCGACCACGATCAACCGGGTGGTCAAGACGGTCGACAACGACGTGGTGCTGCTGGAACTGCTGCACGCGCTGACCGAGGCCGATTCGGTGGCGACCGGTCCGGGCATGTGGACCGGCTGGAAGGCCGGACTGATCGACACCCTGGTTTCGCGCTGTCGCCAGGTGATGCAGGGCAAGGGATTCCTGCCGCCCGAGCCGCTGGAGGAAAGCCACCGCGAGCTGATCGCCGCGGCGGTGCGCTCCGGCCGGGGCGAGGCGCTGATCACCTCCGACGGGAACATGGCCACGGTGGTGCTGGCGGTGCCCGCGAACAGGGAACTGCTCGCGCCCGCGGCCGGTGTGCTCGCCCTGCATTCGCTGGAAGTGCACACGGCGATGCTGCGCAGCCACGGCGAGGGCAGGGCGGGCATCTTCACCGCCTCGCCGAAGTTCGGGTCGCTGCCGGACAGTGCCTTGCTGCGTGAGCAGTTCGGCCGCGCGGTGGCGGGAAGGCTGGTCCTGGAAGAGAAGCTGGCGGCCAAGGAACGGGACTACCAGCTGCCGATCCGTTCGGTGGCCAGGCCGAAGGTGCTGTGGTTCGACGACGAGACCGCCGGTTCCACCACGGTGGTGCTGGAACTGCGTGCCACCGACCGGATCGCGCTGCTGTACCGGGTCGCGGACGCCCTGCAGTCGTGCGGGGCCGTGGTGCGGTGGGCGAGGGTGGCGACCCTCGGCGCGGCGGTGGTCGACTCGTTCGCCGTCGCCCCGGCGAGCGGGAAGCTGGACCAGGCGTGGCGGTCGCGCGTGGAACAGGCGGTGCTGGCCGCCGCCGCCTGAGCCGCGCGACACCCATCCGGGGGGTGTCCGGCCGCGCGCGTGTGTCGTGGCGGGCCCGGTCGTCCCCCGGTGGCAGGATGACCGCCATGCCGGAGATCGAGCCGACCCTCCTGCCCGTGACGGTGGCCTCGTCCCACCTCCGCGCCTGCGCCGCCGAAATCGACGGCGCGGGGGGAACCGAGGCCGGGGATCTCATCCCCCTCCTCGGCGACCTCGTGACCGCCCAGCGTTCGCTGTCCCGTGCGCTGATCCGGCTGTCCGACCGGGTCGAAGGCGCGCGCCACGGCGTTCTCGCCGCCGCCCCCTCGCCTGAGATCGATGCGCTCGGCGAGGTCCTCCGTGCGGCGGCGGGCGCCTTCGGCTATTCGGCCGACGCGCTCGCCGAGAGCGCGCCGCTGGCCCGGGTGCTGGTGGAATTCGCCGGGCCCGACACCCGTTTGTAGCTATTCGCACACCTGTGCTGGTCGATACCATTTCAGGATGCGGAGTGTTTGGAAAGGCACCATCGGTTTCGGCGGTTACGCCATCGCGGTGCGGGCCTACAGCGCCACCGAGGACCGTCGCGGCCCGTTGCACCAGGTGCACACCGCCGACGGCGGCCGCATCCGGTACCAGCGGGTCTGCGAGGTCTGCGGTCCGGGCGAGGAGGAGGTGCCCGCCGAAGAGGTCGGCAAGGGCTACGCGCTGCCCGGCGGCGACGTGGTCGTGCTGACCGAGGAAGAACTCGCCTCCCTGCCGCTGCCCACCGCGAGCTCCATGGAGATCCTCGGTTTCGTGCCGCCTGCCCGGATCGACCCCCGGTACCTGATCAGGACCTACTACCTCGAACCCGAGGTGGCTTCCACCAAGCCCTACGTCCTGCTGAGCGAGGCCCTGCAGCAGGCGGAGAAGGCCGCGCTGGTGAAGGTGGCCATCCGGCAGCGCGAAACCCTCGGCGCGCTGCGCGTGCGCGACCAGGTGATCATGCTGGACACCCTGCGGCGGCACGATGAGGTGCGCATCCCCGACTTCCCCTTCCTGCACGAGGAGGTCGACCTGCACCTGGCGCAGGTGCGGGAAGCCGCCCGACTGATCGAGAACCTCGCCGGGGATTTCGATCCGGCCCGCCTCGGCGACGAGAGCACCGCGGCGCTGACGGCGCTGATCGAGGCGAAGGTCGAGGGGCACGAAGTGGTCCGGCCCACCGCCTCGGCGCAGGACGAGGGGGTGGAGAAGCTGCTCGCGGCGCTGCAGGAGGGGGCGCACGCGCGCACCGGCGACGGCCAGGACGGCGAGGCTCAGGACACGCCCGAAGCGGTGCGGAAGGCGAAGGCGGCCGAGGACAAGGCGGCCGGGGCGGCATCGAGCGCCGCGAAGGCCGTCGCCAGGGCGCACACCGCCCCGAAGTCCCGTCGTTGACCAGGGCCGGAAAAATCCGAAGCAGCCGCGTCACACACCGGCACCCGGGTCGTTTCACCCGTGCCGGCAGGCCGGAGCGAGGCCGCCCGAGTAGATCTACCTACGCCTACCCGGGTGTCTTCACGCTGCCTCCCGCACCCCCTCACCGGGCAGGCTGACTCCTGCCGTCACCGCAGGCGTTCCCGCCCGGTACTGGGGGTCCGGCGGGGCCGCGCGGC
>NZ_VJWX01000449.1 GCF_007713715.1 Amycolatopsis rhizosphaerae
CCCTGAACCCGAGCCCCTACCCCCGGCACCGGTGAGCGCACACCGGCAGGTCCTGACCGTTTTCGACCGGATCGCCGAGGCCGGCCGCCCGGATCTGTGGATCACCCTCCGCCCCGCGGAAGAGGTGCTCGTCGACGCCAAGGCGGTCGACGAGCGCGTCCGCGCCGGTGACGAACTCCCCCTGGCGGGCCTGCTCGTCGCCGTCAAGGACAACATCGACGTCGCCGGGCTGCCGACCACCGCGGGCTGTCCCGCCTACGCCTACACCCCGGACGTCAGTGCGGTCGCGATCCAGCGGCTGACCGCGGCGGGCGCGGTGGTGCTCGGCAAGACGAGCCTGGAGGAGTTCGACGGCCCGTGGGGGCTCGGCCGCCCGTGCGGTCCTGGCGCGGCGGAGGAAGTGGTGGGCCTGGGCCTGGCCGGCGTGGCCGTCGGCACCGGCACGGCCGGTTCCGCCCCGGCCAGCGGGGTCTTCGGGCTCAAGCCGACGCCGGGCCTGGTGCCCACGACCGGTGCCGTCCCGACGATGCGCCCCTACGACTGTCTCACGGTGTTTTCCCCGAACCTGGCCGAGGGGCTGCGGGCACTGGCCGCGATGACCGGGCCCGACGCCGGGGACCCGCTGAGCCGGGCGTGGCCGGAGTCGGTCCGGCTCGCCGCGGGGGAGCGGGCGAGGATCGCCGTGCCGGGCGCGGAGGGACTGGCACCCCTGTCCGGCCCGGCGCGTGCGGGCTTCGACCGGATCGTGGCGGACCTCCTGGCGTGGGGCGCCGAAGTCACCCCGGTGGACATCATGCCGTTCCTGGTGGCGGCGAAGCTGCTCCAGGACGGGCCGCTGGCCGCCGAGCGGCACGCGGCGATCGGGGAGTTCGTGGCGCGGGAACGCACCGTCGGCCCCGCGGTGGCGAAGGCAGTCCTCGCCGCGAAGGAGATCCCGGCGTACCGCCTGGCGGCCGAGCAGGCGCGGCTGGCGGAGTACCGGCGTGAGGCGGCCCGTGTGCTGGACGGATTCGACGCCCTGCTGCTGCCGGCCGTGCCGGGGCAGGCGGCCCTGGCCGGGAGCTTCGTGAACCTGCTCGACCTGGCCGCGGTGGCGGTACCGGCCGGGCACGCGGGCGGACAACCGTTCGGGGTCAGCGTGATCACGCGGGCCTTCGACGATCAGATCGCGCTCGACGTGGCCGCCTTCCTCGGCGGGGAACAGATCAGAACGCCTTACCCGCCAACGGGAATCGACCTGGTGGTGTTCGGGGCGCACCTGCGCGGCCAGCCGCTGAACGGGCAGCTGACCGCGTTGGGGGCCCGGTTCCGCGGCGACGTGCTCACCGCGCCCCGGTACCGGATGGTCGCCCTGCCCGCCGTCCCGCCGAAACCCGGCATTCTGCCCGCCGCCGACGGGGCCGCGATCGAAGGGGAGCGTTGGACCCTCTCGCCCGCGGCGCTCGGGCGTTTCCTGGCCGGGCTGCCCGGGCCGATGACGCTGGGCGAGATCGAACTCGAGGACGGCAGCACGGCCATCGGGTTCCAGTGCGCGGCCGGTCTCGCCGGGCAGGCCCGCGACATCACCGCCTTCGGCGGCTGGCGGGCCTACCTGCGCCACCTCACCGCGACCCGCCACTACACCCTCGCCTCCTGACCTCCCGAGCCCAGGCTGGGGCGAGCCGTGAAGGGCCCCTTCACAGGCGATTCGACTGTGAAGGGGCCCTTCACGGCCCAACGCGCGTCCGCGCGACGGGGAGAGAGAGGTGGTCAGGCGGCGACGGTGCGGTTGATCCGCCGGACCAGGCCCGGTCCCTTGAGGACCAGTCCGGTGTAGAGCTGGACCAGGCTGGCCCCGGCGTCCAGCAGCCGCTGCGCGTCCTGTCCACTCAGGACACCGCCGACACCGATGACCGGCAGCTTCCCACCGGTCTCGCCGTGCACGAACCGCACCACGTCGCGGGCGCGTGCGGTCAGGGGGCGCCCGGACAGCCCCCCGGTTTCGGCCGCCAGCGTCCGCTCGCGAGCGTCGACCCCTTCCCGGGACAGCGTGGTGTTCGTGGCGATGATGCCGGAAACGCCGTGCGTTTCGCAGACTTCGAGCAGTTCGGCCAGCGCCGGGTCGGTGAGGTCGGGTGCCACCTTGACCAGCAGCGGGGTGGGCCGGCGTTCCCCGGCGAGTTCACGGGAGGTGTCCTGCAGCGTGGCGAGCAGTTCGGCCAGTGCGGACTTGTCCTGCAGGGTGCGCAGGCCCGGCGTGTTGGGGGAGCTGACGTTCACCGCGAAGTAGTCCGCGTACGGGTAGAGGGTCCGCAGCGAGGCCTGGTAGTCGGCCACGGCCTCCTCGAGCGGGACCACTTTGGACTTGCCGATGCTCACCCCGAGCGGCACGCCCGGCTTCCCGCGGGACGCCAGCCTCCGCGCCAGCGCCTCGGCACCCGCGTTGTTGAAGCCCATCCGGTTGATCACGGCCTCGCTGCGGGGCAGCGTGAACAGCCGGGGCTTCGGATTGCCCGGCTGCGCGAGCCGCGTGACCGTGCCCACCTCGACGAATCCGAAGCCCAGCGCGGGCCAGGCGGCCAGCGCGCGGCCGTCCTTGTCCATCCCGGCCGCCAGGCCGACCCGGTTCGGGAAACTCAGCCCGAACACCGTCACCGGGTCGTCCACGGCGAAGTAGCGGCGCAGCGGGGCGGCGGCAGCACCCGCCCGGCTCAGCACACGCATCGTGCGCTCGTGCACCACTTCGGGGTCGTTGGAGCCCAGCCGATACAGCACGGGGCGGATCAGCTTCTCGTACAGCACCCGTTCATCTTCGCTCAGGCCGCGAACGCGGGCGCAGTGGACCGCGCCAGCGTGTCGGCCCGGTCACCGCCGGCGCCATTCGGTGGCCAGGATGGCGTAGACGAGTTCGTCCCGCCATTCGCCCCGGATCCGCTCGTTTTCCCGCAGATGGGCTTCGCGGCGCAGGCCCAGCGCCTCCATCAGCGAGGCGGAGGCGACGTTGCGGGCGTCGCACCGGCCGAACATCCGGTGCAGCGCGAGGTCTTCGAAACCGAGCCGCATCAGTTCGATGAGGGCCTCGGCCGCGTAGCCGCTGCCCTGGTGCCGGGGGTGCAGTGCGATGGCGACCTCGCCGTTGCCCGCCTCCCCGTCGAGCCAGTGCAGGGTCAGATCGCCGATGAGCTCACCGGTTTCGACGAGTTCGATGGCGATGGCGAGGGTCTGTCCCGGCCGGGTGAGCGCGGTGCCCTGCACCTTCGCGGCGAGCAGCGCCGCGCTTTCGGCGCGCGTGCGGGGTTCGCGGTCGAGGAACCGGGTCACGTCGGGGTGGGTGTACACGGCATGGAAGGCCGCGAGATCGTCCGGAGTGAACGGACGCAGGATCAGCCGAGCCGTCTTGATCGGATATGTGGGCTGAAGCACATCGTGGAGAGTAGACCTTCGGGCGCTGCTCCGGGTGGAGTAATCCGAAGGAAACACCGAAGTGTTAGGGACCCCCGGTGCGGCTCCGCCCGCGTCGTCAGCCGCGGGCGGCCCGAGCCGGACCACTCTCGGGGCACCGGGGGTTGGTGACTGCCTGGTATTCGCTCTCAGGCCAGTACTGTCCAGACGCGACTCCGCGCGACGGGGTCGCGGAAGGAGGCGCGAACTTCGCGGTGGGCTCACGTTCCGGGGAGCGCCGCCGCGAAGCGGGTGCAGCTCGGTCCGCTAGCGGACAGCCACCTCACGAGTCCTGTAGCTCTTCAACTTCGGACCACCTCCTTTCCCGTGTAACCGCAACGCTAGGCAAGAATCCGGGGCCCGGCAACATCTTTTCGCGCCCGGCGGAACGCCCGTGGCCCACCTCACGCGGGGGCCGGGCCCCGCTGGCAGCGCGGGCAGTACCAGGTGGGCCGCCGCCGCACGTCGTCACCCTGGGTGCCCACCCGGACCGGCCCGCCGCAGCGGAAGCAGCCGGTGCGGCTCCGCTCGTAGACCCAGTTGCGACGGCCCCGCGCGAGCTCGCCGGTGGTGCTCTGCTCGTGCCGCCAGGCGTTGGCGAGCAACAGCTTCCTGGCCAGCAGCACCACCTGTGCCGGGTCCACCGCCGATACCGGTGTCCACGGGGTGACCCCGAGCAGGAAACAGATCTCGATCTTGTACAGGTTCCCGACCCCGGCCATGATCCGCTGGTCCAGCAGGGCCGGCCCGAGCTCCCGGTCCGGCTCGGCGGCCAGCGCGGCGGCGGCCCGCCGCGCGTGTTCGTCCGTCCACTGTGGATCGAGAAGGTCGGGGCCGAGGTGCCCGGTGAACCGGGACTCCTCCGCGGTGGGCACCAGCGCGAGGTCGTGCAGCCGGAATCCGACGGCCTGGACCTCGCCCGCGTCGAGGATCACCCGGGCCTGGTGCGCCGGATGCCGCCAGCGCGCCCCGGCGCGGTAGATCTCCCATGCCCCGTCCATCTTCAGATGGCTGTGCAGGCTCAGCTCGCCGGAAAACCGGGTGAACAGGTGCTTGCCGACGGTGACCACGGTGAGCACGGTGTGCCCGGCGAGGTCGGCCGTGGCCAGCGCGGGATGCCGGAAGTCCGTGCGGGACAGCGTCCGGCCCGCCAGTGCCCCGGCGAGCCGCCTGCCCGCCAGGAAGACCGTGTCACCCTCGGGCATCAGGAGCGGATCACGGTGATCGGCCCGGTGGTCTCCACATCCGGCACCGCGCCGGTGGCGTCCTCCGGGCCGGAGTCCATGCGGTGCCGCCCGGCCCGGTTGGAGCGCAGGATCTTGGCCAGCACCATGTTGAAGGTCAGCGCGATCTCCTGCGCACCCGGGGAATGCCATTCGTGGATCGGGCTGCACGCGCCCTGCGCCTGCTGGACGGCGAGCCGGTCCGGGATCGCGGTCGGCATGACCAGCGTGCCGAAGGACTCGCGCAGCTCGGCGATCCGGAACTGGTGCTCGTGGGAACGCGGCCGCAGCCGGTTCACCAGCACGCCCACGGCCCGCAGTTCGGGGTTGTGCTCGGTCCGGATCCGCTCGATGGCCTCCAGCGCGCGCTGGGCCCCCGCCACGGCGTACATCGTCGGCTCGGTGACCAGCAGCGCGGCGTCCGCGGCGACCAGCGCCGACATCGTCAGCCTGCCCAGCGAGGGCGGGCAGTCCAGGATCATCAGCTCGTAGGGCCGCCCCCGGGGCGGGGCCTCGTCCAGCTCGTCCAGCGCCCGGGACAGGCTCTCCAGGCGCCGTTCGTCGGGCCCGGGTTCGTTGAGCAGTTCCAGATCCTCGGAGCCGACCAGCACCTCGACGTCCTCGCTCCACACGCTGGGGGCGATGGCGCGGGCCAGCACCGAACGGTGCGGGTTTTCCAGCACGTCGGCGAGCGTGGCTTCGGTGTAGGGCGGGTCCAGCGAGGCCGTGGCGTTGCCCTGCGGGTCGAGGTCGGCCACCAGGGTCCGGGTTCCCCTGCGCATGGCCGCCGAGGCGATACCGAGCGCGACCGTGGTTTTGCCGACGCCTCCCTTGAGGCTGAGTACGGCGACCGTGTGCACGCTCCGAGGGTAGCCGGAGGGTCCAGTCCCCCCCGTGCGCGCTGCCTTTCTCGGGTGCGGTACCGCGGGCGCGTGACGGGGCGTGACGGATCTGCCGGGTGCCGTCACGCGCCCGGGCCTGGGGCTTACTACGCTGTCCCACCATGCGAACGGAGATCGGGGCGGCACGGGGCTCGAGTGCGGTCTGGCGGGTCCTGGAGGACGAGCTCGCCCGGATCCGGGCGCGGGGGACGGCCGAGCCGCACGTGGTGGACGTGGGCGGCGGGACCGGCGTCTGGGCGGTACCGCTGGCGGCCGCGGGCTGCGTGGTGACCGTGGTCG
>NZ_VJWX01000044.1 GCF_007713715.1 Amycolatopsis rhizosphaerae
CCCGCCGCCCCACCGCAGGTCGGTTCGATTCCGAAGGATCAGGCGAGCTCAGCGGGCGGGCAGATCGAGACCGGGATGAAATCTCCTCGCCAGTTCGAGATCTCCGACCGCGGTCACCGCGTCGTGGGCGAGCGCGGTCAGCAGGGAGCCGCCCGCGGCCAGCGGGGTGATCGACCACCAGTCGCCGCCCGCCGGTTCCGCCGGGTCCTCGCCCCACACCAGCACCTCGGTGGCGAGCACCCGTCGACCGGCCAGGTACGCGATGCTCGCGTCCAGCTTCCCGATGTCGAGGGTCTGGTACAGCAACGGCACCCCGTCCCGCACCACCCGCTGGCTGGTGCGCAACCGTCCGGGCCGTTCTCCCGCGCGCCCGAGCACGAGCACCTCACGAGTGCGCAGCCGCGCGTCCCCCGCCATCACGACGTCGAGTTCGGCGGTGTGCTCCGCCCGCGCGGTGATCACGGTGGCCTCCGGCAGGTACTCGAAAACACCGCCGCCTTCGATCTCCACCCGGACACCCGAGCGGCTGCCTCCCCCGCGGGGTCCCGGCAGTGCCAAGCTCGCCGCCACCCCCGAAAGCCGCAGCCGCGCACCGGGACCGACCGACACGGTCAGCGTCAGCTCGTCGCCCCCCAGCGGGGCACTGGCCGAGTTGACCAGGTGCACCACGGCCCCGGCACCGGGCCGGCCGCGCTGGGGGAGCAGCGTCAGCGGCGACTGCGACCTCAGCTCCCGCAGCACGGTCCGCCCGTCCCGGAACTCGGCCACCAGCCGCGCGTCGGCCTTCACTTCGCCAGCTGCCCCCGCACCCAGGCGGCCACCGCAGGCGCGTCAGGAGTGTCCACAAGGGACTGCGAGATCACCGGGAGGTCGCCGCGCATCCGATGCGCGTCGGAGACCATGACGGTCATGTCCGCACCGACCAGGTGGGCGATGTCCACCTTGTTGATCACCAGGAGGTCGGCCGTGGTCACCCCCGGCCCGCCCTTGCGCGGCACCTTGTCGCCGCCCGCGACGTCGACCACGAACACCTGGCTGTCCGCAAGGCCCCGGCTGAACACCGCGGTCAGGTTGTCGCCCCCGCTCTCGATGATCACCAGTTCCAGTCCGGGAAAACGCTCTTCCAGCCGTTCCACCGCGTCGAGGTTCGCGGTGATGTCGTCGCGGATGGCGGTGTGCGGGCAGGCCCCGGTCTGCACCGCCTCGATCCGGTCGGCCGCCAGCACCCCGGCCTTGCGCAGGAAGTCGGCGTCCTCGGTGGTGTAGATGTCGTTCGTCACCACGGCCAGGTTCAGCTCGTCACCCAGCGCCCGGCACAACGCGGCGACCAGCGCGGTCTTCCCGCTGCCCACCGGCCCGCCGATACCGATGCGGTAGGCGCGGCCGTGCGTGGGCGCGGCGTCGTGGTGATCCGGCTCCGCGACGGTGGGGTCGAAGTTGACCGGGTGGACGTGACCATGACCGTGACCGTGGCCGTGACCGGTTTCAGCTGGCAAAGAGACGCACCTCTTCCTTGTGATGCCGCCGGTGCGCTTCGGCGAACAGGTCGAGTGCCGGCGCACCGGGCGCGGGCAGTCCGGCCGGATCGGCACCGGCGGTAGCGGCGGCCTCGTCGGCCACCGCTTCGAGTTCGGGGACCAGCCCGGCCACCATCGCGTTGACGGTGAGCGGGTCGAACCCCAGCAGGCGCACGGCCGCACTGGCCGGTCCGCTGACCGACAGGTAGGCCACGGTCAGTGCCGCGGCCCGCGGCAGGGCGCCACCGGCCCCGGCCAGCGCCCCGGCGACGATCGGATGGTGCGGCCGCGGGGTCACCGCGAGCAGCTCGTTCACCGCGGGCCAGGCGATCCGCCCCGCCCTGGCCGTGCCGCGCCCCTGTGCGCGGGATGCCTCCCGCTGCGCCGGCGACGGGGTGCGGGCGTCGAGTTCCGCGTCCAGCCGCCGCCAGTATCCACTGTGGACACCCCGCCGCGCGGCGTGCGCGGCGGCCGCGGCGAAGGCCGCGGCCAGCGCCCCCGCGGTGGCCAGCCGCCCGTACAGGAAGCCGGGCAGATCCCGCTCCGCGGTGATCAGTTTGCGCGCCACCACCTCCTCCAGCCCGCCGGAGTGCACGTGCCCGCCGCCCGGGAACCGGGAGTCGGCCAGCAGCAGCGAAACAGCGTCCATCGGTCGGTCCTTCAGAAGAGGAAGTACCGCTGCGCCATGGGCAGCTCACCCACGGGTCGCGGTTCGACCAGCTCGCCGTCCACGTGCACGGCGAAGCTGTCCGGGTCCACCCGCACGTCGGGCAGCGCGTCGTTGAGCACCATGTCCGCCTTGCCGACCGAACGGGTGTCGGCGATCTCCACCAGCCGCCGCTGCAGGCCGAACCGGTCCGCCAGCCCGGCCCGCACCGCCGCACCGGTCACGAAGTGCAGGCTGCTCGCGGCCGCCACCGACGGCTGCGCGCCGTACATGGGCCGGGCGAGCACGGGCTGCGGGGTCGGGATCGAGGCGTTGGCATCGCCCATCGCCGCCCACGCCGGGAAACCGCCCTTGAGCACCACGTGCGGACGCACCCCGAAGAACTTCGGGTCCCACAGCACCAGATCGGCGAGCTTGCCCACTTCGACCGAACCGATCTCCCCGGCCATGCCGTGGGCGATCGCGGGGTTGATCGTGTACTTGGCCACGTAGCGCCGGGCACGCAGGTTGTCGGCGGCCCCGTCCCCGGGCAGTGCGCCGCGCCGCCGCTTCATCACGTGCGCGGTCTGCCAGGTCCTGATGACCACCTCGCCGATCCGGCCCATCGCCTGCGAGTCGGAGCTGATCATGGAGATCGCGCCGAGGTCGTGCAGCACGTCCTCCGCGGCGATCGTGGTGGGCCGGATGCGGCTTTCCGCGAACGCCAGGTCCTCCGGCACCGACGGGTTGAGGTGGTGGCACACCATCAGCATGTCGAGATGCTCTTCGAGGGTGTTCACCGTGTGCGGCCGCGTCGGGTTGGTCGAGGAGGGCAGCACGTTCGGCAGCCCGACGACCTTGATGATGTCCGGCGCGTGCCCGCCGCCCGCGCCCTCGGTGTGGTAGGCGTTGATCGAGCGCCCGGCGATGGCGTCCACTGTGGACTCGACGAAACCGGCCTCGTTGAGCGTGTCGGTGTGGATCGCCACCTGCGCGCCGTACTCACCCGCCACGGTCAGCGCCGCGTCGATCGCGGCCGGCGTCGACCCCCAGTCCTCGTGCAGTTTCAGCCCGCCCGCGCCGGCCTCCAGCTGCTCCCGGATGGCCTCGTGCCGGACGGTGTTCCCCTTGCCCAGCAACAGGACGTTGACCGGCATCGCGTCCATCGCGCGCAGCATCCGGCCCAGGTTCCACGCACCGGGCGTGACCGTGGTGGCCTTGCTGCCCTCCACCGGTCCGGTCCCGCCGCCCACCAGCGTGGTCAGCCCGGCCGCGAGCGCGGTGTCCACCAGCTGCGGGCAGATGAAGTGCACGTGGCAGTCGATGCCGCCGGCGGTGAGGATCTTCCCGTTGCCCGCCAGCACCTCCGTGGACGGGCCGATCACCAGCGCCGGATCCACCCCGTCCATCGTGTCCGGGTTCCCGGCCTTGCCGATCCCGGCGATCCGGCCGTCCCGGATCCCGACGTCGGCCTTGACCACCCCCCAGTGGTCCAGGATCACCGCACCGGTGATGACCAGGTCGGGAGCGCCCTCGGCGCGGGTGGCCATGCCCTGGCCCATCGACTCGCGGATCACCTTGCCCCCGCCGAAGATCACCTCGTCCCCGGCGGCCGGGCCGCGGCTGCGGTCCTCGGTGACCTCGATGACCAGATCCGTGTCGGCGAGCCGGATGCGGTCCCCGGTCGTCGGGCCGAAGAGCTCGACATAACGCTCACGATCGATGCTGCTCACGCTTCACCTTCCCGGCGCAGTCCCGGAACCACCTGGTTACCCGCCAGCGGCACCAGTTCGACCTCACGCTCCACACCGGGTTCGAAGCGCACGGAGGTGCCCGCCGGGATGTCGAGCCGCCGCCCGCGCGCGGCCTCCCGGTCGAACTCCAGCGCGGGGTTCGCCTGCGCGAAGTGGTAGTGGGAGCCGACCTGCACGGGCCGGTCGCCGGTGTTGCCCACCCGGATCCGGATACGCGGCCGCCCGGGGTTCAGCTCGACCGGCTCCGCCGCCGGAATGATCTCTCCTGGCACCATGGCAGGCCTCCCGCTAGACGATCGGGGCGTGGACCGTGACGAGCTTGGTGCCGTCCGGGAAGGTCGCCTCGACCTGCACCGAATCGACCATTTCCGGCACCCCGTCGAGCACCTGGTCGCGTGACAGCACGCTGCGCCCGCCCGCGACGAGATCGGTGACGGCGAGGCCGTCGCGGGCGCCCTCCAGCACGTAGTCGGTGATCAGGGCCACCGCCTCCGGGTAGTTCAGCTTCACGCCTCGCTCGAGCCTGCGGCGGGCCACGTCCGCGGCGACGTGGATCAGGAGTTTGTCCCGTTCCTGGGGGCTCAGGTGCATGGGGCAGGTCTATCACCGGTGTGACACCCGCACCCAGGTGAGAAACACAGGATTTACACGATGAGGCGGCTGTTCACTGAATCGTTCTCGTAATCGTGACCGAAACCACCACTTCTTTCGATTGCTCCTCGCTCGTTCGAGGGGCATCGTGTGGTTCGTCCGTGCGACGAGGCGCGCTCGCGCGTGTCCCTCGCACCCGGGACGTACAGAGGGCACCCGTCGGGGAACGCGCATCGAAAGGTCTCACCGTGACTACCTCAGCGCCTGTTGCAGACACCAAGGCCGCCTCCGAACCGGACGACGGCTTCAAACCGGGTCTGGAAGGCGTGGTGGCCTTCCGCACCGAGATCGCCGAGCCCGATCGCGACGGCGGTGCGCTGCGGTACCGCGGCGTCGACATCGAGGACCTGGCGGGCAAGGTCAGCTTCGGTGACGTGTGGGGCCTGCTGGTCGACGGCCGGTTCGGCCACGGACTGCCGCCCGCCGAACCCTTCCCGCTGCCCGTGCACACCGGTGACGTACGGGTGGACGTCCAAGCCGCGCTCGCGATGGTCGCGCCGATCTGGGGCTACCAGCCCCTGCTGGACATCAGTGACGCCGAAGCGCGCGAAAACCTCGCCCGCGCCTCGGTGATGGCCCTGTCGTACGTGGCGCAGTCCGCGCGGGGCATCGGCAGGCCCGCCGTCCCCCAGTCCCGGGTGGACGAGGCGAAGACGATCACCGAGCGGTTCATGGTCCGCTGGCGCGGCGAGCCGGACCCGGCCCACGTCAAGGCCGTGGACGCGTACTGGGTGTCGGCCGCCGAACACGGCCTCAACGCCTCCACCTTCACCGCCAGGGTCATCGCCTCCACCGGGGCCGATGTGGCGGCGGCGCTGTCCGGGGCGATCGGCGCCATGTCCGGCCCGCTGCACGGCGGGGCGCCCGCCCGCGTGCTGCCGATGATCGAAGCGGTCGAGCGCACCGGCGACGCCCGCAAGGTGGTCAAGGACATCCTCGACCGCAAGGAGCGGCTGATGGGCTTCGGTCACCGCGTGTACCGCGCGGAGGACCCGCGGGCCCGCGTGCTGCGCCGCACCTGCCGGGAACTGGGCGCCGCCCGCTACGAGGTGGCCGCCGAACTGGAGCAGGCCGCGCTGGCCGAGCTCCGCGAGCGCCGCCCGGACCGTCCGATCGAGACGAACGTCGAATTCTGGGCCGCGGTGATCCTGGACTTCGCCCAGGTGCCGCCGCACATGATGCCCGCGATGTTCACCTCGGCCCGTACCGCGGGCTGGGCCGCGCACATCCTGGAGCAGAAGCGCACCGGCCGTCTCGTCCGGCCGTCCGCGACCTACGTCGGCCCCGCCTCGCGCCGGCCCGAAGAGGTCGAGGGCTGGGACGCCATCGCCTGACCCCACAAAGTCCAGTTCGGGCGTGCCGTGAAGGGTCCCTTCACGGCACGCCGCGCCGTCGCCCCGCGAGGGGCAGGCGGGCAGAATGTCCGGCATGCTGCCCAGCACCGAGTTCGCCCTGCTGCGCCGTCTCGCCACCGAGCAGGCGGCCGCCCGCGTCCCCTCGATCGTCGCCGCCGTCGTCCGCAACGGTGAGCCGGCCTGGTCCGGTACACGGGGGCTGGTCGACGGTGAAACACCCGGCAACGACACCCAGTACCGGCTCGGCTCGATCACGAAGTCGATGGTGGCGGCACTGGTCATGCGGCTGCGCGACGAGGGCAGGCTCGACCTCAACGACCCGCTCGACAAGCATCTGCCCGGCACCGGTTTCGGCTCGTCCACGATCGCGCAACTGCTGTCTCACACCGGCGGTCTCACCTCCGAATCCCCCGGTTCCTGGTGGGAGCGCAGCCCCGGCGGCGACTGGAAGGCGCTGCAGGCGAGCCTCGCGACGAACGCGGTGAAGAACCGGCCCGGCAGCCGTTTCCACTACTCCAACGTCGGCTACGGCGTGCTCGGCGAGGTCGTCGCCCGCTACCGCGGCACCGACTGGCTGTCCGCGCTGCGCGCCGAAGTCCTCGAACCACTCGGCATGACCCGCACCACCGGCCACCCCCAGGGCAGGCACGCGCGCGGCTGGGCGGTGCATCCCTTCGCCGACGTGCTGCTCCCCGAACCGAGCCACGACGCCGGGGCGATGGCGCCCGCGGGCCAGTTGTGGTCCACGGTCGACGACCTGGCGCGCTGGACCGCCTTCGTCGGCGGCCACACCGGCGACGTCCTCCACCCGGACACCGTGGCGGAGATGCGGGCCGTCGCCACCGTCGACGACGCCAACACCTGGACCGCCGGCTACGGCCTCGGCTTCCAACTGGTCCGGCACCAGGGTCGCAGGCTGGCGGGCCACACCGGTTCGATGCCCGGTTTCCTCGCCTGCACCATCGTCGACACCGGCAGCGGCACCGGCGCACTCGCCATGGCCAACACCACCTCCGGTCCGGCGATCCTCACCCTGGCCATCGACCTGATCACCATCGCCGACGAGCACGAGCCGAACCTTCCGGCGGAATGGAAGCCGGTGGAGACCGATCCGGGCCTGCTGGCGCTGACCGGCCTGTGGCACTGGGGACCGACCCCGTTCCTGCTCAGGCTCATCCCCGGCGGGATGTTCGAGCTGACCCCGGTCAGCGGGGCGGGCCGCGCCTCCCGGTTCCGTCCGGTGGACCGCGACGAGTGGCTCGGCCTCGACGGCTACTACGCGGGCGAGACGCTGCGCGTCGGGCGTGACGCCGAGGGCGTCCCGTCCCACCTGGACCTCGCGACCTTCATCTTCACCCGCATCCCGTACGACCCGGCCGCCCCGATCCCCGGCGGGGTCGACAAGGCGGGCTGGCGGGCGTGACAGACTGGACCCATGACCGCTGAGCTGACCATTCCCGCTGAACTCAAGCCTTCTGACGGCCGCTTCGGCTGCGGGCCCTCGAAGGTCCGCGCGGAGCAGCTCGCCAGCCTGTCCTCCGAAGGCGCCCACTACCTGGGCACCTCGCACCGCCAGAAGCCGGTGAAGTCCCTGGTCGGCAGGGTGCGCGCGGGCCTGACCGAACTGTTCTCGCTGCCCGAGGGCTACGAGGTCGTGCTGGGCAACGGCGGCACCACCGCGTTCTGGGACGCGGCCGCGTTCGGCCTGGTGCGGGAACGGTCACAGCATTTCACCTACGGTGAGTTCTCCTCGAAGTTCGCTTCGGTGACCAAGGGCGCCCCGTTCCTCGCCGACCCGATCGTGGTCTCCTCGGAGCCGGGCAGCGCCCCCGAGATCGCCTACGAAACGGGCGCCGACCTCGTCGGCTGGGCCCACAACGAGACCTCGACCGGGGTCGCGGTGCCGGTGCGGCGGCCCGCGGGCAGCGAGGGCGCCCTCGTCGCGATCGACGCCACCTCCGGGGCCGGTGGCCTGCCGGTCAAGGCCGAGGACTTCGACGTGTACTACTTCGCGCCGCAGAAGTGCTTCGCCTCCGACGGCGGCCTGTGGCTCGCCCTGATGTCGCCCGCCGCCGTGGAGCGGGTCACCGAGATCGGCTCCGGCGACCGCTGGATCCCCGAGTTCCTGTCGCTGACCACCGCGCTGGACAACTCCCGCAAGGACCAGACGTACAACACCCCCGCGGTGGCGACCCTGTTCCTGCTGGCCAACCAGATCGAGTGGATGCTGGGCAACGGCGGGCTCGAGTGGACGGTCTCCCGCACGAAGGACTCTTCGGACCGGCTCTACGAGTGGGCCGAGGAGACCAGCTACACGGTGCCGTTCGTCAAGGACCCGGCGTTGCGCTCGCAGGTCGTGGGCACGATCGACTTCGTGGACGAGGTGGACGCCTCGGCGGTGGCCAAGGTCCTGCGCGCGAACGGGATCGTGGACGTGGAGCCGTACCGGAAGCTGGGCCGCAACCAGCTGCGCGTCGGCATGTTCCCCGCCATCGAACCCAGCGACGTCACCGCCCTGACCAGCTGCATCGAGTACGTCGTCGAGCACCTGGCCGACTGACGTCCGGCGAACCCGAAGGCCACCGTCGCGCCATGGCCGCGGCGGTGGCCTTCGTGCGTCCGGAAAACCTCACACAATTGGGTCCGCTGGTATCGGCGCGCCTCTCCCGTCAAGGCGACGCGCCGCCTTACCGTGAGAACCGACGAAGATGATGTCTGGAGGAGGCCGCTGATGCGAGCGCTGAGGGTTGTCGGGATACACGAGGACGGTAAGTCCATCGTGTGCGAAGACCCTGAGCGCGGCGAGCGGTTCCTCCTCCCCGCCGATGAGAGACTGCGAGCGGCCGCGAGGGGCGATCTGACGCGGCTCGGCCAGATCGAGATCGAGGCGGAGAAGACGATGCGACCACGAGAGATCCAGGCCCGGATCCGCGCCGGGGAGTCCGTCCAGCAGGTGGCGGCGAGTGCGGGTGTGCCCGAACAGCGGGTCGAGCGTTTCGCCTACCCGGTCCTGCTCGAACGTTCCCGCACGGCGGAGCTGGCGCAGCAGGCGCACCCGGTCCGCGACGACGGCCCGGATGTGCGCACGCTCGGCGAGGTCGTCGCCTACGCCTTCGGCGTGCGCGGGCAGGACTACGGCAAGGCCGAGTGGGACTCGTGGAAGGGCGAGGACGGCCGATGGGTCGTCGCGCTGCGCTGGCAGGCAGGCCGCTCCGACATGAGCGCGCACTGGTCCTTCGCGCCGGGTGCCCACGGGGGCACGGTGACCGCCCTCGACGAGCAGGCCGAGGAGCTGCTGGACCCGAACCGCGCCCCGCGGACACTGCGCGCCGTGACCGAGGCGGGCGAGGACACCGTGGCGGACGGTGGCATCACCGAGCCCGACGATGGTGTTCAGGCCGAGGCGACGCTGGGGCAGGTGTCGCCGTCCATCCCGGACCAGGCCGTGCCGCCCGCCTCCGGCGTGCCCAGCCCGGCGAGGCCGAGAGCGAAGAAACCGCACCCGGCCGTCCCGGCCTGGGAGGACGTCCTTCTCGGCGTCCGCTCCCACCGCGGCTGACCTGCCCGGGGTGCGCACCCCGGGCAGGTCACAGGGCGACGGGGACGATGCCGAACCAGGCGAGCACGCAGCCGGCGGCCGCCCCGAGGGCGATCCACCGGACGATCGGCACCCGCCGCGCGAGCCACAGCGAGGGCGTGAGCCCGGCGGTGACCACCGCCGAGGCCAGCAGCACCACCCAGCCCGCGGTCTCCGCGGCCAGCGCGACGGCGAGCGAGAGCATCGCGATGACCGCCACCACGGCGATGAACGCGGAGACCACCAGCCCGGTGGCCCACGGCGTGGGTTCGGTCCCGACGTGGGTGGCGCCGAACAACTGCCGCATCAGCGACGGGGCGGCGCGCTGCGCCGGCGGCTGTGGCGGGATGACGCTGACCTCGTCGGTCACCGGGTCGACGTAGTGCACCGGGGTGCCCATCACGGTGGCCACCCTGGCGGCGAGTTGCTGGCCGCGCCGCGTCACGACCCCGGCCGCCTCGCCGGGGTCGCCGTTCTCGGCGGCCCGCCGCACCGCGGCGCCGACCCTGGCCCACTCGTGCAGGGCATCGGAAAGTTCCGGCCCCAGGGCGAGGCTGTGCGGATCGATCTCGCGTGTGTAGGCATCGCCGTGCCCCTTGAGCACCGCCCGCTCTCCGCGAATCCGCAGCTCCAACGCTTCCTCCACCTCCCGCGCTCGCGAACGTCCGTAATCTACCGGCCCGACACCTCGTAGAAGGCTATTGCGGCGGCTGTCGCCACATTGAGCGAATCGACGCCTTCGGTCATCGGGATGCGCACCGCGACGTCCGCGGCCGCGATGGCCTCCTGGGTCAGCCCCGGTCCCTCGGAACCGAGCAGCAGCGCCACCTTCCCCGGCCCAATTTCACGCAGGGTGATCGAATCGGCCCGCGGAGTCAGTGCCGCGATCCGGAAACCGTGCCGCCGCACCAGTTGCAGGCCTTCCGGCCAGTCCGGCAGCGCGGCGAACGGGACGCGCAGGACGTTGCCCATGGAGACCCGCACGCTGCGCCGGTACAACGGATCGGCGCAGCCGGGCCCCAGCAACACGCCGTCGACGCCGAGCGCCGCGGCGTTGCGGAACAGCGCGCCGAGGTTTTCGTGGTCACCGACGCCTTCCAGGACCGCGACGACCCGGGAACGGGCCAGTATCCCCGCCGCGTCGGGCTGCGGGGCGCGGTCGGCGACGGCCAGCACCCCGCGGTTGAGGTGGAAGCCGACGACCCTCGCCATCACGTCGGCGGAGGTGACGTACGCGGGCACGTCGATCCCCGTGAGGTCCCCGGCGAGCTCCTCGACCCGGCGGGCCACGCCTAAAACCGCCCGAACCGGGTAATCCGAGGCGAGCAAGCGGCGGACGACGACCGTGCCCTCGGCGATCACCAGTCCGCGACCGCCGGGACGGTCGGGGCGGCGGTCGGCGGTGGACAGCTCGCGGAAGTCGTCGAGCCGGGGGTCGGCCACGTCTTCGGTGGAGATCAGTTGCGCCACAGGGATGAGTGTGGCCTCGGGGCCGCTGCTCCGAACGAGCCGGGTCCCGCTAGGGCGAACGGCGCAGCTTCGCACCGGTGCCCGCGAGGATCGCCGACTGTACCAATTTGGCCGATACCGACGGCGGACATGCTGTGTCACGGTGGTCCGCCAGGCATAGTGGTCGATGAGCCCGCGATGCCCGCGATACCAGGAGAAGCAGGGAGCAGATGGGCCAGGATCTCTCGGCGGACGGCTTCAATCCCCGCGACCGGGCGCGGTACCGACGCAAGGTGCAACGGTGCCTCGACACGCTGGGAATGATGCTGTCGGAGGGCGGCTTCTCCTTTCCCCGAAGACATATCGGGCTGGAAGTGGAGCTGAATCTGGTCGACGCCGCGATGCGCCCGTCGATGACCAACGCCGAGGTGCTGGAGGCGCTGGACAACCCGTCCTTCACCAACGAACTGTCCCAGCACAACATCGAAATCAACGTGCCGCCGCGGCCGCTGGCCGGTGACTCGATGCTCGCCCTCGAACACGATCTGCGGGAATACATCGAAAAGGCGGAGGAGAAGGCGGGCGCATCCGGCGCCCGGCCCGCCATGATCGGCATCCTGCCGACCCTGACCCCGGACCACTTCGACCAGAAGTGGATCACCAACAACACCCGCTACACCATGCTCAACGACCAGATCTTCGCGGCGCGCGGCGAGGAGATGACGCTGTCCATGGACGGCGCCGCGCTGACCGGCTGTCCGCCGGAACGGCTGCGCACCTCGGCGGAGTCGATCCTGCCGGAGGCGGCGTGCACCTCGGTGCAACTGCACCTGCAGGTCGCGCCCGAGGAGTTCGCCGCGCACTGGAACGCGGCGCAGTGCCTGGCCGGGGTGCAGGTGGCGGTGGGCGCGAATTCGCCGTTCCTGCTCGGCAAGGCCCTGTGGCACGAAACGCGCATTCCACTGTTCCTGCAGGCGACCGACACCCGCCCCGAGGAACTGAAGAACCAGGGCGTGCGCCCGAGGGTGTGGTTCGGCGAGCGGTGGATCACGTCGATCTTCGACCTGTTCGAGGAAAACGTCCGCTACTTCCCCGGCCTGCTCCCGGAGACCGACGGTGAGGACCCGCTGGAGGCACTGGCGGCGGGGCGGGCCCCGAAGCTCACCGAACTGCGGCTGCACAACGGCACGGTGTGGCGCTGGAACCGCCCGGTGTACGACGTGATGGACGGCAGACCGCACCTGCGGGTGGAAAACCGGGTGCTGCCCGCCGGGCCGACCGTGGTGGACATGATGGCCAACGCGGCGTTCTTCTTCGGCGCACAGCGCGCGCTCGCCGAGGCAGAGCGTCCAGTATGGACACGGATGTCCTTCCAGTCCGCGGAGGAGAACCTCTACGCGGGCGCCCGCAACGGTTTCGACGCGCAGTTGTACTGGCCCGGTCTCGGCTGGCTGCACCCCGACGAGCTGATGCTGCGGGTGCTGCTCCCGCTCGCCTACGACGGTCTGCGCCGGGCACGCGTTTCGGAGTCGGCGATCAACCGGTTCCTCGGCGTGATCGAGCAGCGGTGTCTCACCCGCCGCAACGGCGCGTGGTGGCAGCGGGAGACGGTGGCGCGCGCGCAGCGGGCCGGCACGGACCGCGACACCGCGCTGTCGGCGATGCTCTCCCGCTATCTCGAACTGGCCCGGACCGAGGAACCCGTGCACACCTGGCCGCTGGAGGATTGATCACGCCACGTGGCCGGCACCCCGCACACCTTCCGCCACCCGCACCGCCACGCAAACTTCCCGGCAGGCTTTTTTCGTGATCACCCTTACACTTGACCTCCAGCAAGCTGGAGCTTGCAGGCTGTCCGTTGGCGGCATCCCGGATCGCGGACGGCCCGCTCCCCGGTTAGCCACTGGATACGGTAGCTACTAGTTTGGTAGCGCAGGGATTTTGCGGCAGAACAAGAAGGAGGGCTGATGGCCCGGTACGAGCTTCCCGACCTTGACTACGACTATGGTGCGCTGGCTCCGCACATCTCGGGTGAGATCAACGAGCTGCACCACAGCAAGCACCACGCGGCCTACGTGAAGGGCGCGAACGACACCCTGGACAAGCTCGCCGAGGCGCGCGAGAAGGGCGACTTCGGTTCGATCGTCGGCCTGGAGACCACGCTGGCGTTCAACCTGGCCGGTCACGCGAACCACGTCGTGTGGTGGAAGATCCTGTCGCCGGAAGGCGGCGACAAGCCGACCGGCGAGCTGGCCGCCGCGATCGACGAGGCGTTCGGTTCGTTCGACAAGTTCCAGGCCCAGTTCACCGCGGTCGCCACCACGATCCAGGGCAACGGCTGGGCGGCGCTGTCCTGGGACCCGATCGGCAAGACGCTGATCACCCAGCAGCTGCGCGACCACCACAACAACCTGATCCTGCCGACCGTGCCGGTCCTGCTGGTCGACGTGTGGGAGCACGCCTTCTACCTCGACTACAAGAACGTCAAGGCGGACTACGTCAAGGCGCTGTGGAACATCTACAACTGGGGCGAGATCAGCAAGCGGTTCGACAACGCCGTTTCCGGCGGCAACGGCCTGCTGGTCTGAAACCGGTTCGAGCCTGACCCCCGGGGTCCTTCCCGTTGCGGAAGGACCCCGTTTTTTATCGGCTTGACCTCCACCACGGTGGAGGTGCGACGGTAGGCCCATGCCAAGCCGTTCCCACCCCCGTCCTGGCGCTCCGTTCGATGTGGACGCCTACCTCGCGCGCATCGGCGCCGCACGTCCCGCCGCCCCTTCCGCCGCCGCCTTGCGCGAGTTGCACGAGCGCCACCTGCTGTCGGTGCCGTTCGAAAACCTCAGCGTGCACCTGCCCGAGCGAATCGATCTGGACTCCGGCGCACTGTTCGACAAGATCGTGCGCAGGCATCGCGGAGGGTTCTGCTATGAGCTGAACGGGGCCTTCGCCGCATTGCTGCGGGCACTGGGATTCGAGGTCTCGCTGCTCTCGGGCAGGGTGTACGGCGAGGGCGGCAGCCTCGGCGCGCCGTTCGACCATCTCGCCCTGCGGGTGGACCTGGACGAGCCGTGGCTGGTGGACGTGGGGTTCGGCCGGTTCAGCCGCCACCCGCTGCGCTGGAACGCCTGCGAGTCCCAGTCCGATCCGGACGGTGAGTTCCTGCTGCTGGACGCCCCGGACGGCGACATCGACGTGCACCACGACGGGAAGCCCGCGTACCGGCTGGAGCGCCGCCCGCGTGAACTCGCGGATTTCGCCCCGACCTGCTGGTGGCAGGCGACCTCACCGGACTCGCATTTCACGCGGGGACTGACCTGCTCGCGGGCGACCGAGCAGGGTCGCGTCACCCTCGCCGGGGACCGGCTGATCGAGACGGTGGACGGCGAGCGGATCGAGCGGATGCTGGACGGTGCGGAGATCGTGCCTGCCTATCGCACCCTGTTCGGGATCGAACTGCACGAAGCCCCGTCGCCGGGATCCTTCCCGGCGACGGGGCAACGTTCGTTCCCGAACTGACTGCCGCTCCCACCACGAAGCGGATATCGATAAGGTTAGCCTAACCTGAATCGCTGTGGCAAGGGGATCGTCGTTCCGTCCGGTCCGCCACCCGATAGGTTGCAGTCCGTGAAGACGTCGACCGTGCTCGTGATCGTGGTGGGAGTGCTGCTGTCCTTCGCTTCGGTGGCGACCGCGACGGGCTACCTGTGGTCACGCGACGTCCGCGACCGGCCCGCCGCCGCGCCAACGCTGCCCGCGATCTGGCCGTCCAAGGGCGGCCAGGCCCTGCGCGCGGTACCGATTCCCAGCGGGGAAATGCTCACGGCACTGCCACCGGACACCGGGCCGCACGTGCTCTGCCAGGCCCTCAGCCAGCAGCGCTGGGATGCGCTGCTGGGGTCCAAAACGCTGCGCGAGGTCCGCGACGGCGCCTGTCACGCGATCACCGCCACCCACGAGGTGACCCTGAGGCTGGCCGCCGCGCCCGCCGCACTGGAGGATCCGCACACCGTCGATGTCGCCGGTCTCACCGGCGAGGCCGAGTCCCTGGCGCCGGAGGTCAACGCCCGGCTCGACGTGCGGCTGACCTCGGCGGCCCCCACGCCGCAGATCAACCCCTTCCTCCTGGTCGAGGTCGGCCGGACGAGCCCCACCGCACCGGCGGTCACCCAGGCACCGGACGAACTGGCCGGCTCCCTCGCCACCGAGGTCGTGCGTGCCACGATGGCCCCGGGGCCCAGCCTGCCCACCCAGAACGCGGCGCAGACGATCGCCTTCCGCAAGCAGGCCCCGGTGCCGGAGCACGGCATCGCCGACTCGCCGTGGCCGGTGATCTCCTGGCAGTTGTGCACCGCCCTGCTCGGAGAACTCGGCGGGACGGCCAAGCCCCGGTTCGACGGGCGGTGCACCGTGCGCGGGGTCGAGGCCGTCTACACCGACGACGTCTCGCCCCGCGTCTATCCGGACACGCTGGCCGGCAGGCCGGCGATGATCACCGACAAGCTGGTCGCGGTCAAGCTCACCGACGACTCCGCCCAGGAGGTCGGCTTCAGCGGCGGCAGTGACGGCAAGGCGCTCAGAGCGCTCGCCGAGTCGGTACTGCCGTCCTTGCTCGCGCGCTGACCCGGCGGGGCGCCGCGCGACGTTCGACGGGGAGCTCGACGACGGGTTCGGACCGGGAGAACAACACGCGCAGACCGGCCAGCCGACGCCCCGGGAAGGTCACCCCGCCTCGGCGGGCGAGCACGGCGGCGCAGGCCACCGCAATGATCACGGAGATCACGCCGCCGATGGAAAAGGGCGAGCGGCCGCCGAAGGTGGTCGCCATCCAGCCCACCATGGGCCCGGCGATCGGGCTGCCCCCGATGAGGACCAGCACGTACAGCCCCATCACGCGGCCCCGCATCTCGGCGCTGACCGCGGTCTGGACCAGCGCGTTGGCCGTGTTGAGGAACGTGATCGTGGCGAAGCCCAGCGGGATCAGCGCGATCCCGAAGACCAGGTAGGTGGGCATGAACGCGGCCAGCGTCTCCAGCACGCCGAGGCTGCCCGCCGCGATCAGCAGCAGCCGGACGTTCGGCTTGCGCTTCGCCCCACGCCGGGCGGCCATCAGCGAACCGGTGAACGTCCCGACAGCGAGCAAAGTGGACAGCAGGCCGTACCCGTCGGCCGCGGTGCCGAAGACGTTGCGCGCCACGATCGCCAGCGACGTGAAGAAGGTGATCCCGAAGGTGCTGACGAAGAACACCAGCACCATCACCGCGACCAGGTCCGAGCGGCCCCGCACGTAGGCAAGACCCTCCCGCAACTGCCCCTTCGCGCGCGGCACCGTTCGGCCGCGCACCAGCCGGTCCGGCTTCATCAGCAGCAGACCGGCGATGACGGCCAGCGTGCTGATCGCGTTGACCAGGAACATCCAGCCGGTACCGGCCGCGGTGATGCCGAACCCGGCGATCGCGGGCCCGACGATCCTGGCCATGTTGAACACCGCGGAGTTGAGCGCGACCGCGTTGGGAATCTGGTCGCGTCCCACCATTTCCGCGACGAACGACTGGCGCACCGGCACATCCAGCGCGCTGAACACACCGAGCACGACACACAGCAGGTAGACCTGCCAGAGGGTGACCACCCCGGCGGTGTCCAGCAGCCCGAGCACCAGCGCCTGCAGCGCGATCCCGCTCTGGATGAACAGGCTCAGCCGCCGCTTGTCGACCCGGTCGGCCAGCACGCCCGCCCACAGGGACAGCAGTACGGTCGGGGCGAACTGCAGGGCCACCGCGATGCCGAGCGCGACGGGATTGTTGCCGGACAGCTCGAAAACCAGCCAGTCCTGCGCGATGCGCTGCATCCAGGTGCCGATGTTGGAGATGACCTGGCCGGAGAAGAACAGCCGGTAGTTGCGTACCCGCAACGAGGCGAACATGCCGGACTTGCGCGGGATCCGGCCGGGTGGGGCCTGTCCCCGGGTAGCTGTCGTCGTAGTGGTGATCTTCTGGACTTGGCTACCCGTTCTCGGCCGCACCGTTATTCGTTCCCCGCCATCCTGTCGATGATCTCGGCGGCGCGAGCGAGTGTTTCCCGCTCGTCACCGCTCAGTTCCGCCAATTTGCGGTCCAACCAGGCCTCCCGTGCGGAGACGGTCTCGTCGATGAACTTCAGCCCGCTCTCGGTGAGCGTGACGATCGACTGCCTGCCGTCGGTGGGGTGAGGGCCACGGCGCACGTAACCCATCTCCTCCAGCGCGGCGATCACCCTGGTCATCGACGGCGGCTGCACGCCTTCCTTGGCCGCAAGCCTGCCCGGTGTGAGCGGCCCGCATTTGTGCAGCGTGGACAGTGCCGCGATCTGCGTGAGCGAGACGTTCTGGTCGGTCCGCTGTGCCCGGAGTCTGCGGTTGAGCCGCACCACGGCCAGCCTCAGCCGGCCCGCCAGGGCACGCTCCCGCATATCGGACACATACTTAGCATACCTCACGATCCCGGAAGAGTTTTGCCGTACGAACAAACAGGGCCGTGAGGGGGTCCCTCACGGCCCTGATTTGCCACGGGAACTACCGCAGGGCGGCCTGAATCGGGCCGACGGCGAAGTAGGCGACGAACGCGAGGGCGATGATCCACATCAGCGGGTGGACCTTGCGGGCCCTGCCGGTGACCGCCTGGATGACGACGTAGCTGATGAAACCGGCCCCGATGCCGTTGGCGATCGAGTAGGTGAACGGCATCACCACGATGGTCAGGAAGGCGGGCAGCGCCACCGAGAAGTCGGTGAAGTCGATCTCCTTGACCTGCCGGATCATCAGCGCGCCGACCACCACGAGCGCCGGTGCGGCCGCCTCCACCGGCACCGACGCGTACAGCGGTGTGAAAAACATCGCGGCGATGAACAACACACCCGTGACGATGTTGGCCAGACCGGTCCGCGCGCCCTCCGCGATACCGGAGGCGGATTCGATGAACACGGTGTTGGAGCTGGCCGAACCGAAACCACCCGCGGCGCCCGCGAGGCCCTCCACGAACAGCGCGCGGCCGACTCGCGGCAACTGGCCGTCCTTGCCGAGCTGGCCCGCCTCCTGGGCCAGGCCGGTCATCGTGCCCATCGCGTCGAAGAAGTCGGCCAGTACCAGGGTGAACACCAGCAGGACCACGGTGATGACCGGCAGCCGCGTCCACGCCCCGAACGACACGTCGCCGACCAGCGACAGATCCGGCAGGCCGACCACCTTGGACGGCAGGGCCGGGTAGCCCAGGTTCCAGCCCTTCGGGTTCGTGCCCATGGACGGGCCCGCGTGCACGATCGACTCGACGACGATCGCCACCACGGTGGTGCCGAGCACGCCCAGCAGAATGCCGCCGCGCACTCGCTTGGCCACCAGGATCCCGGTCAGCAGCAGGCCCACCACGAACACCGCGGTCGGCCACGAGGCGATGGAGCCGCTGATGCCCAGCCCCACCGGCACCGTGGTGTTCGCCGCGTCGGGCAGCCGCCGCACGAACCCGGCGTCGACCAGGCCGATGAAGGAGATGAACAGGCCGATGCCGACGGCGATCGCGGACTTGAGCGCCGCGGGCACCGCGTTGAACACGGCGGTGCGGAAGCCGGTGAGCACCAGCAGCACGATGATCAGACCCTCGACCACCACCAGGCCCATCGCCTCGGGCCAGGTGACCTGGGGGGCGATGGTGACCGCGAGCAGGCTGTTGATGCCCAGCCCGGTCGCGATGGCGAACGGGTACTGGGCGATCAGCCCCATCATGATGGTCAGCACCCCGGCGACCAGCGCGGTGACCGCCGCCACCTGGTTCGCGGGCAGGATGCCGCCGAGGACGTCCTTGTGGGCCGAGGCGTCGCCGGCGGAGAAGCTGCCGATGATCAGCGGGTTGAGCACGATGATGTAGGCCATCGTGACGAAGGTGACAAGTCCGCCGCGGATTTCGCGGCCGGTGGTCGACCCCCTTTCGCTGATCTTGAATAAACGGTCGAATCCCGACCGCGTGTCCTGCGCGACCATGCCTCCGCCTTCGTGGTGCTCGATGGTGACCCGCCGGTAGCCTTCCTGACGTGACCGATCCGAGCAAGGGCGGGGACGGCAAGGTCTCCTTGCGTCCCGTACCGGAGTTGCCCGCCCGCCTGACCGCGCTGTTCCCGATCGTCGTGGTCGGGTGTTTCGCGTGGCTGGCCGGGGTCGTCGCGTTCGCGATCCACGACCTCGGATTCGGTCACTCGCCGAGTGTGTGGCTGTGGACCTGCGTCGCCGGCGTCGTGCTCAGCCTCATCGGCATGGGCATTATGACCTGGCAGCGAGCCGCGGCCCGGCGCGGCTCCCGCTCCGCGCAGACCGGAATCTAGCCAGGTCAGGTCGCATTACCAGTCGGTAGTCCGACAGCCACGTTGCGCTGTGGACACCACGGGCACCGCGGTCAGGTGTAGAGGGTCAGCGGGTCCGGGTCGTCCAGCAGCGTCTCGATGAGGTGGCGGTCCGCCCAGTGGCCGGACGCCCAGGCGAAGGCCCTCGCCAGCGCGGCCGGGGTGTCCTCCGCGTGATGTTCCCCGTGAAACGAGCCACTTTCGACCCACCACGGCGCGTCGTGCTTGACACCGTCGATCTCGACGATCAACTCCTCGTGCACCACGACCCCACCCTCGGGCAGCGGGATGTCCAGCAGCTCCGCGGCCAGACAGATCGCGGTCAACTCTGCCCACGGTACGTACTCACCCTCCGGCAGCCGCGCCGAGACGAGCTCGCTGAGCAGCGGCACATCCAGCAGCTCCGCGAGGTACTCCGCCCCCTCCGGGACCGCGACGAGCCGTCCCGTCGGCCATACCGCGGCGAGCCAGGGCCGGTCGAGCACGGCCGCATGCTCGGCGTCGACCACCGTGCCGTCGAGCGCCCGCACACGCTCCGGCGCGTCGAGCTCCGCCCAGTCCAGATCCGCCTTGGCAAGCTCGGTGTGGGCGCGCGCGACCAGGCCCGGAGCCACCACCCGCGCCGGATCGCCCAGCCGGTCCAGGAGATCGGCGGCGTCTTCCAGGTCGTCGACGACGAGTTCCGCGCGCACCCCGGCCGCGGCCAGCACGTCCGCCCGGATCCCGACGTCCGGCACCGGGTCGTACAGCCCGGCGAGCGCGTCCGCCTCCGGAAGCCGCCACCAGTCCGGTGCGTGCCCGGCGAGCAGCGCGTTGCGCGCGAGCCAGTGCCCGGTCGGGCCCGTGGTGAGCTCCTGCCAGGTGTCCCGCTCCGCGGCCAGCAGCCGCAGCGCCTCCGGCCACGCGTCGTCGGCGACGAGGTCGAGATCGCGGACGCCCTCGGCGGTCACGGTGAAGGAGTCCTGGACGCCGACGGCGGTGAGCACCCTGGACGGCCAGCGCTGCGCGAACTCCTCGTCCAGCACCGAAAGCGGACCCTCTTCGCCAAGCGCTTCGGGATCGAACACCCTCAGCAGCGGCGAGGTCGGCAGCACCAGTTCGCCGGCCCGGCGCCAGCCCTCCTCCGAGGGCAGGGCCAACGCCCCGAGGCCTTCCCCACCGGTCTCGGAAACCAGGCGCAGCACCGCTTCCACGAGCGGCCGTATGTCCAAACCGGACAGTGCGTCCTCGGCACTGCGCTCGACCGCGTCCCGCAGCGCGGGCGTTTCGAGCAGCTCCGCGGGCCCGGCCTCCCGCGCGCCCAGCCGCTCCAGCAAGGGATGCGCCGCTTCGGGGTGCACCAGCCGAAGCCCGACCACGTCGGCGCCGGCCAACAGGTCCAGCAGTTCCGCGGAGGCGCCGAACAGGAGCGTGCCACGCGGCCCGGGCAGGGTGCGGCCGTCCGCGAGCGGCACCGGCAGCGCCCCCAGGTCCTCCTCGCTCACCCAGTGGGCCTCCACCAGCGACAGCAGCACGTCGTAGAGCGAGCGCCACCAGCCAGGAGGGTGCTCGGCCCCGGTGAGCAGTTCGACGAGTTCCGGGATCTCCAGCCGCTCCGCCCCGACCGCGGCGAGCACCCGGACCGCCTCCGGCCCGGACACCGAAACGAGCCTCGGCACCACCTCGCCGAGCATGGCGGCCAGCTCGGGCGACTCGACGTCGAGCACGCGCGCCCGCCGTGGCGCGATCTCGCCCGCCTTCGCGGTCAGCCACGGCTGGGCCGCGAGCTCGGCGAGCACCGCTTCCCGCAGCTTGGCGTCCACTTCGGACAGTGGGAAACCGGCCCTGGGCACCAGAAGAAGCCGCTGTCCGGGCTCGAACCGGCGGACGAGATCGGGGTAGGCGCGGGCCGGTGCGGTGAAATCGGCGCCGGGCAGGACCCGCCGCCGCGAGGGCTCCAGCGCCACCGAAGCGATCAGGCGCGCGGGCAGCGACAACCGTTCGTCGGTCGGGGTCGGCGCGTGCAGCACGTCGCTCTCCAGCGGGACCGGCCCGGAGTCCACGGGCACCGCCCACAACCCGCCGGGCGCGCCCTGCACCAGCCAGCGGCGGACCGTGCCGTCCGGCGCGGAGATCACCACCTGTTCGTCCTCGGCCGACCGTTCCCAGACCGAGTCGCCCACCTCGACGCGGGCCAGCCAGGGCAGGGCGAGCAGCAGGTCCTCGACCTCGGTGGTGAGCCTTGCGAACAGTGCGGTGGGATCGACGTCCTCCCGCAACGGCAGCCGGACCTCGGTGTCGAACCCCTCCGGCACCGCCTCCTCGACCGGCCACGGCAGTCGCAGCACCGGCACCCCGCCGTCCCGTCCCGGCTCGTGTCCCACCGCCTCCCGGGTCCGCGCTTCCGAGAAGGCGACCCCACCGGTGCGCGACACCACGCGCGGTTCGCTGGTGACGGCGAGGACGGCGGCGAAGCCCACCCCGAACTGCCCCACGGTGTCCTGGGTGCCACTCTTGGCCGAAGCGCGCAGCGAAGCCAGGGAGGCCACCCCCACGGCGTCCAGCGGTGCCCCGGTGTTGGCGACCCTCAGCTCGCCTCCGGCGAGCTCGACGCGGAGCCTGCCCGGCACGCCCGCGGCCAGCGCGGCGTCCGCCGCGTTCTGCGCCAGCTCCACCAGCAGGCGATCCCGGTAGGCACCCACCCTCAGATCGCGTTCGGCGTTGGTGTCTTCGGTGAACCGGGTCGGCGAATCGGCCCACGCGCGCAGTACCGACGCGCGCAGGGCCTCCGTGCCGAACGGATCCCGCTCGGGTGTGCTCACTCGGCGGAGCCGTCTCCGTCGGCCACCTCGTCCTGCGCGGTGGCCTCCACCGTCTCGCCGGCCTCGGCCGCTTCCCCGTCGGACGCCTCCCCGTCAGGCGTCTCCGCGGCGGACGGCTCGTTGTCCAGCGGCTCGGTGTCGAGCAGGGAATCGTCGTAGACCAGCTCGGCCACCGGCACCGAGGAGGTCAGCTCGACCTCGATCTCGGAATGCGCCCCGCAGCCGTACTCGACGTTCACCACCCGGCCGTCGGCCGGGGAGATCTCGTTGCCGCACACGCCGAAGGCCGCGCGCAGCGATCCCGCCAGCGGCAGGTAGAAGCCGCAGGTCCCGCACGCCTCCGGCGCGCTGCGCGCCATGTCGGAGCGCGGGCCGAACTCGCCGTTGCGCCAGCGGGTCGCCGCCTCGGTCCGCCCGAGCCGGGACAGCACGTGCACGCGGCCCAGCCCGGCCTCGTGGGCGACCTCTTCGACCGCCGGATCGTCGGACTGCAGGTACGCGGGCACCAGCCGCGGATCCTCGGCGTCGGTGGGGAAGATGTCGCCCACCCCGAGGTCGCCGGGGCGCACCCGGTGCTCCCAGGGCACCCACTTCGGCGCGGTCAGCGCGTCCGGCCCCGGCATCAGGACGACTTCGCTCACCGTGACCGGGGCGTCCGGGCCTGCCGCGGCCACCGTGACCGACCAGTGCCAGCCCTGGTAACCGGGAACGGCCGCTTCGAACAGGTGACTGGCGGATACCGCGTCCTCACGGTGGACGCCCGCGTGGGCGCCGACCTGCTCAGCCCCGGCCTCTTCGACCGCGGCCTCGCGGGCGAGCTCGACGGCGTCGGCGAGGGCCCGCTGGACGGAACCGTCATCGAGGGTGAGCAGCAGGGTCATGAGTTCATTGTGACGCGACGAGCGAAGGAAAGGTGAGTCGGGGCTGGTCGCCGGGTGCCACCCGGCCGAGTGGACCGCTGGGCGGGAGGTACGGGTCCGTGTCAGGGTGAGCCGATGCGCACACTCGCCACGATTTCACTCGCTCTGGGGCTGGCGCTGACCGGCTGCGCGGCAGGGTCCTCACAGGCCGCCTCCCGCGTCCCGCAGTTGAAGGTCGACGTGCTCGGCACCCTCCCGCACGACACCTCCGCGTTCACCGAAGGGCTCGAATTCTCCGGAGGCCTTCTCTACGAGAGCACCGGCCTGGAGGGTCACTCCGAGGTCAGGGCGGCTTTGGCGGGGCAGCCGCCGTCGGTGCGGGCGGCGATACCGGCCCCCCTGTTCGGCGAGGGCATCACCGTCACCGGCGGGGTGCTGTGGCAACTGACCTGGCGCGACGGCGTCGCCATCGCCCGTGACCCGCGCACACTGGCCGAACAGCGGCGCGTCACCTACCAGGGCGAGGGCTGGGGCCTGTGCCACCAGGACAGCGGCCGCCTGGTGATGAGCAACGGCTCGGACCGGCTGACCTTCCGCGACCCGGTCACCTTCGCCCCGCTCGGAGAGGTCACCGTGCACTCGGGCGGCGAGACGTACGACCAGCTCAACGAGCTGGAATGCGTCGGCGGCACCGTTTATGCCAACGTCTGGCAGACCGGCCGCATCCTGCGCATCGACGCCGCCACCGGCGAGGTGACCGGCATCATCGACGCCTCCGGCCTGCTCACCCCCGAGCAGCAGGCCCACGCCGACGTGCTCAACGGGATCGCCGCCGTGCCCGGCACGGACGAGTTCCTCGTCACCGGGAAGCTGTGGCCGACGATGTTCCGGGTGAAATTCGTCGGCACCAGCTGATCAGGCGGCATGGCGTCGCCCGGTTGGGGCAAGATTGGTCCGTGGGTCGCAAACGGAAGTGGACGCCGGAACCGGGAGCCGGTCAGCCCTGGCGACCCAGCACGCCCAGCCCCTTCTACGCCGAGCCCCCGGGGCGCCCGGCGGAAGAGCCGCCGACGCGTGCCTTCCGCTCGCCGCCACCCGCGCGCGGGGCGCGGCCCTACCCACCGCGCCCGCCGGAACGCCTGAACCCGCCCCCGCCGCGTCGCACCGAACCGCTCTACGAGCACTACGACACCGACGGCTACCCGCCTGGCGTGCAGCCACCCCGGGACGAGGAAACGCACCACAGCCGCTTGGAGGCTCCCTCCGGCGTCCCCCGGCTGCCGAAGAAGATCACGGTGACCAGGGTCGCCGCACTGCGGAGCCGTGAACTCGGCGGCAAGGCGGTCGGCGTGTTCCAGCGCGCCACCAGGGCCGACGGGGCCGACAAGTCCGGGCTCGCCGCACTGACCTACGCGGTGATGCTCAACTACGCCAGCGACGCGACCATGGCCGTGGCGCTGGCCAACACCCTGTTCTTCGCCGCCACCAGCGGCGAGAGCCGCGGCCGGGTCGCGCTGTACCTGCTCATCACCATCGCCCCGTTCGCGCTGGTGGCCCCGGTGATCGGCCCGGCACTGGACCGGATCCAGCGGGGCAGGCGGCTGGCCATGTGCCTGTCGTCGCTCGGCCAGGGCCTGATGGCCGTGCTCATGGCGCTGCACTTCGACGACTGGGGCCTGTACCCGGCCGCACTGGGCATGATGGTGCTGTCCAAGTCGTACACCGTGCTCAAGTCCGCGGTCGCCCCCCGCGTGGTGCCGCCCGAGATCACCCTGTCCAAGACCAACGCGCGGCTCACCGTCTTCGGCCTGGCCGCGGGCGGGGTGTTCGGCGGGATCGCCAGCGGGGTCAACGCGCTGACCGGCCCGGCGGGCGCACTGTGGTTCACCGCACTGGTCTGCGTGGCCGCGGCCGTGCAGTCGATGCGCATCCCGTCGTGGGTGGAGGTCACCGAGGGCGAGGTGCCCACCTCGCTCAACGCCCGCCCCGGCCCGAAGAAGCGGCAGCCGCTCAGTCCGGACGTGGTGCTCTCGTTGTGGGGCAACGCCGCCATCCGCGTGCTCACCGGGTTTCTGATGATGTTCGCGGCCTTCGCGGTCAAGGCGCACGCCGAAAGCACCGGCCAGACCCCGTTCACCCAGTTGCTGCTGCTCGGCGTGATCGGCGCCGCCGCCGGGATCGGCGGGTTCGCGGGCAACGCGCTCGGCTCGCGGCTGCACTTCGGCCACCCGGGGCAGGTCGTGATCGGCTCCCTCGCCGCGGCGCTCGGCTCGACCGTGCTCGCCACCGTCCTCGCCGGGATCGCCACCGCGGCCGTGGTCGGCCTGGTCGGCGCCACGGCCAGCGCGCTGGCCAAGATCAGCCTCGACGCGGTGATCCAGACCGACCTGCCCGAACAGTCGCGCGCCTCGGCGTTCGGCCGCTCCGAAACGGTGCTGCAACTGGCCTGGTGCCTCGGCGGCGCGATCGGGCTGTTGCTCCCGCCGATCTACTGGGTCGGCTTCCTGGTGGTGTCGCTGCTACTGGCTCTCGGCCTGACCCAGACGGTGCTGCTGCGGCGCGGCGGCTCGCTCGTGTCGTGGGCCACGAGGAGAAGGGCCGAACAGCCGGTCCGCACGACCGGCTCGTAATGTTCCCCCCATGCGGCACAGTCGGGTGAGTCAACAGGACGTGGTGCGGGGGAATCGGGGCGCGGTGGTGCACGGCCGCCGGCGGCGCACGGGAAAGCTGACGGCGCTGGCCGCCGGTGCCCTCGTGGTGACCGGTTGCGCCACCTCCGTGGGCCCGCCCGAAGTCACCTTCTACGGCGACGGCCACACGGTGAACGCGAAACCGGTGCTCCACTGTGACGTACTGGTGCGCGACTGCGACAAGTACCCCGATGCCGCGGTCACGCTGAAGGTCCGCCCCGGGGCCCCGGTGCAGATTTCGGTGCCCGCCGCGATCCGGGACACCCCGTGGCTGGTCAACGTCCAGTACGCCGACGCCAAGGGCAACCTCAACGTCAAGCAGCAGTACTTCTCGCCGGGGACCCGGCTTTCCTACACCGCCACCCCGGACGGCCCACAGGGCCAGTTGGTCGTGGTGGAGGTGCAGCAACTGGGCGCGGCCTACGCC
>NZ_VJWX01000450.1 GCF_007713715.1 Amycolatopsis rhizosphaerae
CCATCACCGGGATCACCGCCGTCGACACCGACGAGGGCCTGCTCGCCGCGTTCGCCGAGCGTGCGCGGGCGCTCTCGCTGCCCTGCCGTACGGTGCGGGGCCGCTGGCCGGAGGTGGCCGCGCAGGTCGAGCCGGTGGACGTGGTGGTCTGCGGCAACGTGCTGTTCAACGTCGCCGATCTTCCGCCGTTCGTGCGGGCGCTGGAGGAGCACGCCGGGAGCCGGGTCGTGGTGGAGACGGCCGCAGTGCACCCCCTGACCTCGCTCAACCCGTTGTGGCGGCACTTCCACGGCATCGACCGGCCGGACGGGCCCACCGCGGACGACGCCGTGGCCGTGCTGCGGGAGCTGGGTGTGGAGCCCGAGGTCATCCGCTGGCACAAGCCGCCCTCCCCGGAGCACGCGCGGTTCGAGGAGTTGGTGGACGTGACCCGGCGACGCCTCTGCCTGCCGGCCGAGCGGGCGGGCGAGGTCGCGGACGCGCTGACCGGACTCGGGGTCGACCGCGCGGTGCCGCCGGATCTCGGTTCTTCGGGGCGGGCCATGGTGACCTTGCTGTGGTCCCCCGCGGGGGCCCGCTGACCGGCACGATCGACCGCTCCGTCCCACAATGGCGATATGACCGCTCCGCAGGATGGCAAGCCGCAAGGCCGCCAGGAAGGGCCATCCGCCCCGACCAAGCCGCCCTTGCACCGCACCAGGGTCAGCGGCACGTGGGTGACCGTTGTGGTGGCTCTCGTCCTGTTCGTCTTCCTGCTGGTGTTCATCCTGCAGAACCTCGGCAACGTCACGGTCAACTTCCTGGCCGCGACCGGGACGATGCCGCTGGGAGTCGCGATGCTGCTCGCCGCGGTCGCGGGTGCCCTGGTGGTCGCGCTGGTCGGCGCGGCCCGCATCATGCAGTTGCGGCGGGTCACCAAACGCGCCCACCGGGCCAGGCGCTGACGGCCCACCCGCAAGGCGGATTCGCGGTAACGGTGCCTCGGCTAGCATCACCGCGTGTCGAGGGAAGAAGTGCTCGTCGTCGCCTCCCCGCAGGATCCGACCTTGCTGCGGCGTGCGGGCCGCTTCGCCGGGTGGGCCGCGCGTACCGGGTTGTCGTTGACCCGCCTGTTGCCCGGCGCGGGGCTGGCCGAGGCCGGTTTGCGCGGCGTGGAACGTCAGTTGGTGTCCGAACTGCGGAAACGCCTCGATTCGATGGACGATCCGTATGTGGTGACGCCCCCTGCGAGGCCCTCGGCGGAGCAGCGGCCTGGTGACGGCGTGCTCGTCGTGGCCGGCGAGCCGTTGCGGGCCGCGATGAAGCAGTTGATGGACAGTTCGGCCGGGTTCGACCGTGCGCAGTCCCGTGAGTACCTCTACGCGACCGTGCTGCGGCAGCTCACGCCGGACGAGGCGCGGATACTGGCGGTGCTCGCGCGGGGTTCGGCGTTCCCTGCGGTCGACGTGCTCGGCCGGGGCGGCCGGGTCGTGCTGCGCAATGCCTCGACCGTCGGCAAGGCCGCCGGGGTGACCCTGCCCGAAGAGGTGCCGAGCTACCTGACCCGCCTGGCCGGGCTCGGCCTGGTCGAGGTGGGTCCGGACGAAACCGCCCTGAGTTCGCAGCACGAGATCCTGGCGACCGACGAGGTGGTGCGCGAGGCGGTGCGCTCGGTCAAGCGGGCGCGGCTGGTGCGGCACAGCGTCCGGCTGTCGCGGTTCGGAGCACGGTTCTGGGCCGCCTGCGACCCCGCTCCGCAGAGTCGCGTGCCCTGAGCGCCGCCACTACCGTGTAACGAAATGAGCCCCACCGACGCTGGAGAGGGTGCGGGCCGGAACCATTCGCGCGAAGCGGGCGAAGAGCGCGCTTATACCATATTCTGCGCGAAAATGATACGTTTCTGTCGTCATTGTCACACGTGTTTCTTCGTTGTTGCAGGTAGCTCGCCTGTGTGTCACCTCGTGGGCTGAACGGGCTAACGAACTCTGTTAGCTTGTTTTGACATGTCCGGAAAGCACTTGATCGAAACTCCGACCAAGGCCGACGGCGCTGCGCTGTGGCGAATCGCAAGGGATTCCCAGAAGCTCGACCTGAACTCGCCGTATGCGTATTTGTTGTGGTGTCGCGATTTCGCCGACACCTCGGTCGTGGCCAAAGTGGACGGTCGGCCGGTGGGTTTCGTCATCGCCTACCGCAGGCCTTCCACGCCCGACACAGCGCTGGTGTGGCAGGTGGCCGTCGACGCGGACCAGCGTGGCCGCGGTCTGGCCGGGACCCTGTTGGACGAGCTCTTCCGCGGGCTGATCGAGCGGGGTGTCCGCTACCTGGAGACCACGATCACCCCGGACAACTCGGCGTCGATCAGATTGTTCACCTCCTTCGCACAGCGTTGGCAGGCGCCACTGGAGAGATCCGCGCTGTTCGCCAGAGCGGACTTTCCCAACGAGGGTGAACTGCACGAGCAAGAGGACCTCTACCGTATCGGGCCACTTTCCCGGGGTTAGCCCGGAAATGACGGTCCGATAAGGGATCAGTCGGGAGATGAAAACGCCAGTGAGCATCTTTGAAAAGCTCGAATCCGAAGTGCGCAGCTACAGCCGTGGCTGGCCCGTGGTGTTCGACCGGGCCGTCGGCACACGGCTCTTCGGCGAGGACGGCACGCCGTATCTGGACTTCTTCGCCGGGGCGGGCGCGCTCAACTACGGGCACAACAACCCCGTGCTGAAGCAGGCCCTGCTCGACTACCTCGCCCGCGACGGGGTGACGCACGCGCTCGACATGTTCACCGTCGCCAAGCGGGACCTGCTGGAGACCCTGGAAGAGAAGATCCTCCGGCCACGCGAACTCGACTACAAGGTGATCTTCCCCGGTCCCGGCGGTGCCAACGCCGTCGAGGCCGCGCTGAAGCTCGCCCGCAAGGTGACCGGCAAGGAGTCGGTCATCAACTTCACCAACGCCTTCCACGGCATGACCCTGGGCGCGCTGTCCGTCACCGGCAACTCGATGAAGCGCAGCGGGGCCGGGGTGCCGCTCGTGCACGCCACGCCGATGCCCTACGACCAGTACTTCGACGGCGTGTACCCGGACTTCCTGTACTTCGAGCGGCTGCTGGAGGACTCCGGCAGCGGCCTCAACGAGCCGGCCGCGGTGATCGTGGAGACGGTGCAGGGCGAGGGCGGGATCAACGCCGCGGGTGTGGACTGGCTGCGCGGGCTGGCCGAACTGTGCCAACGGCACGAGATCCTGCTGATCGTCGACGACGTGCAGATGGGCTGCGGGCGCACCGGGCCGTTCTTCAGTTTCGAGGACGCCGGGATCAAACCGGACATGGTGTGCCTGTCGAAGTCCATCGGCGGCTACGGGCTGCCGATGGCCCTCACGTTGATCAAGCCCGAGCTCGACGTGTGGGAGCCGGGCGAGCACAACGGCACCTTCCGCGGGATCAACCCGGCGTTCGTCACCGCCACCGAGGCGCTGCGCACCTACTGGAGCGACGACGAGCTCGAGAAGTCCACACGGGCGAAGGGCGAACGGATCGGGGCCGCGCTGGAGGGCATCGCCGAGGCCTATCCCGAGGCCGGGCTGACCGCCAAGGGCCGCGGGCTGGCCCGCGGGCTCGAACTCCCCAGCGGTGAGATCGCGAGCCGGGTGTGCGCCGCCGCCTTCGAGCGCGGCCTGCTGATGGAGACCTCCGGCCCCGACGGCGAGGTGGCGAAGCTGCTGCCGCCGCTGACCGTCTCCGACGCCGAGATCGGCGAGGGGCTGCAGATCATCGACGAGTCCGTCAAGTCCGTTCTGGCCAAGTAAGGGAGAGACCTTTGATCGTCCGCACCCTCGACGAGATCACCGACACCGACGCCGACATCAAGACCCCGAACTGGCGCAGCAAGCGGATCATCCTGGCCAGGGAGAAGGTCGGCTTTTCGGTGCACGAGACCACGCTCTACGCGGGGACCGTGAACGACTTCTGGTACGCGAACCACATCGAAGCCGTGTTCGTCTACGAGGGCGAAGGCGAGATCACCAACAAGGAAACCGGCGAGACCTTCCCGCTGCGGCCGGGTTCGCTCTACCTGCTCAACGACCACGACCGGCACCAGGTGCGACCCAGGACCGACATGAAGACGGTCTGCGTCTTCAACCCGCCGGTGACCGGACGGGAGGTGCACGATGAAAACGGGGTGTACCCGCTCGTCCGGGAACCCGTCGCGGACACCGGTGACACCGGCGGAGAAGAGCAGTCCGCCTGATCCCGTTCCCCGTTCCCGCCACCCAACCGAAAAGACAGAGGGGTAGCCAAGGAGGCGAACCGTTTTGACCATCATGGACACCGGTGTCGAAGACGCCTACCCGACCCGGGTCACGGGCGTGGCCGAGCCGATCGAACGTACCGACCCGACGGTCTGGGGCACCGGGGCCGACGGCCCGATCGACGCGGCCACGCTCGCCTCGCACGACGCGAAGGGGTACCACATCGTCGAGGGGCTGCTGTCCCCCGGCGAGGTGCAGACCTACTGGCGGGAGCTGGTGCGCCTGTCCGGCGACGAGGCGCTCAAGGCGGACGAGCGGGTCATCACCGAGCAGGTCAGCGGGGAGGTCCGATCGATCTTCGAGGTGCACCGGATCAGCGCGCTGATCGGTGAGCTGGTGCTGGACCCGCGGATTCTCGACCGGGCGAGGCAGATCCTGGGCTCGGAGGTCTACATCCACCAGAGCCGCGTCAACTACATGCCCGGGTTCAAGGGAACCGGCTTCTACTGGCATTCCGATTTCGAGACCTGGCACGCCGAGGACGGGATGCCGAAACCGCGCGCGGTGAGCTGCTCGATCGCGCTGACCGACAATTACCCGTTCAACGGCGGGCTGATGGTGATGCCCGGTTCGCAGCGCACGTTCGTGCCGTGCGTCGGGCAGACGCCGGACGACTACTACAAGAGCTCGCTCAAGCAGCAGGACATCGGGGTGCCGCGGGAAGAGGACATCACCGCCCTCGCCGCCGAGCACGGGATCGAGCAGTTCACCGGGCCCGCGGGCTCGGCGCTGTGGTTCGACTCGAACGTCATGCACGGCTCCGGCAACAACATCACGCCGTACCCGAGGTCGAACATTTTCCTGGTCTTCAACAGTGTGGAAAACGCTTTGACCGCACCGTTCGGCGCCGCGAAACCGAGGCCGCCGTTCATCGCGAGCCGCGACTTCACCCCAATTACGCGATAACCGTCCTTAATGGCCTGGCCGGTTGTAGCAGCCTTGTAGCAGGCTGTTACGGTAGCGCCACCGCACCGGCCAGGTGCCGGAGCGGTCGAGGTTGTCGTCGGTGGCGTGGGTTCTCCTTTGCTCGGGGTGAGTCCTGTGCGACCGCCGGCGCCGAGTCCGGCGGGGGGAGCACCCGCCCGTCGCACGTTTTACCGAGTGCGGCCCCGCACCACTGGATCGGGACCGGTGGTACGGGGTCGCATCGGGTGCGAGGGAGGGCAGGCTTGCGCGAGCCCTTGCGGATCCAGTTGCTCGGTCCGGTCCGGCTGCTGGCGGGCAACCGTCCCCTCGCCATCGGCGGGCCCGCGGTGCGGGGCCTGCTCGCACTGCTCACCCTCGACGCGGAAAAGATCATCGGCCTGGGCGAGTTGATTGACGCGCTGTGGGGGCACGACCCGCCCGCCACCGCCCGCACCATCGTGCACGGCAACGTTTCCCTGCTGCGCCGCGTGATGCGCTCGGTCCAGCCGTCCGACCAGGCACTGATCGAAACGGTCGCCCCGGGTTACCGGCTGATCATCGACCCGGACCGGATCGACGCCCACCGCGCCCGGATCCTGTTGCAACGCGCCGAGGCCGCCC
>NZ_VJWX01000451.1 GCF_007713715.1 Amycolatopsis rhizosphaerae
CTCCGGCCCCGTTCGAGCGCTACTTCCTCGGCGACTGGCGCCTCGGTCCGGCACACCTGCCGACCAGGGGCCTCGTCGGCCCGCTGCTGCGCGGCTACCACCGCACGGATGCGCTGTCCCCACGCCAGTTCATCGCCTGCTACTGGGACTACACGGTCAGCGGCTGGCGATACCCGCCGAACGACGGCTTCGAGGACGGACGGACCCGCGTCACCCTCATGACCGGGCAGTACATCGACCGGTTCGGCGCCAACAGCGGGCGGTTCCTGTCGCCCTTCGGTGTGCTCTACAAGAAGCGGGCCCTGCCGCCGAGCAACCTCGACACGATCGACCCCAGGTACCCGAACAACTACCACGTCTTCAGGGTGCTCAAGCCGTTCGACGTTGACGCGGGCGCCGCGGCAGCCTGGTTCGGGCAGCCCGGGGGTGGCCTGCAGTACGTCGTGAACCCGAACTACGTGCCCAATCCGCTCAACCAGCGCGTGGACACGCAGTTCCTGATCGACAATGGTTACCTTCAACCGGTGAACTGATGACGCAGGGCGGGAGAGGGCCGATGAACCGGTACGAACTCGACGCCGCACTCCGCGAAGCAGGGGTACCCGAGGCGGAGTACCTGATCCCCGGTGTCAGCAGCCCGGGCACGCCCCGGCTGGACTCCTACCACGTGCTGCGCGAGACCGGTGACGGCTGGCTCGTGAGCGTGTGGGAGCGGGGCGTCGAGGAGCCGGTGCGGCGGTTCGGCAGCGAGGAAGCCGCCTGCCGCCACCTCTACGAGCACCTCACCCGCCGCGCGCCGGAACCGCCGCCCGGTTCGGCGGAGACCCTCGCCGAACTGGCGGAGCACCGGGAAGAGATCCAGCGGCGGGCCTGGGAGCAGTACCACCGGGCCCGCCGCGACCACGACTGACCCCGGGCGGGCGCCACGAGGGCATTCCGACCAACCGGCGTGCCGCCGCGTTGGGCAGTTCGTCGAAGTGTTTTGCCCCCTTGCGCGGGCTCGTGTCACAAAGACATCGCTGAGCTCGACGAGGAGAGGCGATGTACGGATTGATGCAAGACCGGCCGCTGTCGCTGCCGCACGTGTTCCACCGGGCGGAACGGCTGTTCGGTCACAAGTCCATGGTGACCGCGAGCCCCGCCGGGGAAACCCGCGTCACCTACCGGGAATGGGCGGGGCGCGTCCGCCGCCTGGCCACCGTGCTGGACTCGCTCGGCGTGAGCGCCGAAGCGCGGGTCGGCAGCTTCGCCTGGAACACCCAGCGCCATCTCGAACTCTACTTCGCGGTGCCCTGCACGGGGCGCGTCCTGCACACGGTGAACATCCGCCTGTTCGCCGACCAGATCCGCTACATCGTGGAGCACGCCGCCGACGAGGTGATGTTCGTCGACCGTTCGCTGTTGCCGATCCTGTGGCCGCTGGCGGACGAACTGACCGGGGTGCGGCACTGGGTCGTGATGGACGACGGCGCCGACGCGGAGATCCCCGACGACGAGCGCGTGCACGACTACGAGGAGTTGCTGGCCGCGGCCGAGCCGTTCGCCGGCCGGTTCGAGGTCGCCGACGAGAACACCGCCGCCGCGCTGTGCTATACCTCCGGCACCACGGGCAACCCCAAGGGCGTGCTCTACTCGCACCGCTCGACGGTCCTGCACTCCCTGATCAGCCTCACCGCCGACACGGCGGGCCTCGGCGAGCGGGACACCCTGCTCCCGGTGGTGCCGATGTTCCACGTCAACGCCTGGGGCCTGCCTTCGGCGGCCGTGATGGCCGGGGCCGACCTGGTGTTCCCCGGACCCGCGCTGCAGCCGGCCGCGCTGCTCGGCCTGGTCCAGCGCCACCGGGTCACCATCACCGCCGGGGTGCCGACGATCTGGATGGGTGCCGTCCCGCTGCTGCGCGACTTCGACCTGTCCAGCCTCCGCATGGTCATCGGCGGCGGCTCGGCCGTGCCGCGGGCGCTGTCCGAGGCGTGGCGTGAGCGCATCGGCCTGCCGATCACCCAGGCCTGGGGCATGACCGAGACCAGCCCGATCGCCAGCTTCGGCACCCTCCGCTCCCAGCACGACGGGCTCGACACCGCCGCGCTCGCCGACGTCCGGGCGAGCCAGGGCCAGGTGGTGCCGCTGGTCGACCTGCGCATCGTCGATCCCGAGACCGGGCAGGAGCAGCCGTGGGACGGCAGGTCGGCCGGTGAGCTGCAGGCCGCGGGGCCGTGGATCGCGGCCTCGTACTACGGCAACGAGAGCGGGGCGGGCTCGTTCACCGAGGACGGCTGGCTGCGCACCGGCGACGTGGCCACCCTCGACGAGCACGGCTACCTGCGGCTGGTCGACCGGACGAAGGACCTGGTCAAGTCCGGTGGCGAGTGGATCTCCTCGGTGGAGCTGGAGAACGAGATCATGGCGCACCCCGGCGTGGCCGAGGCGGCGGTGATCGCCAAACCGGACGAGCGGTGGTCGGAACGGCCGGTGGCGTGCGTGGTGCTCGCCGAGGGGGTGCGGCTGGAGGCCGGGGACATCATCGAGCACCTGCGGCCCCGGGTGGCCAAGTGGTGGCTGCCCGACGAGGTGTTCTTCCTGGACGAGGTGCCCAAGACCAGCACCGGGAAGTTCTCGAAGAAGACGCTGCGCGAACGGTTCTACCCCGAGGGGATGCCCCGGTCCCTGGAGGAGCCCGCGCCCGGGGCCTGACCCCGCTGGTACCGCAGCGCCGACAGGGCGAGCGAGACCTGGGACCACGAGCCGGTGTCCGCCAGGTCCAGCCCGGTCAGCCGGTGGATGCGGGCCAGGCGGTTGAGCACGGTGTTGCGGTGGCAGTAGAGCAGGCGGGCCGCCTGCACCGCGGAACCGGCCGAGCGGAGCCAGGCCTCGGCGGTGCCGAGCAGCTCGTCACGCTCGGTGGCCGGGAGCGCGAGCAGCGGCCCGAGGGTCACCTCGATCAGGCGCCCGGCCAGCCGGGGTGAGCTGATCAGCAGCGCGTCCGGCAGGTGCTCGTCCAGCGTGACGACGCCGGTCGTGCCGGGCGGGACGGTGTTCATGGCCAGTTCGGCCAGGCGGCGGCCCTCCGGCACGTCCGGCAACCCGGTCACGGCCGGGGACAGCCCGGTGCGGCCGGAGAGCACCCCGTCGAGCGCGGTGCGGAGGGGTTCGGGATCGCGGTCCCCGGCCGCGGCGATGCCCACGGCCGGCCCGCCGCGGCGGCGCCACACCGTGGGCAGGCCCTGCAGGCGCAGGGTGCGGGTCAGGTGGCGGAGCGTGGCCTGGCGCGACTCCTCGGTCACGATCACCACGAATGGCCCGCCGGTGGGCAGCCCCAACGTCCGGGCCGCTTCGCCGGGCGAACCGGTAAGGCGGCCGTCGAGCGTACCGTCGAGGACCGCGTCGAGCAGCTCCAGCACGCGGCGGTCGGGCTCGCCGAGCAGGTCCTGCTCCACCGACTGGTAGGTGGCCGCCATCTCGGCCGAGAAACCCTCGACCACGCCCCACACCGTGGTGACCGACTCGACGAGGCGCCGCAACTCGTCGGCGTCGTCACTGCCCGCCTGCGCGGCGAAGTCCTCCCACATCACCTGGCCCCCGACCCGCCAGGCGTGCTGCACCCACGGCAGCGGGCACCGCTGCCAGGCACGGCGGGAACCGGTGGAACGCGCCGTTTCGAGCAGGGCGGACGCCGACGGGGCCCCGCGCAGGGTCTTGAGCATGCTGGCCAGGTTGTCGTGGCAGGACCGCCACAGATCGTCCTTGGGGACCGGACCGCGCGGGACGTAGATGTCCTCCCACACCTGGTCCACCAGCCTTTCGGCCAGCTTCGGCAGCCGGGACAGTGACGAGCCGGTGAGTGACCGCAGCAGGGTCGCGTCCGGTGCCTGCCGTGCCTGTTCGCTCATCCACCCGCCTCGGCGTCGTCGCCCGCTTTGGCCGTGGAGTCTAGTTCCCGTCCCCGGAACGGCCGCACCCGATGCCTGGGGTGAGCCGTGAAGGGCCCCTTCACAGTCGATTCGACCGTGAAGGGGCCCTTCACGGCACATCCGGGTCTCCTCAGGCGACCTCGTTGAGCTTGCCGGTCGCCACGTCGAAGACGAAGCCGCGGACCGAATCGGTGTGCGGGATGAACGGGCTGGCCTTGATGCGGGCGACGGACTGGCGGACATCGGCATCGGGGTCGGTGAACGCCTCGGCCGCCCACGGCGGTTTGATCCCGGTCTCATCGTGAATGGCCTGCCGGAATTCCTCGTCGGTGAACGTCAGCATTCCGCAGTCGGTGTGGTGGATGAGAATGATTTCCCGGGTGCCGAGCAGGCGCTGGCTGATGGCGAGTGAGCGGATCTCGTCTTCGGTGATCACTCCGCCGGCATTGCGGATGACGTGCGCCTCCCCTTCCGCGAGGCCGAGCGCGCCGTAGACGTTGAGCCGGGCATCCATGCAGGCCACCACGGCCACGTGCTTGGCAGGCGGCAGGGGGAGCGGGCCGGTGAAGGTCTCGGCGTAGCGAGCGTTGTTGGCGAGCAGTTCGTCGGTGACGGACACGGTTCCTCCAGGACGGATCGGAATTCGGCGGCCACCGGCGGGACTATTTCTTCGCATGCCGAAAGAAATTGTTCCCGGTGGTGATCGTGCGGCCGACCCTAATGCCGGCCGACGGCGAATTCGCGCGATATCACACTCTGGGAAACCACCGGTGGGGTGACGGCCGCCGCTACCGCGAACCGATCGAGTCGAACAGGTGCTGGATGTCGCTGTCGAAGTAGGCGCTGTAGGACAGGTCGGCGGTGTCCCCGCCCTCCTGGTAGCCGCCGATCACGCCGATCACGGTGCCGTACCCGGTCGCGGGGTCCACATCGGTCACCCATGGTCCGCCGCTGGTGCCGTTGGTGAACCCCGGGCAGGCCACCTGTTCCTGGTAGGTGGTGAACTCGCTGCTGGTGCTGTGGCAGACCAGCGGGGCGTCCTGGGAGTCCGGGTATCCGCTGACGGTCACCTCGTGGCTGAAACCGCGGTTGTGGCCCAGTAGGTTCGCGCCCGCCACGCTTTCCACCGATGCCGGGTTTCCGTCCTGATGCACGATGAGGAACGCGAAGTCGAGATCGGGATCGGAATCGGAGGACCAGCCAGCCGGGATCACCGTTTCGGTCACCGTCCACCGGCCCACCGGCTCCGCCCCGTCGTGGTATCCGGGCACGAAGGTCAGATCTTCGCGAACCTCCGCGCCCGAGCCGTCGCTGAGGCAGTGCGCGGCCGTCAGCACCACGTTCCCCGCGGGGCTGTGGATCACGCTGGCGGTGCAGAAGTGGCTGTCCCCGGAGAAAAGGGCACCGACCGCGAGCCCGGCGGGTGGAGCGGGCGCCGGGGTGACGGTCGTGTCGCCGGTGGTCGTCCCGGGGGTGGTCGCGTGCGCGACGGGAGAGCTTTCCGGGACGGTGTTCCCGGTGCTGCCGCCCGCGCTCTCCGCGTTTCCGGTGACCGAACCGCAGGCGGTGCACAGGGCCAGCAGTGCCGAGATCGTGGCCATGCCGGCCGGGGTGAACATCTTGGTCGCCACGGCACCCACATCATCACACCCGGCGCCGGGGCACCATTCGAAAACGCCGTATCCACAGCCGTTTCACAGTCTTGACACCGCATGAGGCAGGGTGGGGTCCGAAGAGGAGCAGTCGCGGCCGCGGGCGTGTCGTGGCGGGGGAGAGGCAGGCGATGGACACACAGGCCGAGACCGGGGCCGAGACCGGGGCGGATACCGGGGTGATCAAGGAGTCACGGCGGGCGCGGCGGCGCCGCACCCGCCGTCCCTGGGTGCGCCG
>NZ_VJWX01000452.1 GCF_007713715.1 Amycolatopsis rhizosphaerae
GTGCGGGGGCTGGGTGCCAAGCTGCTGGACGAGGGCGGCCGCGAACTCCCCCTGGGCGGGAAGGCGCTGCTCGATCTCGCGCACGTCGACCTCACCGGGATGGACCCGCGCCTGCGGGCGGCCGAGATCATCGTGGCCAGCGACGTGGACAACCCGTTGCTGGGTGCGCAGGGCGCGGCGACGGTATACGGGCCGCAGAAGGGCGCCACGCCGGAGGAGGTCGCTCTGCTGGACTCGGCGCTCGGGCATTTCGCGGACCTGGTCGATCCGGCGATGGCGGACGCCCCGGGCGCCGGTGCCGCCGGGGGCACCGGCTACGCGGCGCTCACCCTGCTGCACGCGCGCTTCCGGCCGGGAATCGAGGTGGTGCTGGAGATGACGGGTTTCGAGGCCAAGCTGCCCGGAGCCGACCTGGTGATCACCGGAGAGGGCTCCTTCGACGAGCAGACCCTGCGGGGCAAGGGCCCGGCCGGGGTCGCCGAGGCCGCACGGCGGCTCGGCATCCCCGTCGTCGCGATGGCCGGGCGCCTCGCGCTGCCCCCGGAAACCCTGCGGGAGCACGGCTTTTCCGCCGCGTACGCGCTGACCGACCTCGAACCGGACGTCACCCGCTGCATGGCGGAAGCCGCCCCGCTGCTGGAGCGGCTGGCCGCCCGCGTCGCCGCCGACTGGCTCTGACCGGGAGGCAGCAGGCGTTGGCCGTGAAGGGTCCCTTCACAGCAAATACGACCGTGAAGGGTCCCTTCACGGCTCGCCCCGGCCCCTCCGGCCGCCGGTGTTTCAGCCGCCGAACATGGCCTTCCACTCGTCCAGCGAGCGCGGGCGGTACACGTAGTTGTTCTCCCGCACGGACGAAAGCGGCGCCGACGGGGCGGCCGAGTACCGGTGGCCGGGGAACACCACCGGGTCGCCCCGCAGTTCCGCGAGCCGCCGCAGGCTGTGGTACATCGCCTCGGCGTCCCCGCCGGGGAAGTCGGTGCGCCCGCAGCCGTCCAGGAACAGCGTGTCTCCCGCGACCAGCCGCCCCTCCAGCAGGAAGCACTGGCTGCCCGGCGTGTGCCCGGGGGTGTGCAGCAGCCGGATCGGGATCTCGCCCACGTGCACGACGTCGTCGTGCTCGTGCGGGGTCAGGTCGGTCTTCGACACGCCGGTGACACGCTGCACCCACTCGGCCTCTTCGCGGTTGACGTGCACCGGCACCGGTTCGCGGGCGAGCAGTTCGGCCAGCCCGTGGAGGGTGAAACCCATCATCGTGCCGCCGACGTGGTCGGGGTGGTGGTGCGTGGCGAGCACCCCGGCGAGCCGCATGTCGTCCGCGGCCAGCACGTCCAGCAGATCGCCGACCGCGTACGCGGGGTCCACGATCACCGCTTCCCGCGTCTCGCGGTCCCCGATCAGGTAGGCGAAGTTGACCATCTGCGTGGCGATCGGATCGCCCACGGCGAAGTCGCGCCCCGAGAGCAGTTGGCGGAAATACAAGCGATCGGACATGCCTGGAGACTAGAGCCCGCGGTGGCAGCGGTTCGAGTCGGGAAGCTCAGCCGAACACGGTCTTCGGGCGCTCCTGTTTCACGCCGTCGAGGTAGACGTCGACCTTCTCGTCGTAGAAGGCCACCAGTCCCTGCACCTTCTGGCTCTCGGGCAGGGGCATCCGGTAGTACCAGGCGATGTCGGGATGCACGCGATCACCGATGCGCACCGAGTAGTACTCCGCCTCGCCCTTGTACGGGCAGCGGGTGATCGTGTCGCTGGGCTCGATCAGGTCCAGCCGGACATCGGTCTTGGGCAGGTAGTACCGGGTGGGCAGGCCGGTTTCGAACAGCAGCCGGGGGCTGCGGGAATCGGCCACCGTCACCCCGTCGATCTCGACCCGCACATGGCGGGAGCTGGCGAGGACGTCCACGCGGGTGCGCGGGTCGCGCGGGTGGACGAAGATCTCCTCGTCCTCCTCGAACCACGCGTCCATCGCGGCGAAGTCCAGCCGGACGTGACCGCGCAGCTCCTCGATCGGGGAGTCCGCGTACTCCAGCGCGGCGTCCGTGGCCTCCCGCTCCCCCACCCGGACCGTCTCGAGCTTGCCGTCCCCGCGACTGGGCGAGTGGTGGGTGTTGCCGGAAGGCACGAGCACGCCTGCCGCGATGTCCTCGCGGGGGATGTAGTACGTCGGGTAGTAGGGCACCTCCCAGACCATCAGCGGCCGGATGGTGTCGGCGACGAACCTGCCGCCGAACACCGCCCGCACCCGCTTGGCGCCCCGCTCGGCCCGTACCCGGCCCCGTCCTTCGCTGCTCATGATCGGCGCAACCGGCCGGGCCGCGGGTTTATTTCCCCGGCAGCCGCCCGATCGCCCACTCGGCCCATTCGACGTGCATCGTGGCGTAGCGCAGGCCCCATTCCAGCGCGAGCGTGCCGTACACCGACAGCGAGTCGTCCCCCCAGTCGACGGACTCCCTCACCTTGCGCAGCCCGTCCCGCAGTTCCGCCACCTGGTCTCGACTGCGCAGGAGGAACTCGCGGGCCTCGACGGGATCCACGGTGTCGAGGAAGAAGACCCGCAGCAGCAGGTCGTTGCGGCGCCGCTGCTGGGGCGGGACCTCCAGCATCCAGTGCCGGAGTTCGGCCCGGCCGTCGTCGGTGATCGCGTACTCCTTGCGCCCTCGCGGGCCCTCGGCGGTGACCTCGATGTGGCCGGTGTCGGCGAGCCGGGAAAGCTCGGTGTAGACCTGGCTCTGGGTGGCGGGCCACACGTTGGCCAGCGAAATTTCGAACTTCCGCAGCAGGTCGTAGCCGCTGCCGGGGCTACCGGCGAGCAGGCCGAGCAGGGCGTGTCTCAGGCTCATGCGCCGATCTTACCTTCCAGTATTGACAGGTCACTTCAGGAGCTTCTAGTTTCGACATGTCACAACTGGAATATCTGGGAGGACCGGTGAACTACCTGCGCAGCTTCGCGCCCTGGATCCTGTACGCCGTCGTGGCGACGCAGTTCGACTGGCGCACCAGCGCCCTCATCGGCTTCGGCCTGTCCTGCGCCGTGGCGGGGTGGGGACTCCTGCGGCGCACCCCGCTCGACGCGATGGTCATCGAACTCAGCGCCGCGCTCTTCTTCGCCGCGCTCTCCGTGGTCGCCTTCGTGGCCCCCGATTCCCCGGTGCGCGACGAGGTCGTCACGCTGTCCTCGGCCTGGCTGGGCCTGACCGCCTGGGGTTCGCTCGCCCTCGGCCGCCCGTTCACCCTGGGCGTCGCGCGCCAGATGGCCGACCGCTCGCTCTGGGACAATCCCGTGTTCCGCAGGACGAACGCGGTCATCACCGCGGTCTGGGCCACCGCCTTCACCCTCGAGGCCCTCGCGCTGGGCCTTCTCCTGGCCTTCGCCCCGCACGCCACGGCCGCCGTGGTCACGCTCAAGATCGCGAGCTTCGCGGTGCCGGTGCTGTTCACCGTCCGCTACCCGCGCATCGTGCGGGCGCGCTACGCGAGCAGGCTGGGCGGTGCGGCATGACCGAAACCGGCTTCCACCTGCGCGGCGTCTACGCGCCGGTGACCGAGGAACGCACCGCCTTCGACCTGCCCGTCACCGGCGCTCTGCCGCCCGAGCTCACCGGCTGGTACCTGCGCAACGGCCCCAACCCCCGTTCCGGCTCGGCGCACTGGTTCCTCGGCGAAGGGATGATCCACGGGGTGCGCCTGGAGAAAGGCCGCGCCGCCTGGTACCGCAACCGCTGGGTCCGCACCCGCAGCTTCACCGGCGAGACGACGCGCGTCCGGGAGGACGGAAGTGTCGACCTGACCGCGTCACTGGCCAACACGCACGTGATCCACCACGCGGGCCGGACGCTCGCCCTCGTGGAGTCCTCGCTGCCGTACGAGGTCACCCGCGAACTCGACACCGTGGGTCCCTACGACTTCGACGGCGCGCTGCGCACCCCGATGACGGCGCATCCGAAGCTCTGCCCCGAGACCGGGGAACTCCACTTCTTCGGCTATTCGCCTCGCCCGCCCTATCTCACCTACCACCGGGCGAACGCCCGCGGGGAGCTCGAACTGAGCCGCCCGGTGGACGTGCCAGGGCCGACGATGATGCACGACTTCACCCTCACCAGCAGGCACGTGGTGTTCCTCGACCTGCCCGTGGTGTTCGATCCGTCCGCCACCGCCGGTATGCCCTACCACTGGGATCCCGGCTACGCGGCGCGGATCGGGGTGCTGTCCCGGCTCGGCCCCCACGGTCCGGTGCGCTGGTTCCCCGTCGACCCCTGCTACGTCTTCCACACCCTCAACGCGCACGAAGCCGGGGACCGGATCGTGCTGTACGTCGTGCGGTACCCGCACCTGTGGTGGGCAGGCCACGAGGACGCGCCGTCGACGCTGTGGCGCTGGACCGTCGACCTCGCGACGGGCACGGTCACCGAGGACCAACTCGACGACCGGCCCTGCGAGTTCCCGCGCATCGACGACCGCCTCGCCGGGCAGGACGTCCGCTACGGGCACGTGACGGCGGGCGACACGCTGGTGCGGTACGACCTGCATGCCGGAGGTTCGCAGGCACACACCTTCGCGGCGGGCAGGATCCCCGGGGAGGCGGTGTTCGCGCCACCCAACTGGTTGCTCACCTACGTCCACGACGAGACGCGCGGTACCAGCGACCTGGTGATCCTCGACGCCACCGACCTGCGCACCCCCGTCGCCACGGTCCACCTGCCCGGCCGCGTGCCCGCCGGTTTTCACGGCAGCTGGATCGCGGGCTGAGCCCCGGCTAGCGGGAGCGGTCGAAGGCGCCGTCCGCCGCGAAGACCAGCTTGGCGAACCGTTCGCCGATGCGGCGGTGCGTGGCGGCGTCCGGGTGGAGCCGGTCGGGCAGCGGCAGCTCGGCGAAGTCGGCCTCGCCGTAGAGATCCCGGCCGTCCAGGTAGTGCAGGTTCGGGTCCTCGGCCCGCCGCTGCCGCACGATCCGGGCCAGCTCGTCCCGGATGACGCCCAGCGTCAGCTTCCCGTTCGCCCGCTCCGCGGGATCGCCCAGGGCGCGGAACAGCAGCCGGCCGGAGCCGAGCGCGGCGAAATCCATGGCGCTGGGGCCCGGGACGTTCTCGTGGAGGGGGCACAGGATGGGCGAGACGACCAGCAGCGGGATCTCCGGATGGCCTTCCCGGATGGTGTCGAGGAAGCCGTGCACGGCGGGGCCGAAGGCGCGCAGGCGCATCAGATCCGTGTTGACCAGGTTGATGCCGATCTTGACGCTGATCAGGTCGGCGGGGGTGTCGCGAAGGGCGCGGGCGGTGAACGGGTCGAGCAGAGCGCTGCCGCCCAGCCCCAGGTTGACCAGTGCCACGTCGCCCAGCGCGGCGGCGAGGGCGGGCCAGGTGGTGGACGGGCTCGCGGCGTCCGAACCGTGGCTGATCGAACTGCCGTGGTGCAGCCACACCCTGCGCCCCCGCTCCCGGGCGGGCTCGATGGGGGCATCGGTGCGCAGTGCGACGAGTTCGGTGGTCTCGTTGTGTGGCAGCCAGATTTCGACGTCCTTGGCCCCGCCGGGCAGCTCGGCGAAGCGGAGGGTGCCGACCGGGCCGGGGCGGTGCTCGGCGGTCCCGGCGGCGAGGTCGATGGTCACCGTGTTGCCGCCGGTGACACTCGCCTGGCCGGCCAGCCGGCCGTCGACGAGCAGGTCGTACCCGCCGTCCGGGCGGGGCGGGACACCGACGTAGACCCGTTTGGTGGGCAGCGTGTCCAGTTCGACGAAGGTGGCACGGGTGCGAAAGGCCAGCCGGACCCCGGAGGGCTGGGACTCGGCCATGGCG
>NZ_VJWX01000453.1 GCF_007713715.1 Amycolatopsis rhizosphaerae
CCTCGCCCCCCGGCGGGAGGGACTGGGGCGCCGTGAAGGGTCCCTTCACAGTCATATCGACTGTGAAGGGACCCTTCACGGCCAACACTCACGCGACTTTGCCGGGACCCTGGCCGTATCGACCGTGAGGGGACCCCTCACGGCAGTGGAGCGACCGGCCACAGGTCAGCACTGGTTGGGCCGCGCGGCCGAGGGCGCGTTACTCTTGCCCACCGAACACCGCCGACACTCCAGGGGGTCACCGTGTCCTCATCCGCTGTCGAGGCCCCGGCCAACGCGCCGAAGCCCTCGGCTCCGGAGAGACGCCCTTTGCCCGCCCCCGTCTTCTGGACGATCCTCGTGCTCGGCGCGGTGGCCGCCGGCGGATACCTCGCCGCGGTACTCGCCGACCCGGAGACCCTGATGCACCTCAAGGACCTCGGGGTGTACCAGATCGCGGGCAACCGGGTCCTCGACGGCGTTTCGGTCTACGACTCGCCCCTGCTGGGGCACACCCGCGGTGTGTGGGAGTTCGTCTACACGCCGTTCGCGGCGCTGTTGTTCGTTCCCCTGGCCAAGCTGAACGCCCCCGTCATCGTCTACGTGGGCGGCATCGGCAACTTCCTGATCCTGGCCGTGGCCGCCTGGGCCGCGCTGGCGCTGCTCGGCTACCGGCGCGACCTCCGGCTCGCCGTGTTCAGCCTCCCGGTGGCCGCACTGCTGCTGTGGTGCGAACCGATCCGGCAGACCATGGCCTTCGGGCAGGTCAACATCCTGCTGATGGCGCTGGTGCTGGTGGATCTGGCCCTGCCGGACTCCTTCCGCGGCAAGGGCGCGCTGATCGGCATCGCCGCCGGCATCAAGCTCACCCCCGCGTTCTTCGTGCTGTACCTGCTGTTCAGCAAGCGGTACCGGGCCGCGCTGACGTCGGTCATTTCGCTCGCGGTCACCCTGCTGATCGGTTTCCTGGTGCTCCCGCACGATTCGAAGACCTTCTGGTCCGGCGCCTTCGCCGACCCCGCCCGCGTCGGCGTGCCGCAGGATCCGTCGAACGAGTCGCTGCGGGGAATGTTCGCCCGCACCATCGGCGTCACCGGCGGCCTGCAACTGCTGTGGCTGGTGGTGGCCGCCGCGATCGCACTGGCCTGTCTGCTGCTGGCCCGGCGGCTGTCCTCCGGCGGGCAGGAACTGCTCGCCGTCACGCTGTGCGGGCTGACCACCACCGCCGTGTCCCCGTACAGCTGGGTGCACCACTGGGTGTGGCTGGCCGCCCTGCTGATCTGCCTGCTCGACGCCTCACTGCGCCGCTGGGCCGTGTCGGCGTGGGTGGGGCTGGTGCTCACCTTCGCGGTGGCCTCCGGCGGGGTGCTGCTCCTGCTGGGCTTCGACGAGAGCAGCATCCTCACGTTCCCGTGGGACCACCAGGAGGTCAACCGCAACGCCTACCTGTGGCTGACCATCGTGGCCCTCGCCGTCGTGGCGCTACGGCTGATGAAGCCGGCTCAGGACCGCGAAGCGGCCCGGTAACGCCGCGCGGCACGCGCGTGTGCCTCGGTGACCAGTGATTCCACCTGTTTCGCCGTCGCCTCGCCGGGGTTGAGCACGCAGACCCAGCCCTGGGTGGCATAGACGGGATGCGGCAGGACCCGGTCGAACGCGGTGTAGTCGAACCCGGCCTGACGATCGGCGTGCGCGGCGGGCGGGTAGCCGGTCAGTTCCTGGAACAGCGCGCGCCCGACGGAGATGTTGAGCCGGAAGACCCCGGGACGGTCCAACCGGGAGGCCGTGTCGTAGTCCGGGTAGTCCTTGGTGACGATCGTGGCGAACGGCAGTTCGCCTTGCGGCACCACCCCTGCCGGGTTGTAGAAGAAGAACGTGTCTCCCCAGGCGACCCGGGGTGCTCCGGTGGACTCGCTCGCGACTTCGACCACGGCTTCGGGGAGCGCACCGACGAACCGGATGATCTGCTGTTCGTTCATGCCTCAACCGTATCGTTGAAGTGCTTTTTAAAACTTTTTGCCGGGATTGCCCCCAACTGTCCCGACTTTTGCCAGGAAACCTTCAAATCCGGGGTCTTTTCACGGCACTCACTCCCACGCGACGGGACGGATTCCCTGTCCGGCGGATCGCCGTAAGGTTGCGCTATGCGCTTCGCGATCTCACTTCCGCAGTTCGTGGCCGACGGGGAGTTCGATCCCGGCGGCTTCCGGTCCTACGTCAGGCGAGCCGAGGAACTCGGTTACGAAAGCGGCTGGACGCAGGAGCAGGTGCTGGGGACGATGCCGCACCTCGATCCGCTCGCGACGATGACCTACGCCGCGGCCTGCACCGAACGGCTGCGGCTCGGCTGCGCGGTGTTCGTGACGCCGCTGCACACTCCGGTTCACCTGGCGAAAAGCCTGAGCTCGCTGGACCAGCTGAGCCGCGGCAGGCTCGAGGTGGGGATCGGCACCGGCGGGCAGGGCCGGATGTTCTCCGCCTTCGGTATCGACGGCGAAGGGCTGGTGTCCCGGTTCAACGAGGGCCTGCGGCTCGTGCGGGAACTGTGGACGCAGCCGGAGGTCACCTTCGCCGGGCGGTTCTGGCAGCTGGAAAACGCCGCCATGGAACCCAAGCCGTTCCAGAAGCCCGGCCCGCCGGTGTGGTTCGGCGGCGGCCACCCGAACGCGCTCCGCCGCGCCGCGCGCTTCGGCGACGGCTTCTTCGGTGCCGGATCCGCCACCACCGCCCGCTTCGCCGAGCAGGTGCGGTTGCTCCGGGAAATCCTGGCGGAGGAGAACCGCACCGATTTCCCCATCGCCAAGCGGGTTTACGTCCACCTCGACGACGACGGCGAGCGCGCCAGGGCCGCGGTGGCCGACGGGCTCGAGCAGATCTACGGAAAACGCGGGCTGGAGGGGGTCGCGGTCGCCGGCACCCCCGAGGAGTGTGTGCGGGGCATACGCGAGGTGGCCGAGGCCGGCGCCGAGCTGATCCTGTTCACCCCGGTGACCGATCAGCGGAGGCAGATGGAGCGGCTGGCCGCCGAGGTGGTGCCTCAGGTGTCCTGACGTGCCTTGCTGGGCTGGACCCGTTTGGGCTCGCCGGGCATCTTGGGGTAGTCCGGCGGGTAGGGCAGTTCACCGAGACCGTGGTCGCGCTCGTCCCGGGCGTACCACTCGAGGGCCGTCTCGATGCCGAAAGCGTGTTCGTCGAGCGCGGCGTGCGGATCGCCGTGCCCGGCCAGCCAGGCCGGCACGGTGAACACGTCGAAGTCCTCGGGCCGGACCTCGGTCAGCTGCTCCCAGGTGACCGGCGTGGACACGGTCGCCCGGGGCGTGCCGCGCACGGACCAGCTGGAAGCGACCGTGCGGTCGCGCGCCGCCTGGTTGTAGTCCAGAAAGACCCGGCCGCCGCGCTCCTCCTTCCACCACGCCGTGGTCGCGAGCTTCGGCAGGCGCCGCTCGGTCTCGCGCGCGAGCGCGATCACCGCGTGCCGCACGGCGATGAAGTCCCACTCCGGCCTGATCCGGACCAGCACGTGCACCCCGCGACCACCGGAGGTCTTCGGATAGCCGGTCAGTCCCGCGTCGGCGAGCACCTCGCGCACGGTCAGCGCGACCCGCACCGCGTCGTCGAACCCGGCCGCACCGGTGCCTTCCGCCGGGTCGACGTCGATGCGCAGCTCGTCGGGATGGTCCACGTCCTGGCGCCGCACCGGCCACGGGTGGAAGTCGAGGGTGTTCAGGTTCGCCGCCCACGCGATCACCGCGGGCTCGCCCGGGCACACCTCCTCCGCCGTCCGGCCCGACGGGAAGGTGATCCGCACCGGCTCCACCCACGACGGTGCGCCCTTGGGCACGCGCTTGGCGTAGAAGAACTCCCCGGCCACGCCGTCGGGAAAGCGCTTCAGCGTGGTCGGGCGGTCCCCGATCGCCCGCAGCAGCGGCTCGGCGACGGCGAGGTAGTACTCGACCACCTGCCGTTTGGTGATGCCGCGCTCCGGAAAGGAGATCTTGTCCGGGCTGGTCAGCCGGACGGTCCGCTCGCCTACCCGGTATTCGACCGGTTCGCCATGCTTGGGCACCCGTTCACCGTAACCGTCTTCCGGGTGCCGGGCCGGACAGGACGAGCCGGGCCGGCCGTCTTCCCCTTGTCCCGCGGGCCTTCCCGGCCCGGCGGTGCAATACCGTTGGGCCCATGGCCCGACGCACCAAGCTGATCGTCGCGCTCGCGCTGCTCGCCGCGGTCGTGGCGGCGGCGTTCACGCTGCCGATCCCCAGCCCGGCCCAGCTGCGAGCCTTGGCGGGCGGCGGCGGACCGCTCACCGCCCTGCTGCTGCTGGGTGCCTATTCGGTGTTCACCGTCGCGCCGATCCCGCGCACGGTGTTCAACCTCGCCGCCGGGCTGCTACTCGGCGACGCCGCCGGCATCGCCGTGGCGATCACCGCGACCGCGATCTCCGGCGCGCTCGGGTTCGGCCTCGCCCGGCTGCTCGGCCGCGACCTGGTGAGCCGCCACCTGCACCGCCGCTCGGTCCGCACGGTCAACAACCGCCTGGCCGACGGGGGCGTCCTCGCCATCACCTCACTGCGCCTGATCCCGGTGGTTCCCTTCGCGCCGCTGGGGTACTGCTGCGGAATCCTCGACGTGCGCTGGCGGCCCTATCTGGTGGGCACGGTGCTCGGCAGCCTGCCCGGCACGGTCGCCGTCGTGGTGCTCGGCGACGCGCTCACCGGAGGCACCCCTCCGGCCCTGCTCGCGTGCTACCTCGCGTTCGCGCTGGTCGGAACGCTCGGAATGATCAAGGTGGTGCGGGGGGCAGCTTACGACGGCGCCACGATCGCGACCGCTACACTCGTCCCGGTGCGCGAGGAGGGTATTCGCGCTCGGTCAGGCCAAGAAACGCAGGTAGTTTCCGAGGAGTAGCCGCCATCGACACCGGTCAGCTGATCGCAGGGCACTATCGCCTCGTCGAGCACATCGGCAGCGGCGCGATGGGCGTCGTCTGGCGTGCCGTGGACGAGCGCCTCGAACGTGCGGTGGCGGTGAAGCAGATCCTCGCCCAGCCAGGCATGTCCGAGGCCGAGCGCAACAGCATGCGGCAACGGGCGATGCGCGAGGCGAAGAACGCCGCGCGGCTCCAGCACCCCAACGCGATCGTCGTGTTCGACGTCGCCGAGCACGACGGCGATCCATGCCTCGTGATGGAGTACCTGCCGTCGAAGAGCCTGTCCGCGGTCATCGCCGAGCACGGCACGCTGCCGCTGGGCCAGGTGGTCAAGATCGGCGAGCAGGTCGCCTCGGCACTGGTCGCCGCGCACCGCGCCGGCATCGTGCACCGCGACATCAAGCCGGCCAACATCCTCATCGACGAGCACGGCACCGCCAAGATCACCGACTTCGGCATCTCGCGTGCCGCCGGTGACCTGACCCTGACCCAGACCGGGCTGATCGGCGGCACCCCGGCCTACCTCGCACCGGAGCTGGCCCGGGGGTCCGATCCCGCACCCGCCTCGGACGTTTTCTCGCTCGGCGCGACGCTCTACCACGCCCTGGAGGGCCAGCCGCCCTACGGCAACAGCTCCAACCAGCTCGCGTTGCTCTACACGGCCGCCAACGGCCAGGTGATCCCGCCGCGCCAGTCCGGCAAGGCGACCGCGCTGCTGATGAGCCTGCTGCGGGGGGAGCCCGAAGACCGCCCCACGATGGCTCAGGCGAAGGAAAGACTCGCCGCGTTGGCCGCCGGGGAGCCGGAGGCCAACGCGGGAACCCTGGTTTCCCCGCCGGTGTACGGCGCCGGGCGCCAGCCTGCCGCCGTCCCCATGGA
>NZ_VJWX01000454.1 GCF_007713715.1 Amycolatopsis rhizosphaerae
TTGCTGTCCCCGGCGATCACGCGACGCCTGATCCGCGAGTACGTTTCCCTGCCGCCGAACGGTGTCTCTTCCTCCGCGCTGCCCGTGCTGACCAACCGGGAGCGCGAGGTGGTGGCACTGGCCGCCCGCGGTCTGTCCAATGAGGACATCGCAGAGCGGCTGGTGATCAGCCACGCCACCGCCAAGACCCACATCAGCCGCGCGATGACGAAGCTGCGGGCCCGCGATCGTGCCCAGCTCGTGGTGTACGCCTACGAGTCGGGACTGGTCAGCCCGCCTGCCCCGGAGGGGTCGCCTGGCGGTCGATGGCGTCGATGAGCTCCCGGAGCGCGGGCAGGGCCGCGGTGAGCAGGTGCTGCCAACCCGGATGCAGATCCGCGAGCGCCGCGCCCAGGATCCCGGCGTTCGCCGACTGCCACCGCCGGACCGCGTCCTCGCCGGTCGCGGTCAGGTTCAGGTGCACGGTGCGGCGGTCGTCGCCGCTGGTACCGGTCACCAGTCCGCGGGTGCGCAGGCCGTTGACCAGGGTGGTGACCGAGTTCGGCGCGAGGTTCAGCACGCGCGCGAGCCGGCTGGGCTGCGCACCCGGGTTTTCCGCCAGGCAGGACAGCAGTTCCAGCTGGGCCACCGACAGCGGGTTGCCCGGATCGGCGGCGCGGGCCGCCCGCCGCATCGCGCGGCGCAGCCGCGCGACCACGTCGGCCAGTTCGGTGTCCGCGGCGCCGGTCACGCGACCTCGCTCCGGCGCCCGCCGCCCGCGAATCCGGTGACCCCCGCGACCGCGCCGGCCAGCGCGAGCACGGCCAGCGCCACCGCGGGCCCGGCTTCGGCGCCTCCGCCGTGCAGGGCCAGCGTCACCAGGGCCACGCCGAACGCGGTGCCAAGGCCCCGTGCCATGTTCACCAGACCACCTCCGGTCGCCGACGAGCGGGCCGGGATCGCCGCCATGATCGACGAGTTGTTCGCCGGGATGAACACCCCGAGGCCGATCCCCACGGCGAACAGTAGCGGTCCGGCGAGCACGGGGGAGTGCGGCGCCACGGCCAGTGCGGAGCAGGAGAGCACACAGAGCACGGCACCGAGCATGGTGCGGTGGTGCGTGCTCAGTCTCGCCGGGAGGGCGCGGTCCGCGAACACGGCGGCCAGTCCGAACCCGGCGGGCAGCCCCGTCAGCACGAGTCCCGCGAACCCGTGCGTCCCTAGGACCTGCGGAAACAGCGTCAGCGGCCCGAAAAGCACCAGGTAGCCGCACAGGGCCCCGAGCAGTCCAAGAGACACCGCGGCGGGCCGCAGCATGGTCAGGTCCACCAGGGGATCGGCCACCCGCCGCTCGTGCCGTGCGAAGACGGCGGCGGCCAGCACCGCGACGAGCGCCAGCGCGCCGGTGGCGGCGAGGGACAGGCGCAGGCCGGAAAACCCGGAGAGCGCCAGCAGGAACGCCGTCGAGGCCAGTGCCAGCAGGAGGAGTCCCGCGCCGTCGAACCGGCCGAGGGGATGCCGCTGCCGGGTGCGGGGCAGCAGGTAGCGGCCCGCGACCAGGCCGGCGATCCCGACCGGCAGGTTCACCAGGAACACCCAGCGCCAGCCGAGCGTGCTCACCAGCAACCCGCCCAGCGCGGGCCCCAGGGCCAGGCCGAGCGCCTGCGCCGCCGCCTGCACGCCCAGTGCCGCCCGCGCCTTTTCCTTCGGCACGCTGCCCACGACCAGCGCCACGCTGTTCGCCTGCAGCATCGCGGCCCCGACGGCCTGGAGCGCGCGGAATCCGGTCAGCCAGCCCAGTCCGGGCGCCAGGCCGCAGGCCACCGAGGCGATGGTGAAGACGCCGAAACCGTGGCCGTACATGAGCTTGCGCCCGGCGGCGTCCGCCACCCGGCCCGCGGGGGCGAGCAGCGCCACCAGCGCGAGCAGATAGGCCAGCGACACCCATTGGACGGCCGCCAGCGGCGCGCCGAACTCGTGCTGGAGCGCGGGGAAGGTGAGCGTCACGATGCTCGCGTCCAGTTGCCCCATGAACGCGCCGAAACACACGGTGGCCACCGCGAACCAGCCCGCGTTCCGGTGCTCGCGAACTGCGCGTGGTCGTGCCCTCTCCACCAGCTTCACCTACTTCATTCTCACACAGAACTACCTGCTTTCCAAGCCGATGCCGTGAAGGGTCCCTTCACGGTCAAATCTGCTGTGAAGGGACCCTTCACGGCTAACTGATGGTTCTGGGGCAGAGGAGAAGGGGCGGGCAGAGAGGTGACGGAGAGTGCGCGGCTGTTCGGTTGCGGTTATGTCATCAGGTTGCCATCCGATGGAAAGATTCCGGCCATGGTCGATACCGATGATGTTTGTCGATCACCGTCAGGCTCCGGCCCCGTGACGTCCTTCGCCCTGCCCGCCGAGGGTCGCGCGCAGCGCCGCCGGCGGTATTCCGCCCGCGAGATCGCCCTGGGGGTGGCGTTCTGCGTGCCCGCGCTGGCCGGCCTCGGCACCTTCGTGATCTTCCCGCTGTTCCAGGCGGTCTTCCTGTCCACCCGCGGCACCGACATCAACGGCAACCCCTCACGCCCGGTCGGCGCCGCGAACTTCGCCGAACTGTTCACCCCCGCCTTCGGCGAGGTGCTCCTGCACACGCTCGTGTTCACCGTGTTCGTGGTGGTGGTCGGACTGGTGCTGCCGCTGGCGCTGGCGGTGCCACTGGCCCAGCGCCTGCCCGGAATGCGGCTGCTGCGGACCCTGTTCACCCTGCCGTTCGCGTACTCGGCGTCGGCCTCGGCCGTGGTGTGGCTGCTGATGCTGGACCCGTCGATGTCCCCGGTGAACCGGCTGCTCCGGCTGGCCGGGATCGCCGTACCCGGCTGGACCACCGAATCGCCGTGGGCGCTGCTGACCGTGGCCTGGGCGACCGTGTGGGTGGTGGCCGGGTTCAACCTGCTCGTGCTCGGCGCGGGACTGGCCGGAGTGGACGACGAGGTGCTGGAGGCGGCACGCCTGGACGGCGCCACCGGGATGCGCAACTTCGTCAGCGTGGTGCTGCCGATGATCTCGCCGAGCGTGTTCTTCGTGGTGGTCACCACCACGCTCACCGCGCTGCAGGCGCTGGGCCAGGTGCAGGTGATGACCGACGGCGGGCCGAACGGGAGCACGAGCACGCTGGTCTTCGCCATCTTCCACCACGCGTTCGAAAACGGGAACAACGACTACGGCCTGGCCAGCGCGCAGGGCCTGGTGCTGCTGCTGATGGGGATCGTGCTGGCGGCGATCCAGTTCGGTGTGGTGGAAAGGCGGGTGCACTACCGGTGAGCCAGGTCGTCGATCGTCCCCAGGCGGGCGCGGGCACGCCCGGCCCGGCCACCCGCGGGCGGCGCAGGCCGCTCAACCAGCCGAGCGGCCGGGTGCGCCTGCTCACCTACCTGTGGCTGATCCCCGCGGCGGTCGTGCTGCTGTTCCCGGTGCTGCTCACCGTCGTGGGCGGGTTCCTGCCCGAGGGGCAACTGGTCCGGCAGCCGCCCGGCCTGTTCAACGGCGTCTACACCCTCGGCAACTACGTCGCCGCCTGGCAGGAGACCGTGGTGCCGCTGGTGCCCGCGTTCTTCAACTCGCTGTTCGTCGGCCTGGTCATCATGATCGCGCACCTGGTGACCTCGTGCCTGGCGGCCTACGCGCTGGTGTTCGTGCGGATGCCGTTGCGGCAACCGGTGTTCTGGCTGTTCCTGGCCACGATCATGGTGCCGTACGAGGCCATCGTGGTGCCCAACGCGCTGTTCGTCCGCAGCCTCGGCGTGGAGAACAGCCAGTGGAGCCTGGTGCTGCCGTTTCTGGCCAACGGGTTCGGCGTGTTCCTGATGCGCCAGGCGTTCCGGCAGTTCCCGGCCGAGCTGGCCGACGCCGCGCGGATCGACGGCTGCGGGCACCTGCGTTTCCTGGGCACCATCGTGCTGCCCTCGGTGCGGCCTTCGCTGACCGCGCTGGCGGTGTGGTCGTTCCTGCAGGGCTGGAACATGTACTTCTGGCCGCTGATCATCTCCTCGTCGAACAACTCGATGAACACCCTGCAGACCGCGGTCTTCGCGTTGAAGGCCAACGGAAACGGTACCCAGCAGGCACTCGTCCTCGCCGGGGTCACCATCACCCTGATCCCCACCCTGCTCCTGGTGATCTTCGGGCAGCGGTGGCTCGTGCGCGGGTTCATGGCGGGAGCCGTGAAGTAACCCGGACGGCAGCGTCCACTGTGGAAGGAAGGAACGACAGTGCGGAATTCCCTGCGCCGAGGTCTCGGCGCGCTCGCGCTCGTGCTGGCCGCGGCCACCGCCGCGACGGCCTGTTCGACGGCCGCGAACTCCGGCGGCGGCTCGTCGGACACCGTCACCGCGCCCGGCGCCGACGCCCTCAACGGCAAGGGCGAGGTGGACATCACCTTCTGGCACGCGATGAGCGGCACCAACGGGCAGACGCTGCAGCGGCTGGTGGACCAGTTCAACCAGCAGAACCAGGGCAGGATCAAGGTCACGCTGAACTACAAGGGCCAGTACGACACCGCGCTGGCGGCGTACAAGAACGCCTCCGCGCAGCAGCGGCCCGACCTGATGCAGATGTACGACATCGGCACCCGGTACATGATCGACTCCAAGACGGTCGTGCCGATGCAGTCGTTCATCGACGTCGACCACTACGACGTGTCGGACATCCAGCCGAACATCGCGGGGTACTACACCGTCGACAAGAAGCTGTACTCGATGCCGTTCAACACTTCGATGCCGCTGCTGTACGTCAACCGCGAGGCGTTCACCAAGGCCGGCCTCGACCCGGACAAGCCGCCCGCGACGCTGGACGAGATCACCGCGGCCGCCCGCAAGATCAAGGAGACGCCGGGGGAGACCGTGCAGTACGGTTTCGGCGCCACGCTCTACGGCTGGTTCGTCGAGCAGTGGAACGCCGTCGCCGACCAGGCCCTGTGCGACGCCGACAACGGCCGCACCGGCCGGGTGTCCAAAGTGAACCTCGCCAACGACACCACGGTGAAGCTGGTGCAGTGGTGGCAGCAGATGGTCGGCGAGGGCCTGGCCATGAAGCTGGACAGCAACACCGACAACGGCGACAACGCGTTCAACTCCGGCACCGTCGCGATGGCACTGGAGTCGACCGGTTCGCTGGGCGGTTTCGTCAAGGGCGCCGCCGCGGCGAAGAACCCGTTCACCGTGAGCACCGGTTACTACCCGAAGGTCAACGCGGGTGACACCGGAGGCCCGATCATCGGCGGCGCCTCGCTGTGGGTGATGCACAAGGACGACACCGCCAAGGAACGGGCCGCGTGGGAGCTGGTGCGCTACCTGGCGAGCGCGCAGACGCAGGTCGCGTGGCACACCTCGACCGGCTACTTCCCGATCAGCAAGGCCGCCCTCACCGATCCGGCGGACCAGCAGTGGGTCGGCCAGAAGCCGCAGTTCGCCACCGCGATCAAGCAGTTGCAGGGCACCAAGCTGACCTACGCCACGCAGGGGTGTTCGGTCGGGGTGATGCCGGACATCCGCAAGGACGTGGAGAACGCGCTGCAGGCGGCGGTGCTGCAGGGGCAGGACGCGAAGCAGGCGCTGGGCACCGCGACCGACACCGCGAACAAGCAGATCGCCGACTACAACTCCAAGCTCGGCGGCTGACCTTCCCGCTCCGCGGGACTCCCCAGGCCACCACCACGGCCCCCCGTGGTGGTGGCCTTTCCCTTTCCCCCGCACGCCGGGTTCGAGGCCGTGAAGGGTCCCTTCAC
>NZ_VJWX01000455.1 GCF_007713715.1 Amycolatopsis rhizosphaerae
TCTGCGGATCGGCACGCAGCCCCGCCGCCAGGACGTACGGCTTGAACGACGAACCCGGCTGCTGCGGGGTGGTCGCCAGGTCGTAGGTGGTCGAACCGTCCCCACCGTAGTAGGCCAGGATCTCCCCACTACCGGGATCGGCCGAAACGAGCGCCGCCCCCTCGTCCGGATACGCCTGATCCGCCGCCATGATCTTGCCCACCGAAGCCTCGGCATCGGCCTGCGCGTCCGGCCGGATCGTGGTGTAGATCTTCGCCCCCGACGTGGTCAACTGCTCCTCACCGTAACCGTGCCGCGCCAGCTCCGCGAACACCTCCGCCATGATGTACTGCCGATCCGCCGGCCCGGCTCCGCTCCCCTTGCCGGCGGCCGGGACCGGGGTGGGGAACCGCGCCGAGTCATGCTCGGCCTGGGTGATCCAGTGGTTGGCCAGCAACCGCCCCATCACATAGGTGAACCGCTTGTGCTGGTAGGTCTCGTTGTTCGCCTGGCTTGGCAACTGCACCAGTCCGGCCAGCAGCGCGGACTGCTCGGTGGTCAGCTTGCTGACGTCCTCGTCGAAGTAGAACTGCGCGGCCGTGGCGATCCCGTAGGCACCACGCCCGTAATACACCGTGTTCAGGTAGGCGGTGAGGATGTCCTCTTTGGAATAGGTCCGGGTCATCTTGTACGACTCGACCATTTCCACCCACTTGCGGCTCAGCGTGGGTGAATCGTTGCCGGTGGCCTTCTTGACGTATTCCTGCCCGATGGTCGAACCACCCCCGGTACCGCCGGTCAGCCGGTTCCACACCGTGCGCGCGATGGCCTTCAGGTCGAATCCCGAGTTCGTCATGAACGTCTCGTCCTCGGCCGCGATCTGCGCGTTCTTCATCGCCTGCGGGACCTGATCCCAGGTCACCAGCCGGTGGCTCCCTGCGGTGGATCGCGCCGAGAGAGGAGATCCATCGGCGTAGTACAGCGTCACCGGCTGGTTCTCGCTCGCCGCGAGCGCGTTCGGATCGGGCACGCTGACCGTGAAGTACGTGATGAGGAAGGCCACCACCGGACCGACCACGGCCAGGCCCCCCAGCACGTACAGCGTGCGCCGCACCCGCCGCCAGATCCGCTTCCGGCGCCGCCGCTGCCGCACCTCCGCCGACACCTCCGTGGGCGGCCGGGATCGGCGAGGAGGACCGTGCGGGTTTTCGGAACGGTCGTATCGAGGAGCCCCCTGCCGCGGCGGAGGGCCCATCGGGCGCCCCGGCGGAATCGCCCGCGATGGAGGCGGGAACGCCCGGTTCGGACCGGCAGACGGCCGCACCGGGCGTCGGGGATCGCGGCGTTGGCCGTCTTCGGGGAACACGGTCATATGCATACAGCAAGTATTGCCCCTCACAACCTTTGGGTGTGCGCTTCCCGCTGCTGCCTGCACGCTCCGCACCGACAATCAAGGCAAACTGCGCGTAAGGAGGAGCCATGCCCGAAGCCCTGACGAGAACGATCGTGGCCGGTGTGGACGGGTCACAAGGCAGTGTCGAAGCACTGCGGTGGGCAGTCCGCGAAGCCCGCCTGAGTGGAGCGACGGTTCGCGCCATCACCGCATGGGAGGTTCCCGCCACCTTCGGCTACATCCCCTCCGGTCAAGGTGTCGACTGGGCCGGAGAAGCACGCAAGGCACTCGACAACGCGATCGAGCGGGCCACGGATAGGGACGAGTCCGCTCCTGTTGCGGGCGCCGTGGTCCGGGGCCACGCCGCCGACGTCCTGATCGAGGCCAGCCGTACCGCGGATCTTCTGGTCGTCGGCAGCCGTGGGCATGGTAGCGCTGTGGGTCTCTTGCTGGGATCGGTCAGCCAGCATTGCGTTCAGCACGCCGAATGCCCCGTGGTCGTGGTCCGTCCGCGCCCGGAGTGAGCGTTGACGGCGCGGCCGCCGGGTGCCGTTCCAGCCAGTTCCGTGCGGCGATCTTGACCCGGTCTTCGACCACGAACCAGAGCAGCGAATACGCCCACACCACACCGGCCCATGCCCAGCCGAGCGGAGTCATCACCAGGCCGTACACGGCGATGAGGGTCGCGATGAGCTGGGTTCCGACCACGGCGGCCAGCAGCGGCCGCGCGGGCCGGGGCGACGACCAGAACGGGCCCCGCGTCCTCGTGACGAAGATCGTCAGGTGTCCCGAGACGGACAGCTTCAGGTAGATCAGCGTCCGGACCAGGTCCGGGTCGAGGTGCAGCACACCGACCGCCAGCGCGAACAGCAGGAAGGTTTCGGCCACGCCCAGCACTCCCAGAGCGACGGCCAGTGTGCCCACTCCCCGCATGTCCCATACGGCCGGTTTCTTCGAGCCGCGAACCCGGTCGTAGGCGATGGTCAGGATCGCGGCGTCGTTGAGCAGCGCCAGGAACACGATCATCACCGCGGTGACCGGGAAAAAGTTGAACGCGACGATGGCCAGGGTGATCAGCAGCAGCACCCGGAGGGTCTCGGCGATGCGGTAGGTGGCGTAGCTGGTCATCCGCGCGAAGATCTCCCGCGCTTGGCGGATGGCCTCCACGATCACCGACAAGCCGGGAGCCAGCAGTACGACGTCGGCCGCCGCGCGGGCGGCGTCGGTCGCGCCGGCGACCGCGATCCCGGCGTCGGCCTGTTTGAGGGCGGGAGCGTCGTTCACCCCGTCGCCCGTCATGCCGACGATGTGGCCCCGCCCCTGGAGCAGCCGGACGATCCGGTACTTGTGCTCGGGAAACACCTGCGCGAACCCGTCGGCCCCGTCCACCAGCGAGGCCGCCTCCACATCGGTGGTCCCTTCGGTACCGAGGTCGGCGGCGTCGAGGATCCCCTCGCCCAAGCCGACCTGCCGGGCGATCTCCCGTCCGATGGCAACCTGGTCACCGGTCACCATCTTGACCTCGATCCCCTGCTCACGGGCCGCGGCGATGGTGGCGGCGGAGTCCTCACGGGGCGGATCGGCCAGCGCGAGGACACCCAGCAACGTCCAGGCACCGTCACGCCTGGTACCGGCCACCGCCAGCGACCGGTGTCCACGGACGGCGTACTCCTCGACCACCCGGTTCACCTCGCCCACCACGGGGTCTCCCGTGCACAACGCGGCGATGACCTGTGGCGCCCCCTTGCTCACGCGCTGAGGCAGCCCGTCACGCCCGCGCAGCAAGGCCTCGGTGCGCTTGGTCACCGGATCGAACGGCACGAACCGCTCCACCGTGCCCGCCGGGGCGCTACCGGCGGCCGCCAGCACGGCGAGGTCGATCGGATCCCGGTCCTCGGCACGGGAAGCGGCCGCGGCCGCGGCGAGCAACTCGCCTTCGCCCACGCCCGGCGCGGTCCAGCAGGCGACGAGGGCGAGCGCGTTCCGGGTCAGCGTTCCGGTCTTGTCCGAACACAACACGTCGATGCCGCCCAGTTCCTCCACCGCGGGCAGGTGGCTGACCACGGCCTGATGGCGGGCGAGTTTCCGGGCGCCGACCGCCATGGTGACCGACAGCACCGCGGGCAACGCCACCGGTACCGAAGCGATCGTGACGACCAGCGCGAACTCCACGGTGTCCAGCACCGGATTGCCGCGGAGCAGGGAAACCACGACGGTCAGCGATACCAGCGCGAGCGCGAGCACGATCAGGCGCTGGCCGATGCGCAGCACAGCGCGCTGGAAGTGACTTACCGTGCCCGCGGCACCCACCAACGCCGTCGTCCGCCCGAAGAACGAGTTCGCCCCGGTCCCGTAGACCACGGCGTCCCCTTCGCCGCGAACCACGACCGCCCCCGAGAACAGTGCCTCGCCCGCACCGCGCCCGACCGGCAGCGACTCCCCCGTCAGCGCCGACTGGTCGATGTCGAAGGAAACCTCGCCGAGCACCCGGACGTCCGCGGGCACCACATCACCGAGCCGCACCCGCACCACGTCACCGGGCACCAGCTCCCGCGCCGGTGCCGAAATCCACGATCCGTCACGTAAAACCCTCGCCGTGGCCGCCAGCCGCTGCTTGAGTGCGGCGATCGCATTCGCCGCCTGGTGCTCCTCGGTGAAGGCCACGGCACCGTTCATCACCAGCAAGGCGCCGATGATGACGGCGTCCGCCCAGTGCCCGACGACCACCGAGAGCACCAGCGCGACCTCGATCATCCACGGGATCGGCGCCCAGAAGTACCCGAAAAACACCAGCAGCGGATGCTTGCGGCGCTCGGCGATCTCGTTCGGGCCATACCGTTCGAGACGATCACGCGCCTCGTCGGCCGTCAAGCCACCCGGAGAACTGTCCAATTCGGCCAGCGCCTGCGCCAGTGGCATTCCCGCCAGATCCTCCGACGCGTTCACCCTGCGACCTCTTTCCCTCGCCGATTCACCCTCCACACCAGCAGAACCGGATAGTCCGAGCGACGGGAACTTGGGACCGATCGCAGGGCCGAAAGTCCTTCGAGCGCCCGTCCGACCTTTTTCGGCCACCACGGCGACATCCGCACCACGCAACAGTTGCTCAGTGCATACTAGTCGGTGATGAGCCCTCTCACCTGGCACAGCCTGCTGATCACCTGGAACATGCCCGTCGCGGCCGGCGTGCTGCTCGGCGTGGCCGCCCTCGCCTACGCGGGGGGCGTGGCCAAGGCGACGCGCTGGCCGGTTTCCCGGACGATCTGGTTCTTCGCGGGCCTTACCGTCACCACCGTCGCGACCGGTGGCGCCGTCGAGGTCTACAGCGACGTCCTCTTCTCGATGCACATGGCGCAGCATCTGCTGCTGATCATGGTCGCCCCGGCCTTCCTCGTCTTCGGCAGACCGGCCGAACTGCTCCGCGTGACCGCCCGAGGCGGGCTGCGCCGGGCACTGAGCGGCGTCGCCAACAGCCGCTGGGCCGTGCTCGGGACCCATCCCCTGACCGCGTTCGCGCTCTACACCGCGGTGGTGGTCGGCACCCATCTGACCCCGTTCCAGCAGAGCGCCCTGATCCACCCGTGGCTGCACGGGCTCGAAGAGTTCGCCTACCTCGCCAGCGGATACCTCCTGCTCGCGGCGGTGCTCCCACACGAGCCGCTGCGCCGCCCCTGGCCCCCGCTGCTGCGGCTCCTGCTCCTGTTGCCCGGAATGGCGGTGGACACCGTCGTCGGCATCAGCCTGATGATGACCCCCGCCGAACCCTTCCCCGCCTATGCCGCGATCCCCCGCACCTGGGGCCCGGCACCGCTTCAGGACCTCCACTGGGGTGGCGCGATCATGTGGGTGGGCGGTGACGCCCTGATGGCGGCGGTGGCGATCGTCGTGATCACCGACTGGGTCCGCACCCAGGCCACCGACCTCGGGCCCTGGCTCAACGCAGCGCGCCGGTCCGCCATCGGCCGGGGACTCGACGAGAACGCCGACCTCGACGGCGAAGAAGCCCTTCGCGCCTACAACGAGATGCTCGCGGCCCTGGCCAGGGACAACCGCCGGTGACCTTCGGAGGCCACCGCCTCGGCACCCTCATGCACGCCCTCGGCCAGGCGTTGTGATGTGCACCGTTGTCCCGGCCCGATGGTTTGACCTTGACATGGTCTTTGCGGCATCTTTACGGGCGGCGCGCCGGGAAGTCTGGTCGGCACCCCGTCCCCGAGATCCGGTGCCGGGTTGGGTGGCTATGGCGGGAGTGTGCCGGTGGTTTTGGTCCTTGCGTTCGGCGTGGTGCTGCTGATCAGCGTGTCGTTGTCCGGGGTCGCCGCCCGCACGGTGCTGTCCACGTCGTTGCTGTTCCTGCCCGCCGGAGCGATGAT
>NZ_VJWX01000456.1 GCF_007713715.1 Amycolatopsis rhizosphaerae
GGGTATCAGCTGCAGCCGGAGGTGGCGCCGCAGCCTTCGCAGACGTAGCACGAACCGGCCGGCCGCATCTTGGTGCCGCAGGTCATGCACAGCGGCGCGTCCGCGGCCTTGCCGAGGTGCAGTTCCATCAGCTCGGCGGTGCTGTGCGCGGACTCGGTGTCCACCTTGGACTGGTTCGACTCCACCGTGCTGCGCAGGGCCTCCAGGTCCACGCTTTCCTGCTCGACGGTGGCAGGCGTGCCGTAGTCCGCCTCGACCTGCGCGGTGCGCTCCTCGGCGGTGAAGATGCCGAGCTGCGCGCGCTTTTCGTAGGGCAGGTAGTCCAGCGCCAGGCGGCGGAACAGGTAGTCCAGCACGCTGGTGGCGATGCGGATGTCCGGGTCGTCGGTCATCCCCGCCGGTTCGAACCGCAGGTTGGAGAACTTCGACACGTAGAACTCGAGCGGGATGCCGTACTGCAGGCCCACCGAGATCGACATGGAGAAGGCGTCCATCACACCGGCCAGGGTCGATCCCTGCTTGCCGAGCTTGACGAAGATCTCGCCGAGCCCGTCGTCCGGGTAGGAACCGGCGTGCAGGTATCCCTCGGCACCGCCGACGGTGAACGACAGGGTCTGGCTCGGACGCTTCTTCGGCAGGCGCTTGCGGACCGGCTTGTACTCGACGATCTTCTCCGGTTCGGCCACCGCCACGGCCGTTTCCTTCTTCGCCGAGGACAGCGGCTGGCCGACCTTGCAGTTGTCACGGTAGATCGCCAGCGCCTTCAGGCCCAGCTTCCAGCCCTGGAAGTAGATCTCCTCGACGTCCTCCACGGTCGCCGACTCGGGCATGTTGACCGTCTTGGAAATCGCGCCCGAGATGAACGGCTGCACCGCGGCCATCATCCGCACGTGGCCCATCGGCGCGATGGACCGCTCACCGATGGCGCAGTCGAACACCTCGTAGTGCTCGGGGCGCAGGCCCGGGGCGTCCACCACGTGGCCGTGCTGGGCGATGTACTCGACGATCGCCTCGATCTGCTCGTCCTGGTAACCCAGTGCCTTCAGCGCCCGCGGCACCGTCTGGTTGACGATCTGCATGGACCCGCCGCCGACCAGCTTCTTGAACTTCACCAGCGAGAAGTCCGGCTCGATACCGGTGGTGTCGCAGTCCATCATGAAGCCGATGGTGCCGGTCGGGGCCAGCACGCTGGCCTGCGCGTTGCGCCAGCCGCTCTTCGCGCCGATCTCGATGCCGCGCTGCCATTCCCGGGTGGCCAGATCGCGCACCGCGACGTCGTTGGCGTGGTAGGTGCGGATCGCGTCGTTGGCGGCCGCGTGCTTGCGCATCACACGCTGGTGGCCCTCGGCGTTACGGGCGTAGCCCTCGTACGGACCGACGATGCCGGCCAGCTCCGCCGAGCGACGGTAGGAGGTACCGGTCATCAGCGAGGTGATCGCCGCGGCCAGCGCGCGCCCGCCGTCGGAGTCGTAGGCGTGGCCGGTGGCCATCAGCAGCGCGCCCAGGTTGGCGTAGCCGATGCCCAGCTGGCGGAACTTCCGCGTGGTGTCGCCGATCGCCTCGGTCGGGAAGTCCGCGAAGCAGATCGAAATGTCCATCGCGGTGATGATGAACTCGACCGCCTTGACGAACAGCGGCGCGTCGAAGGTGCCGTCGTCCTTCAGGAACTTCAGCAGGTTCAGCGAAGCCAGGTTGCAGCTGGAGTTGTCCAGGTGCATGTACTCGCTGCACGGGTTCGACGCGGTGATGCGGCCCGACTCGGGGCAGGTGTGCCAGTCGTTGATCGTGCCGTCGTACTGCACGCCGGGGTCGGCGCATTCCCACGCCGCCTGCGCCATCGAGCGGAACAGCTTCTTCGCGCCGACCCGTTCGATCACCTCACCGGTGAGCCGGGCCCGCAGGCCGAATTCGCCGTCGTCCTCCACCGCGTGCATGAACTCGTCGCTGACCCGCACCGAGTTGTTCGCGTTCTGGTACTGCACGGAGTTGATGTCCGCACCGGAAAGGTCCATGTCGAACCCGGCGTCGCGCAGGACCCTGATCTTCTTTTCCTCGCGCGCCTTGGTCTGGATGAACTCCTCGATGTCCGGGTGGTCGACGTCCAGCACGACCATCTTCGCGGCGCGGCGGGTGGCGCCACCGGACTTGATGGTGCCCGCCGAGGCGTCGGCGCCGCGCATGAACGACACCGGGCCGGAGGCGGTACCGCCGGAGGAGAGCAGTTCCTTGGAGGAGCGGATGCGGGACAGGTTCAGGCCCGCGCCCGAGCCGCCCTTGAAGATCAGCCCTTCTTCCTTGTACCAGTTGAGAATCGACTCCATGTTGTCGTCGACCGCCAGGATGAAGCAGGCGCTGACCTGCTGCTTGGAGGTCGTGCCGACGTTGAACCACACGGGCGAGTTGAAGCTGAACACCTGGTGCAGCAGCATCCAGGTGAGCTCGTGCTCGAAGATCTCGGCGTCGGCGGCACCGGCGAAGTAGCCGTTCTCGGTGCCCGCCTTGACGTAGGTCTTCACGACCCGGTCGATGAGCTGCTTGAGGCTGTGCTCACGCTGGGGGCTGCCCACCGCGCCCCGGAAGTACTTGCTCGTGACGATGTTGGTGGCGTTGACCGACCAGAAGTCGGGGAACTCCACCCCGCGCTGCTCGAAGTTGATCGAGCCGTCGCGCCAGTTCGTCATCACGACGTCGCGCTTTTCCCAGTCCACCTCGTCGTAGGGGTGCACGCCCTCGGTGGTGAATACACGGGCGACGCTCAGGCCTCGCTTGCCCCTCTTCGCGCTTTTGCCGCCCGTCGCCACGGTCTCCGTCATGATCTCCCTCTCCTGCCGGAGGCGGTCATTCGCCTTCCGGTACCGAATCCGCCATGGCCTTGCGCAGGTCCGCAATCTCCTTCTCGAAGTCCTCGACGGACGAGAAGGACCGGTAGACACTGGCGAACCGGAGGTAGGCGACCTCGTCGAGCTCGCGAAGCGGGCCGAGAATGGCCAGGCCGACCTCGTGGCTCGGGATCTCCGCGACCCCCGTGGAGCGGATGGTTTCCTCCACCCGCTGCGCGAGTTGCTGCAGGGCGTCGTCGTCGACCGGCCTGCCCTGGCAGGCCCGGCGCACGCCCCGGACCACCTTGTCCCTGCTGAACTGCTCGGTCACCCCGGAACGCTTCACGACGGCGAGCACCATCGTCTCGGAGGTGGTGAACCGGCGGCCGCACGCCGAGCACGACCTGCGGCGGCGGATCGCCTGTCCCTCATCCACCTCGCGAGAGTCGACGACCCGGGAGTCGGCATGGCGGCAGAACGGGCACCGCATCGGCCGATCACCTTTCCCTTCCGTCAGTTCCGTTGCACCGGTCTCCCCGGGGGCTACCCACCGCCGCCCAGCCCGCCACGCAACGGTCAAGGAAACGGCGTCGACCTGGTGATCGACTTGTGGACAGCCGGTGGGCAAGTACCGAGCAGCTGTGGACAACTCGCTTCAGACTACCCCAACTTGTGGACCAACTACAGCCATGTAACTACTACATATAGCGGTGGACCTTAGAACGCGCGCAGTCGGGGCGCAAGCGAGGGGTGGCCTTGGCGGACGTGTCGTTCCTCGCCCCGGCGGCCCGCACCCGCCGGACCAGCGCGGATCAGTTCCCGGCCCCCGCGAAGTTCCCCCCGACGGGGACGGTCAGCGGCATGCCGTCCACCACCGCGTCGCCGCCGAGGCGGTTCAGTTCCCGGATCCGGGCGACCACCGCGTCCGGATCCACCCCCGGCGCGTACCGGCGGGCGAGCGTCCACAGGTTTTCCCCGGCGCCCACGGTGACGGTCGCGGTGCGTTCCGGCACCGCCCCCGACACGCGGCCGGCGAACAGGGTGAGCCCGGCGACGAGCAGGGCGGCCACCAGTGCGAGCGCGAGCAGCCATCGCCACCGCCAGGTGACCGGTTTCGGCCCGCAGCCGGACCGCGCCGGGCGACCGCAGGCCGCCACCAGCCGCGCCCTCGTCGGGGGCCGTCCGGGCTCCCCCGCGGGGCGGAGGACCTTCCGGCCTTCGGTGACTCGTTCGAGAGCGGAGACGCCATTCAGCAGCACCGACATTCCGCCGGCCTCCTCGCAGGTCTGGGACCTGGTCCGGCACCGAGCGCCACGGGAGCCAGGTCGAACACCAGTTCTATCGAACCTCAGAGCGAATGTGTACCACCAGGCCCCGCCGAAATCGAGCCCAGCCCGGCGTGTCGCTCGAACAGTTGTTTGATGTTCACGGCCTCCTGGACTACCGTGGGTGACCAGGAGAAGGCGAACCGCGCCGGTCGCGCGGTCCGGAAGCCGGTGCCCGTCCTGACGCCGTCCCGACGCCGCCATGGCGCCGGGTGGCATCGGGCGGTCACGGGGTGATCGCCGGATGCCGTGCGGACAGAGAACTGGGAGGCAGCAGAATGACAGACACCGACGAAGCGGCCGAGATCCCCCGGCGGCCCGGCGGCCGCTTCGGGAACGTGCACCCGCTTCCCGACCCCGAAGACGTCGAGGAGGGCCTCAGCCCGCGCCAGCAGCAGGTACTGGAGGTCATCCGGGCCTGGGTCGACCGGTTCGGTTACCCGCCCAGCGTCCGGGAGATCGGCGAGGCCGTCGGGCTCACCTCCACCTCCTCCGTCTCGCACCAGTTGCGCACCCTCCAGCGCAAGGGCTACCTGCGCCGTGACGCGAACCGCCCCCGCGCGGTCGGCGTGCTGACCGCCGACGCCGAACGGGCGGCACGCATCGGCCGCACCGAGGCGCAGATGCCCAAGCCCGCCTACGTGCCCGTGGTCGGCCGGATCGCCGCCGGCGGCCCGGTACTGGCCGAGCAGTCCGTCGAAGACGTCTTCCCCCTGCCCAAGGACATCGTCGGCGAGGGCGAGGTGTTCCTGCTCAAGGTCGCGGGCGACTCGATGATCGACGCCGCGATCACCGACGGCGACTGGGTGGTGGTCCGGCAGCAGCCGACCGCCAACAACGGCGAGATCGTGGCGGCGATGATCGAGGGCGAGGCCACGGTCAAGACCTTCAAGCGCAAGGGCGGCCACGTCTGGCTGCTGCCGCACAACGAAGCCTACGAGCCGATCCCGGGTGACGACGCCACCATCCTGGGCAAGGTCGTCGCGGTCCTGCGCCGCCTCTGAGACCTGTTCCGGGCGTTTCGCGTGGCGGTGCGGGTAGCGGAACCTGCCGTGGTCTCTCGCTGCGGAATCGCCTCCTCGTGAATGCCGGACATCCCCGCCGGAGCGGGCGCGCTCTGCGTGCTTCGGCGGGGTGGGCGCCGGTCACCTCCCGAAGCGGCGCTTGATCCATCCCCCGCCGAACACCAGAGCGCTGGCCAGGGCCACCGCGAGCAGCAGTCCCGGCATCGTCCGCATGCCCGAAGGCTTCCCCGTCGTCGCCGTTTCGCCGTTCCCGGCGGGCGAAGCCGGGCCGGTGCTCGTGTTCGCCGCCAGCGCGACCGCGCCGTGTACCGCACGAATCGGCTGTCCGACGCCCTCCCCGCCGGACAGCAGGGTCCCGTCGGGTTCGAACGCGATCGCCTCTCCCTGCGGCTCGCCCGGCAGCGGCACCCGCACCGGCTCCCGCCGCAGCGCGGCGAGCACATCCCCGTCCGGCGCGGGGTAGAGGTAGGCGTCGGTGTAGGTGCGCAGCGCGACCATCTTCCCGTCCGCGCTGGTCGCCCCGCCCGTGACGAGCACCGAGCCGAACCCCGCCACCGGCC
>NZ_VJWX01000457.1 GCF_007713715.1 Amycolatopsis rhizosphaerae
CACGTGCACCCCGCACGCGGCCAGCACGTCATCGTCGACCTCCACCAGCAGGCTCGGCCTGCCCACCCCGCCCGCACGCCGCGGATCCGGCGCCTCCCTGAGCAGCCGCAGCCCGGTCAGCCGGGTGACGACCCGGCTGACCGTGGGAATGCTCAAGGCCGTCTCGCGGCCGATGTCCCCCCGGGAGAGCGGGCCCGAGGCGAGCACGGTGGTCAGCACGGCGGCCTCGTTGGCCGCCCGGACATCGCCAGCCTTCCGCACACCGACCTCGTTTCCCCGCCCGAAAATGATATCGACGAGAAATAAAGACGACCGCGCGGCCACTGTCAACGGCGTCCACGGCGCGGACTGCCGACTTTCTTTCATCCTGACGAATAGTGCGGATGTTCCGGGATACGGACACAATTGACCGCGTGCCGGGCCGGCGGCAGGATCCGGGGCTGATATTCCCTCATTGCCCTCGTGCCGTCGGCGGGAGAAATCCGTGCCGATTTCCGCGACGGGTTTGAAGCTACCCGGACCTTTATGTCCGCTCGTTACGCCGCCGGCCTCGACACCGTCAGGGGATGACCGCCATGCCCGTCACACTGCACTGGTTCCTGCCCACCTCCGGCGACGGCCGGACCGTCGTGGAACGGTTCCACGCCAACCGTTCCCAGGGACCGGCCGCACAGCGGGAGGCCGATATCGACTACCTCGCGCTGATCGCGGGGGCGGCGGAGCGGCTCGGGTTCGCCGGGGTGCTGACCCCGACCGGAACCTGGTGCGAGGACGCCTGGCTCACCACGGCGGCGCTCATCCGCGAGACCCGGCGCCTGAAGTTCCTGGTCGCCTTCCGGCCCGGCCTGATCTCACCCACCCTGGCAGCGCAGATGGCCGCCACCTACCAGCGGATCTCCGGAGGCCGCCTGCTGCTCAACGTCGTCACCGGCGGCGACGCGGTGGAGCAGCGGCGCTTCGGCGACTGGCACGATCACGACCGGCGTTACGCCCGTACCGACGAGTTCCTCACGATCGTGCGCGGGGTGTTCGGCGGCCACCCGTTCGACTTCGCGGGGGAGCACCTGCGTGTCGAGGGGGCGACCGTGCTCGGCGTGCCCGATCCGACGCCGCCGCTGTACTTCGGCGGCTCGTCCCCCGCGGCCCTCCCGGTCGCCGCACGCCACGCGGACGTGTACCTGACCTGGGGTGAGCCGCCCGCGCAGGTGGCGGAGAAGATCGGCCGGGTGCGGCGGCTCGCCGAGGAGGCGGGCCGCACCGTGCGGTTCGGCATCCGGCTGCACACCCTTTCCCGCGACACCTCGGAGGAGGCCTGGGCGGAGGCAGGGAGACTCCTGGACGCGCTGAGCCCGGAACAGGTGCGGCAGGCGCAGCGGCAGCTCGCCGCCAGCGAGTCCGTCGGGCAGCAGCGCATGGTCGCGCTGCACGGCGGCGCGCTCGGCAACGGCGTGCGCGGACTGGAGATCCACCCGAACCTGTGGGCGGGGATCGGTCTGGTGCGCGGGGGTGCGGGCACCGCGCTGGTCGGCAGCCACGGGGAAGTGGCCGACCTGATCGAGGAATACCACGCGCTCGGCATCGAGGAGTTCGTCCTCTCCGGCTACCCGCATCTGGAGGAGGCGTACTGGTTCGGCGAGGGCGTGCGACCGGAGCTGGCCCGCCGCGGACTGCTCGGGGGAACGGAGCCGGCGCCACTTTCCTTGCCCTGAAGGAAAAACGGTCAAAACGCCCATCGGTGAACAGGGGTAACGAAGTGGTGTCGATGTGAAACGGTGGGACATCCCGGTCCGATCTTCACCGCGATCCGGCGTGCCGCCGGGGACACTGAGGGGATCGCGAATGTCCGAACCATCTGCCGCACCGTTGCCAGCCGCCGCGCCCGGGCCCTTGCGGTCGGTGACCGGCGTGGGCTCCGTCGCGAGCATCCTGATCGCCCTGGTCGCGGCCTGTGACCTGGTGATGAGCTGGGCCGTCTGGCACACGCTCGGAGTGCTGGAGGACTACGCGGCCCGTAATGCCACCACCCAGGATCTGAAGGCGGCGGACCAGCTCACCGCCACAGTGGGCCGCCTGACGCTGGGCCTGACAGCGCTGGCCGCCATCGTCTTCCTGCTGTGGTCGTGGTCCGCCCGGCTCAACGCGGAAGCCCATTCGCCCGTCCGCCATCGCCATGCCCGCGGCTGGGTGATCGCCGGCTGGTTGCCAGTGGTCAACCTGTGGTTTCCGTACCACATCATCACCGACATCTGGCGCACCAGCCGCCCCGAGGCCCGTACCCCCGGCACCACCGAGATCACCGACCTCCCAGGAAGCCGCCTGGTGAGCTTGTGGTGGCTGTCGTTCCTGCTCTCCACCATCGTGCAGCGGCTGATCTACAGCCTCCAGCTCGCCGGCGCGACCTCGCTCGAGGAGTTCCGGGCCGGGGCAAGCGAATACACCGCCGCGAACCTCGTGCTCGCCGCCTCGGCCGTGCTGATCATCCTCGTCATCCGCCGGATCAGCGACTGGCAGCGGATGGCGCGGGAGGCGGTGCCCCCGCAGCCGGTGCCGGGAGTCTGAGCCGTTCCGGCGTGTCGGGGCCGGTGTCGACGGCCCCGGCACGGGCGCGTGACAGACTCGCGGCGATGTACACGCCGTCCGACCTCGCCGACCTGCTCGAATGCGAGCACCGCAGCATCCTCGACCAGGCGGCCGCCGCCGGACTGCCGGGTGCGCCCCGGCCGGACGGCGGGCCGGACCAGCTCGCCGCCAAGCACGGACGGGCGCACGAGGAGGCCACGCTCACGCGGTTGCGCCGCGAAAGCCGCGCGGTGATCGAGATCGGCGACCGTGATCCGGAGACCGCGGCGCGGGCGACCGCCGAGGCGCTCGCGTCCGGTGCCCCGGTGATCTACCAGGCCGTCTTCCACGACGGTGAGTTCTCCGGCCGCGCCGACTTCCTGGTGCGCGACGCCCAGGGGCGCTACGAGGTGTACGACACCAAGCTCGCCCGCCACGCGAAACCGGCCGCCGTCGTGCAGTTGACGGCCTACGCCGACGCCCTGCGGCGGGCGGGCGTGCCCACGGGGCCGCGGATGCACCTGCTGCTCGGCGACGGCAGCACGCGCTCGCTGCGCGTCGACGACTTCCTGCCGCTGCTCGACCGGCTGCGGGCCCGGCTGCGGGAACGCCGTCCGGGCGTGCCGGAGCGGTGGTGGGCCGACGAACGCCCGGCCTGCCAGGGGTGCCGCTACGCCCGGCACTGCGCCGAGGGGCGCGAAGCCGACCGGGACCTGTCGCTGGTCGCGGGCCTGCGCTCGGACCAGCGCCGCAAGCTCGCCGCGGCCGGGCTGGGCACGATCGACGCGCTCGCCGCCGCGACGGCCGACGACCGGCCCCGCGACCTGTCCGAGACCTCGTTCGCCACGCTGCGCGCGCAGGCTGCCCTCCAGGTCCGCCAGGACACCACCGGGGAAATCGCCTACGAGGTCATCGATCCGGCCGCGCTCGCCGAGTTGCCCGCCCCCGCGCCGGGGGACGTGTTCTTCGACATGGAGGGCGATCCCTTCGCCCTGGGCGGAACCGGGCTGGAGTACCTGTTCGGCGCGGTCACCGCCGAGGACGGGGTGCGGTTCACCCCGTTCTGGGCACACGACCGCGCCGGCGAGAAACGCGCCTTCGAGGAGTTCGTCGACTTCGCCACGGCCCGGCTCGCCGTCCACCCCGGCTCGCACGTCTACCACTACGCGCCGTACGAGTCGGCCGCGATCAAACGGCTCGCCGCGATCCACGGTACCCGCGAGGAGGCCGTGGACGACCTGCTGCGCAGCGGTGCCCTCGTCGATCTGTATGCCGTGGTGCGCAAGGCTTTGCGGGTCTCGCAGCGCTCGTACTCGATCAAGTACCTGGAACCGCTGTACATGCCGGAGGCGCGCGAAGGCGACGTGAAGACGGCGGTGTCCAGCATCGAGGCCTACGAGGAGTACCTCACCCTGTCGCAGGCCGGGGACACCGGCCGGGCCGAAGGGGTTCTGCGCGGTATCGCCGACTACAACGAGTACGACTGCGTCTCCACGCTGCGGTTGTTCGAATTCCTGCACAAGGTCAGGGCCGAGGCGGGGATCGACCCCGGGGCGCCCGCGCGGGAGTCCGAAGTGGACGATGTGGGCGCGTTGATGCTCCGCACCGAGGAGGAGCTCGCCGCCGAGCGGCGGGCCGAGCGTGCCGCCAGGATCGCCGCACTGGTCGACCCGCTGCTCGACGGGGTGCCCGGTGATCCGGGGGAGTGCACCGACCACGACCGCGCCCGTGCGCTGCTGGCCGCGTCGGTCGGCTACCACCGGCGGGAAACGAATCCGGCGTGGTGGGAGTACTTCCGGCAGCTCGCCGCGCCGCTCGGCGATCTGGAGGCCGACACCACCTGTGCCGTACCGGTTTCCGTGCGCGCCGAGGACTGGGTACCGCCGTCGGGCCGCGCCCGCAAGGCCCGGCGCAAGCTGGTCCTCGTCTGCGACCCGGACCGGCCCCACCCGTTCACCACCGGCGACTCCGTGCGATTGCGGTACGCCTCGGGCGCGCGGGACGCCAAGGTGGTCGCCGCCTCGGCCGTCGAGCTCACTCTGGAAGAAAGTTGCCGCCCCGGCGAGGAAGGCGCGGAACGGCCCGCGGCGGTGCTGCCGGGCAGCCCGGTGCTGCCCACGCCGAAGGACGAGGCGGTCGCCGACCTCGCGCGGCTGGTGGTGGACGGGCTGCCGTCGCTGCCCGCGCACCCCGGTGTCGACCTGCTGCGCCGGTCGGGCCCGCGGCTGAAGGGCGGGCACGCCCTGCCGGAGCCGGGGGAGGACCTGGTGGCGACCGTGATCGAAGCCGTGGAGCTGCTCGACGGCTCGACACTGGCCGTGCAGGGCCCGCCAGGGGCGGGCAAGACCTATCTCGCCGGGAAGCTGATCGCCCGCCTGGTGCGGGCGGGCAAGACCGTCGCGGTCACCTCCACCAGCCACAAGGCGGTCGAAAACGTGTTGTCCGCGGCGAAGAAGAACGCACCCGGGCTGCCCTGCGCGAAACGCGCCAGGCAGGCGCCGGATCCCGCGCTGCCCTGGGAACAGCCGAAGAGCAATCCCGCACTGGTGAAATGGCGCGAGGAACACGACGGCGGGCATCTGGTCGGCGGTACCGCGTGGACCTTCGCCAACGCCGCTATGCGGGACGACCCCTTCGACGTGCTGATCATCGACGAGGCGGGGCAGTTCGCCCTCGCCGACGCCCTCGCGGTTTCCCTGTGCGCCAGGAATCTCGTGCTGCTGGGCGATCCGCAGCAGCTTCCGCAGGTCGTGCAGGGCACCCATCCGGCGGGGGCCGAGTCCTCCGCGCTGGGCCACCTGATCGGCGAGGCGGATATCATCCCGCCGCATCTCGGTTACTTCCTCGACGAGACCCGCCGCATGCACCCGGCGGTGTGCGAGCCGGTGTCGAAGCTGTCCTACGCCGGGCGCCTGCACGCCCACCCGTCCGCCGCCCAGCGCGCGGTCGGCGGCGTCCCCGCCGGACTGTATCTGTCCGAAGTGGACCATCGCGGCAACACCACGCGTTCGGTGGAGGAGGCCGAGGCGGTGACGCGGATCGTGGCGGAGCTGCACGGCCGGGACTGGCGCGACCACGGCGCCATCCGCCCACTCGGCGACGGGGACATCCTGGTGGTGGCGCCCTACAACCTGCAGGCCAGGGTGGTGGGCAGGGCGCTGGAG
>NZ_VJWX01000458.1 GCF_007713715.1 Amycolatopsis rhizosphaerae
GGGGGCCAGGCCGACGAGCTGCGGGACGAGATCCGCGGTGTAGATGAGGAACTTCGGCAACTCGGCATGCGGCGCAGCCTCCCCTCCCCCGACCTGCCCGAGCGAGGGCCGAAGAAGCGGTCCACGAAGCGGCGGCAGGACGCACCGAACCTGCCTCGGCGGAAGGTCGCCAAGACCACGGTCGGCAGGGAGTACGCGGGGCGGTTCCGGCCGTCGATGTTCATCACGCTGACCTGCGACACCTACGGCCGGGTGCGCGAGGACGGCACACCGGTGGATATGTCGACCTATGACTATCGGCGGGCGGCGCGGGATGCGGTGCATTTCTCATCCCTGGTGGATCGGTGGTGGCAGAACTTGCGCCGGGTCGTCGGGTGGGATGTGCAGTACTTCGCCACCGTCGAACCACAAAAGCGGGCCGCACCGCATCTCCATACCGCCCTGCGGGGATCGATCCCGCACCACGTGGTCCGACAGGTCACGGAGGCGACCTACCACCAGGTGTGGTGGCCCAACCATGACCAGGTCGTCTACGGCGGCGACCGGCTACCCGTGTGGGATCCGCGTATCTCGTCCTTTGTGGACCCCGACACCCGGGAACCGCTGACCACCTGGGATGAGGCGGTCGAGGACGTGGACGAACCGGCGCACGTCGTCTCCTTCGGGCGGCAGGTGCACTCCAAGGGCATTCTCGGCGGCACCGAAGAAGCCGGTCGGCATATCGGGTATCTGACCAAGTACCTCACCAAGTCCACGGGGGAGGTGATCGAGGCTTCCTCGGCGAGGCAGCGGGAGCACCACGACCGGCTTCACGCCGAACTGGTCGTCACCCCGTGCTCTCCACGGTGCCCGGTCTGGCTGCTCTACGGCATTCAACCCCTCGGGGCGACCAGCCGGACGACTCCGGGACACTGCAAGGGAAGAGCGCATCGCCGCGCCACCCTCGGGCTTCCAGGGCGCCGGGTCCTGGTGTCGCGCAAGTGGTCGGGCAAGACGCTCGCCGACCACAAGGCCGACCGCAAAGCCTTCGTGCGGGACATGCTCGCCGGAGTCGGCATCGAAAAGCCCGAACAGGACACCTCCCGGCTCATCTGGCGCAAAGTCCAACCAGGCGACCGAGACGCACCACCACGCGCCCACCTGCTCCTACACGCCATCGCCGAACGCATCGCCTGGCGAGCCGAATACGACCGCGCACTACTCGCAGCAGCACCGCCAGAAACTTCGGCAATTCCGCAAGCAGCCTGAGAACCTGGGGAGGAAAGTTGAACGAGAAGACTGGCCGCCTCAGAGTGGTCGACGACATGACGATCCGTCGGAAGTGGCACACCGTCGCCGAGGTCGCGGAGATGCTGGGCTACGGGCTGTCGAAAACGAAGATGCTCGTAGCCACGGGCCAGATCCGATCCATTAAGGACGGTCATCACCGGCGCATCCTGCCGGAGTGGGTGGATCAATACATCAGCGCTCGCGTGTCGGAGGCGGCCTGACATGACCGCCAAAGCACGCGCGAACGGTGAAGGGTCGATCTTCCCTTACCGACAGGGGTTCGGGGCGTACGTGTGGGTCCTCACGCCGATAGGCGAGAAGAAACGCAAGTACGTGTACGGCAAGAGCCGTGAGGAGGTGCATGAGAAGTGGCTCAAGCTGCACCAGGCGGCCAAGGATGGCCCTGTCGCCTCCCGCGTGCCACGGCTCGACCAGTACTTGCAGTATTGGCTGCACGAGGTGATCAAACCGAACCGCGCTCCACTTACCTTCGTGAACTACGAGCTGTTCGTGCGGCTCTACATCACGCCCGGTCTCGGAGCCGTCCGGCTGGACCGGCTCCAGGTCCGGGACGTGCAGAAGTGGGTGAACAAGATCCCGGGTATCTGCCAGTGCTGTGCTCAGGGCAAGGACGCTCGACGCGACAAGAAGCGTCAGCGGTGCTGTGCGCGCGGGATGTGCTGCAAGGAGGTCCCGTCGGCGCGGACAGTGGCCGATATCCGGGCATGCCTTCGGTCGGCGCTGTCGAATGCCGTACGTGAGGAGCTGATCAGCAAGAACGTGGCGGCGAAGGTCATCCTGCCCACCGTTCGCAAACGCAAGGGCAAGGTGTGGTCCAGCGAGGAAGCGCGACAGTTCTTGGAGTCCGCTCGTCGCGACGGCGATCCTTTGTACGCCGCATATGTGCTGATCCTGGTCCTCGGCTTGCGCAAGGGCGAGGTGTTGGGGCTGACCTGGGACGACGTCGACTTTGAGGCCGAAGAACTGGCGGTGGCCCTCCAACTCCAGCGCGTTCAACGGCGGCTGCTGCACCGCGAAACCAAGACAGAAGCGTCGGACGACGTGCTTCCGCTGGTCGGCATCTGCGCTGCGGCGCTTCGTCAACGTCGGCGGGAGCAACTGGCGCATGCCACGGCAGCCGGTGCGGTGTGGCAGGGATCGAAACTGATCTTCACCACCCGCTCGGGAACGCCGGTCGAGCCGAGGAACTTCAACCGCTCGTGGGATGGCCGCGTAGCCCGGTCCGGCGTGCCGAAGATCACCGTCCACGACGGCCGTCGGACATGCGCGACGCTGCTCGTCGACCTGGAGGTACATCCGCGTCAAGTCATGCAGATCCTGCGTCACGCCCAGTTCTCCGTGACCATGGAGATCTACGCCAAAGCATCGGACAAGGCCACCAAGGACGCTCTGAAGCGACTGGGAAACAGCCTCGACGGTTGAGGTGCGTTGCTGTACTTCACTGCTGTACGAACGCCAGAGGCCCGGCTCGAAATCCGCGAGCCGGGCCTCTGACCTGCTGTGGAGCTGAGGGGAATCGAACCCCTGACCTTCTCGATGCGAACGAGACGCGCTACCAACTGCGCTACAGCCCCTTAAGGAAGCTCGCATAGCTTAGCAACGCCCATCGGAGGGCGATCACCGGGGGGTCTATTCCCCGGCGGCCCTCCGGAACGGCAGCTGCCCCGGGTCGTCGAGCTCGTGAAACTCCGGGTCTTCGTCGTCGATGTCGAGCACCACCGCGTTGCCGGGGACCCGGGGAGCCGACGAGGGCCGCGGCTCGACTCGAACCCCTTCGGCACGCTCGGGAACGTCCTGCTCGTACTCCTCGGTCTCCGAGAGGTGGGGCGCTTCGCGCCGGACACGGCCGCGGTTGAGCCGGGCGAGCCGCCGCTGCCGGATCTCGTTCTCGATCCGCACCTGGCGACGCAGGTACACGAGGTAGGCGACGAGGATGGCGTCGAGTGCGCCGTGCGCCCACCACAGGGTGGTGGACAGGAAGCCCGCGGCGAAACCGGCGATCACGGCCAGCACGATCACGGCCAGCACGACTCGCTGCCGGAACGCGTACTTGGCGCGGGCCGCGAGTTCCGCGGCCTCGGGGTCGAACCCACCACGGCCGGGCCGGTACCGGCGTTCACCGGCTCGAGCCGACGGGCTCGGCTCGTCCTCGAACTCCTCCACCTCGACCGGTTCGTGCTCGGCGCCGTCGCCGGCGGCCTCCGCCATCGCGAACTCCTCTTCCCCTTCTTCTTCCGCACCGCTTCCGCTCCGCACCACCCGTGCGGCCAGCTCGGAGTCCGCCGTGCGGGCGATGGCCTGGCGCTTGCGCACGACCATGGGCACGAGAACGACAAGCCACGCCGCCGCGAGGGCGACGATGATCAACGAGCTGGGCATCCCCTCTGTCACCTCCCCCGATCTTTGCTACATACCGTCACGCTAGCCACAGGAGTAACAGAACTCCGGGAGCCACGCCGCTGAAACCGAGAAAAAGGGTCACCACTTGAGGTGAACATCGAGCCGTGTGGTAACGGGGATTTCACGCGCGTTCGGCGTGCCCGGCATCGATCAATCTGCGCACCAGGCCGGGGCCCGTCTCCTCCGCGGTGATCGCGAAGCAGAAGTGGTCCCGCCAGTCGCCTGCGACGTCGAGATACCGCTGGAACAGGCCTTCCTTGCGAAAACCCGCCTTGCTCAGCACGCGGATGCTCGGCTCGTTCTCCGGTCGCACCGTCGCCTCGATCCGGTGCAGGCCCGCCGCACCGAAGGCGTGGTCGACCACCAGTGCGACCGACCCGGTCGCCACGCCACCGCCAACAACGGTCGATGACACCCAGTAACCGACCCAGGCGGACCTCAGTGAGGCGCGGATCACGTTACCGACAGTGATCTGTCCGGCGAACTCGCCGTCGACGGTGATCACGTAGGGCAGGCACTGCCCGCGCCGCGCCAGGCCGCGCAGGGCCAGCCACTGCGAGGGCCAGGACCAGAAGCTGTTCCGCTCCTGCCATGGCCCCGGCGAGGTCGGTTCCCACCGTTCCAGATGGGCCTGGTCGCGCAGCCGGATGCGGCTCCACTCACCGGCGTCCCGCAGGCGGATCGGCCGCAACTCCACCGTGCCCGCGGCGACTCGCAGCGGCCCGAGGTGGCTGGGCCAGCCGGGGTGACGGGACTCCAGGTCGTACCTCGCGGGCTGCACCGCCGTATTTAACCGTCACACCCGTTGCGCGAGGAAGGTCACCCGTACCTGATCACCCATCGGCACCTCGGTGAGGTCCTCGTCGACGTTGATCAGGCAGTTCGCTTCGGCCAGCGAAGCGAGCAGGTGGGCCCCGGACGTTCCCAGCGGCTGAACCAGGTACTCACCGGTGCGCTCGTCCCGGAGCAACTGGCCCCGGAGGAAACCCTTGCGCCCCTTGGTCGAGGTCACCGGCGACAGCAGCCGGGCGCTGACCATCCTGCGGTGCGGGTTGCGGGTTCCGCGGGCGGCCCTGATCAGCGGCCGGATCAGCACCTCGAACACCACGAGCGCGCTCATCGGGTTGGCCGGGAGCAGGAACGTCGGCACCGAATCCGGCCCGAGCCTGCCGAAGCCCTGCGCCGAACCGGGATGCATGGCCACCCGGGTCACATCGATCCGCCCCATCTCGGACAGCGCGGCGTGCACCTCGTCGCCCGCGGCGCCGCCGGCCCCGCCCGCGACGACCACGACCTCCGACATCAGAAGCCTGCCTTCGACGACCTCCCGCAGCCGCTTCGGGTCGCTGGGCACGATCCCGACCCGGCTGACCTCGGCGCCCGCGTCACGAGCGGCCGCGGCCAGTGCGTAGGAGTTGACGTCGTAGACCTGGCCGACCGAAGGCGCGCGGTCGATGTCGACCAGTTCGTCGCCGACCGAGACGATGGACACCCTTGGCCGCGGATAGACCAGCACCTTCGACCGCCCGACCGCGGCGAGCAGGCCCACCTGCGCGGCGCCGATGGTGTCGCCCTGGCGCACGGCCACGTCGCCGATCTGCACGTCCTCGCCGGTCCGGCGCACGTACCCGGCCGAAGGCACGGACCGGTGCACGGTGACCTTCGCGGGATGCCCGTCGGTGTAGGCGGTGGGCACCACGGCGTCGGCCAGCGTCGGCAGCGGGGCACCGGTGACCACCCGCACCGCCTGACCGGGCTGCAACCGGCGCGGCTGCCGCGAGCCCGCCATGATCTCACCCACCACCGGCAGCTGCACCGGCTCGTCGCCGTCGGCCCGCAGATCCACGCTGCGGACCGCGTATCCGTCCACGGCGGCCTGGTCGAAGCCGGGCAGGGCGTGTTCCGCCACGACCTCCTCCGCGCAGAGCAGTCCCTGCGCCTCGGAGATGGCGACCCGCACGGGGCGCGGACGCACCGCCGCTTCCAGCACGAGCGCCAACTGCTCGTCGACCGGGCGGAACTCCTGCGC
>NZ_VJWX01000459.1 GCF_007713715.1 Amycolatopsis rhizosphaerae
GACGGGGCCGGGGCGGGGGTCACACTTCGGTGGCTTTTCTCCCCGGCACCCCGACCGGCTCCCCCCTTCGCGCGTCTTCCGGACAGAGGATCACGTGCGAAGGGAGGTACGACATGTGGATGGGCATCGGCCTGGCCGGCCTCGCCGGGACCGTGTTCCTCGTGCGGATAACCTGGCAACTCCTCCGCAGCCGCTAGGGCTTTTTCGGAAGTCCCCGACGCCGCCGAGAAGCGGACTACGTGTTGCGGGGTTTGACCAGGCCGGATTCGTAGGCCAGGACCACCAGCTGGGCGCGGTCGCGGGCACCGACCTTGGTCATGATGCGGCTGACGTGGGTGCGGGCGGTGGCGGCGGAGATGACCAGCTGCGCGGCGATCTCGTCGTTCGACAGGCCGCCGGCGACGAGGCCGAGCACCTCGCGTTCACGTTCGGTGATCTGCTCCACGGCCCGCGCGTCGACCCGCCGGTTCTCCGGCCTGGCGACGAACTCCGAGATCAGCCGCCGGGTGACGGTGGGTGCGAGCAGCGCTTCCCCGGCCGCCACGATGCGCAGCGCGCGCAGCAGTTCGACCGGCTCCGTGTCCTTGAGCAGGAATCCGCTCGCCCCGGCTCGTAACGCTTCGTAGACGTAGGCGTCGATGTCGAAGGTGGTAAGCACGAGCACCCTCACCGCGGCCAGTTGCTCGTCGGCGGTGATGCGGCGGGTGGCTTCGAGCCCGTCGACACCGGGCATCCGGATGTCCATCACCACCACGTCCGGCCGGTGCCGCCGCGCCAGTTCGACGGCATTGGCGCCGTCACCGGCCTCGCCGCAGACCTCGAACCCCTCCTCGGTTTCCAGCAGGACGCGGAACCCGGCGCGCACCAGCGCCTGGTCATCGGCCAGCACCACGCGGATCGGCATTCGCCCCTCAATCCCCCTCGGTCCGCTCCTCGACGGGCAGCAGCGCCCGTACCTCGAATCCGCCGTCGACGGGGCCCGCGGTCAGGTCTCCGCCGAGCGCCGTCGCCCGCTCGCCCATACCCCGCAACCCGTTGCCCGGCTTGGGCTCGGTCGCACCGCGGCCGTCGTCCCGTACCACGAGTTCCAGCGTGCCGCCCCGCCGCGCGAACGTCACCCGGACCTGACCCGGCTGGTTCGCGTGCCGCACCACGTTCGTCAGGGATTCCTGCAGGATCCGGTAAGCGGCCCCGTCCACGGGCGCGGGGAGCTCCCCGGGAGATCCGTGCACCTGGACGTCCAGACCGGTGGCACGGGTGTGGTCGAGCAGTTCGTCGAGCTGGCGCAGGCTCGGCGCCGGGCCGAGCCCCTGTCCGGAGCGCAGGACCGCGACGGTGGCGCGCAGGTCGGCCAGTGCGGCGGCGCTCGCCTCCTTGATCGCCCGCAGGGCCTCGATCGCCTGTTCGGGACGGCGGTCGGCGACGTGCGCCGCCACCCCGGCCTGCACGTTGATCATGGCCAGGCTGTGGGCCACCACGTCGTGCACCTCGCGGGCGATCCGCAGCCGCTCCGACTCGGCCAGGCGCTCCCGGTGTTCGGCGGTGCGCTCGCGGGCCGCCTGGATCGCCGCGACCCGGTTGCGCACAGCCGTCCCGATGCCCAGCACTGCCGCCAGCCACGCGATGACCAGCGCGGCGCGCGCGTCGAAGAGAGCGCTTGCATTCACGATCAGATGCGCCAGGAACGGCACGGCCAGTGCCACGGTCCCGGCGATACCGGCCACCACCGGCCCCCGCACCCTGGTCAGTGTGAACAGCGCGACGGTGGGCAGTAGCATCGCGGGCCCGCTCGGGTAGGCCGACCAGTAGTAGGCGAAGGTCAGCCCGGCGACGACGAGGAACACCGGGAGCGGGAACCGCCGCGACACCAGCAACGGCAGGGCGGCGGTCACCAGCCAGGCGTAGCCGAGCGGGTCGAGCGGATGCCGGGCGTGCTGGAAATGCCCCGCCGCGGTCGTCACGCCGAGGACCAGCGCCATCGGCACGACCGTCAGCAGGACATCGCACGGGGCCGGCACCCGCCCGTTTCCTCGCCACACGCCTGAAAAGCTACGGCACTCCGGCCCGGTGCGCGTCCGTCCGAAAGCGGCCGTCCGATTACGTCCCCGGCGTTAGGTCCAGGCAGCGCAGCTTCGCTTCGGTTTCCGCGTCGGCGGGGGTGTAGGTGGTCAGCCGGATCTCGGAGCGGCGACCGAACCACAGGTGCGTGTAGTCGAAGCTGAGCAGACCGGCCTCGGGGTGCAGGAAGTGCTTGCTGAGATTGCGCATCGGCTGCACGTCGTGCTGCTCCCACGCCCGCGCGAACAGCGGCGATTCCTCACGCAGCCGTTTGACCAGCTTCTTGAAACTCGGCTCCCCCACGTGCTCGGCCATCACGGCCCGGAACTGCGCCACCGACCGCGCCACGCCGTCCTCCCAGCCGGGCAGCCGCGCGTGCCACTTCGGGTTCGTGCACAGCTGCAGCAGCGAGTTGCGCTCCTCGAACGGCAGTTCGTCGACCTCGAACAGCCAGTTGTGGGCGCGGTTGTAGGCGAGGATGTCGGTGCGGCCGTTGTACGCGGCGGCGGGGAACGGATCGAGCTTGTCGAGCATCGCGCGGATGCCGGGCGAGACGGCCTTGCACTCCTTGGCCACGACCGGCTCGCCCAGCCCGGCGAGGGTGAACAGGTGGGAGCGCTCGTACGGGTCGAGCCGCAGAGTGGTCGCGATGGCCTCGAGTACCTGTTCGGAAGCGTTGATGTCGCGGCCCTGTTCGAGCCACGTGTACCAGGTGACGCCGACCCCGGCGAGCTGCGCGACCTCTTCGCGGCGCAATCCCGGGGTGCGCCGGCGGCCGAAGGACGGGAGGCCGACCTGTTCGGGGGTGATGCGCTCGCGGCGGCTGCGCAGGAACGCGGCGAGTTCCCGGCGGCGGATGACGTCGGGCCGCTCCGGTGCGGCGGTGGTCAGGGTGCCGGTCATGATGACACTGTCGCACACCGCCGAGACGGTTACCAGGTAGTGCCGATACCTGGATAAGCAGGCTCCTGGTACCAGGTTGGACGGCGCCCGAACCTGGTACTCATGACGACCACCACCACCCTCGCGGCGCCGGCGACTCCGGCGTTGAGCCGGGCCGGGCTGGCCACGGTGCTCCTGGGTGCCGCACTCGCCCCGATCGACATGTTCATCGTCAACGTCGCGCTGCCGACCATCCACAGCGATCTGAAGACCTCCACCACCGCACTCGAATGGATCGTCGCCGGGTACGCCATCGCCTACGCACTGCTGCTCGTCGTGGGCGGGCGGCTCGGCGACGTGTTCGGCCGCCGCCGCCTGTTCACCGCCGGGTTGGCCGCGTTCACCCTCACCTCGCTGGTGTGCGGGCTGGCGCCGGACGCGACCGTGCTCGTGGCGGCCAGGGTGGCGCAGGGTGGCGCCGCGGCCATGATGGTGCCGCAGGTCCTGTCGATCATCCAGGCCACCACCTCGGGTGAGCAGCGGGCCCGGACCCTGGGCTACTACGGCGCCACCGGCGGGATCGCGATGGTGATCGGCCAGCTGTTCGGCGGGGTCCTGGTGTCGGCGGACATCGGCGGCACCAGCTGGCGGCCGGTCTTCCTGGTCAACGTGCCGATCGGGCTGCTGGGACTGCTGCTGGCCCGGCGGACGCTGCCCGAGACCCGTGCCACCGACCCGGTGGGGGTGGACCGCGCCGGCACCGCGCTGCTCGGCCTCACACTGCTCACCCTGCTGGTCCCGCTGATGGAGGGCCGGACGCTCGGCTGGCCGCTGTGGTGCTGGCTGCTGCTCGCCGCCTTCCCGTTCGCCGCGACCGCGTTCGTGAGAGCGGAACGCCGGATGGAACAGGCCGGTGGCGCGCCGCTGCTCCCGATGTCGGTGCTGCGCGTGCCGAGCATGCGCCACGGCCTTGGCATCGCCATCCCGTTCTTCACCTCGTTCGGCGGCTTCATGTTCGTCTACGCGCTGACCCTGCAGGACGGCCTGCACCTCGGCCCGCTCGGTTCCGGCCTCGCCCTGACCCCGCTCGCGCTGGCCTTCCTGGTCACCTCGCTGAGCAGTAGCAGGCTGGTGCGGCGGTACGGGCACCGCGTCGTCATCCTGGGCACGACCGTTCAACTGCTCGGTCTGCTCACCCTGCTCGCGACCGTGCTGATGGCGTGGCCGAACCTCGACGTCGCCGATCTCGCGCCGGGCACCCTGCTCTGCGGGGCGGGCCAGGGCCTGACCGCGCCGACCATGTTCCGGCTGATCCTCTCGCGGGTGCCCGCGGCGAGCGCGGGGGTGGGCAGCGGGGTGCTGACCACCACGCAGCAGACCTCGCTGGCGCTCGGTGTGGCTACTCTCGGCAGCCTGTTCGCCAGTCTCGCCACCGGTGGGCTGGAGGGCGCGCTGCTCACCGTCACCGGGGTGCAGGCACTGCTGATCGCCGGGATCGCGCTGGCCGCGAACCGGCTGCCCGACCCCCGCGCGTGAAAAATCCGGGCAAACCCGTCGGAGCGGTGGCCTCCCGGACGACGATGGGGATGTGAGCGAACCGCGGGTGCAACCGGACCCGGCCTTCGAACTGCTCGGTCTGTACGAGACCGCGCTGCCGGAGGTCTACGGGTACCTGCTGTCGCGGTGCGGGAACCCGACCGTCGCCGAGGAGCTCACCTCGGAGACCTTCCTCGGTGCGGTCACCGCCTGCCGACGGCCGGAGGCACCGCCGGTCAGCACCGCCTGGCTGATCGGAGTGGCCCGGCACAAGCTGGCCGACCACTGGCGCCGCAGGGAACGCGAGGAGCGCGGGTTGCGGCTCGTCCACGAGCAGGAGGTCGAGACCACCGATCCCTGGGACGGGCAACTGGACGCGCTGATGGCCAGACAGGTGCTCGACGAACTGGGTGCCCATCACCGGAGTGCACTGGTCCTGCGCTATGTGGACGGACTGGGAGTTCCGGAGGTGGCCCGCCTGCTCGGGCGCACCGTGCACGCCACGGAGGCGCTGCTGGTGCGGGCCAGGTCCGCGTTCCGCGCGGCTTACCGGGAAAAGGAGGGCAGTGATGGCTGATCCGTTCGCCGACCTCCATGCCCTCCTCGGGCAGGCCCGGCCGATCGAGCCCGATCCCCGGTTCGCCACCGGACTGCGGGAGCGGTTACGCCGCGCCGTGCTGCAAGGAGAACCGGAAGGAGCACGAGGAATGACCACGACCGAAACGCCGGCGAGGGCCGAAGTGCGCTCCCTGACCCCGTACCTGGCGGTGCCCGATGCCCGGCACGCACTGGACTTCTACGTCGAAGTGTTCGGCGCGACCCGCCGTGGCGATCCGATCGTCATGCCCGACGGCACGATCGGGCACGCCGAACTGGCGATCGGCGATGCCGTGCTGATGCTGGCCGACGAGGCACCGGAGATCGGGCACCGGGCCGCGCCCGCCGGCGCCTCGATCCGCATCGAACTGTCCGATGTGGACGATGCGGTGGCGCGGGCGGTGGCACGGGGTGCCGAGGTGCTGCGACCGGTCCAGGACAGCGGATACGGCCGCAGCGGGGCGCTGCGCGACCCGTTCGGCCAGCGGTGGATCGTCGCCCAGGCCCCGGCACGGACGCCCGCTGGCGAAACCGGGCCCCGGCACGGGGAAGCCAACTACTTCACCTTCCAGGTACCGGATGCCGAACTGGCCAAGACCTTCTACGGCGGGGTGCTGGGC
>NZ_VJWX01000045.1 GCF_007713715.1 Amycolatopsis rhizosphaerae
GCACCGCATAGGGAAGCGTGACGTTGGTCAGGCCGTAGGTGGAGGTCCGCGGCACCGCGCCCGGCATGTTCGCGACGCAGTAGAACACCGACTCGTGCACGCGGTAGGTCGGTTCGTCGTGGGTGGTGGGGCGCGAGTCGGCGAAGCAGCCGCCCTGGTCGATCGCGATGTCGACGAGCACGCTGCCCGGGCGCATCCGCGCTACCAGGTCGTTCGACACCAGTTTCGGTGCCCGCGCGCCCGGCACCAGCACCGCACCCACCACCAGATCCGCCTCCAGCACCGCCTGCTCCACGGCGAAGGCGTTCGACGCGACGGTGCGGATGCGGCCGCCGAAATCGTGGTCGATCTGGCGCAACCGGTCCACATTGGTGTCCAGGATCTCCACGTCGGCCCCCAGCCCCAGCGCCACCCGCGCCGCGTTCAGCCCGGCCACGCCGCCGCCGATCACCACGACCCGCGCCGGATGCACCCCCGGGATGCCACCGGGCAGCACCCCGCGCCCGCCGCTGGGCTTCATCAGCGCGTAGGCACCCACCTGCGGGGCGAGCCGGCCCGCCACCTCGGACATCGGCGCCAGCAGCGGCAGCGAGCCGTTCGGCAGCTGGACGGTTTCGTAGGCGATCGCTGTGGTACCGGCGTCCAGCAGGGCCTGGGTGAGCGGGCGGTCGGCGGCCAGGTGCAGGTAGGTGAACAGCACCTGCCCCGCCCGCAGCCGCGGGTACTCCTCGGCGACCGGTTCCTTCACCTTGAGCACCAGTTCGCCCTCGGCCCAGGTGGCCTCCGCGCTGCCCAGGATCTTCGCGCCCGCGGCCACGTACTCGTCGTCGCTGATGGCCGAACCCGCGCCCGCCTCGGTCTCGACGAAGACCTCGTGCCCGCGCTGGGTCAGTTCGTGCGCACCGGCCGGGGTCAGGGCCACCCGGTACTCGTGCTTTTTGATCTCACGGGGGACGGCGATGCGCACTGCTTCCTCCTGGCTCACTTCGGGCGTGACGTGACCACGGTGGAGCACCCGGTTGGCGGTGTCATCGTTCGCCCGTGACAATCCTCCCGCGGTGACCTGGTTCTCGCACGACAGGTGTTGACCTCCACCAAGGTCGAAGTCGGATGCTTGCCGCATGAGAGCCGTGTGGTTGAAGGAGTTCGGTGGGCCGGAGGTGCTGCTGGCCGGGGAAGCCCCCGAGCCGGTCGCCGGGCCCGGTCAGGTGCTGATCGAGACGAGGTTCGCGAACATCACCTTCGTCGAGACGCAGCTGCGCGCAGGGACCGGTCCGTTCACGCTGACCCCGCCGGTGATCCCGGGCAACGGGGTCGGCGGCGTGGTGCTCGCCGCCGGAGAGGGAGCGGACGGGGACCTGGTCGGCAGGCGGGTGGTGACCAGCCTCAACGGCTCCGGCGGGTACGCCGGGCGGGTGGCGGTCCCCTCGGCCGCGCCGTTCGTCGTGCCCGACGGGGTGGCTCTCGACGACGCGGTCGCCCTGCTCGCGGACGGCCGGACGGCGAGCGCGCTGGTGCACGCCGCCGGGCTCCGCGCGGGCGATCGCGTCCTGGTGGAGGCTGCCGCGGGCGGGGTCGGCAGCCTCCTCGTGCAGCTCGCGCACGCCGCCGGGGCGACCGTGATCGCGCTCGCGGGCGGTGCGCGGAAGGTCGCGCTCGCCGCGGAACTCGGCGCCGACCACGCGATCGACTACACGGCCGGGGACTGGCCGGACCGCGTGCGGGAAGCCACCGGAGCGGTGGACGTCGTCTTCGACGGGGTGGGCGGCGAGACGGGCACCCGTGCCTTCGATCTGGTGGACCGGGGCGGCCGGTTCCTCAGTTTCGGCCTGGCCAGCGGTTCCTGGGCGGAGGTTTCCGAGGCCGATGCGGCCGTGCGGGAGGTGACCCTGATCCGCGGCTCGCTCGGCACCCCGGAGGAAATGCGGGGCTTCACCGCGAAAATCCTGGCCGCGGCGGCCGAGGGGAAGGTGAAACCCGTGATAGGGCAACGCTTTCCCCTCGAAGAAGCGGCGAATGCGCACCGCGCCATCGAATCCCGCTCCACCGTGGGGAAAACGCTGCTCGTCCTCTGAAATTCGCTGCCACCGGGGCACTTCGGTTTCGAAGTGCCCCACCAGGACCTACGCCGGTTCGGCGGTCGCCGTGTCGCCGGTGCTGATGGTTCCGGGCGTGGTGACGCGCATGATCAGGCCGAACTTGTTCTCGTGCTGTTCGATCAGCCAGGTCTGCAGTTTCGGCCACCGCTCGCGCCCGGCCGGATCCCAGCTGGGGACGGCACAGCGGATGCACGGCCCGGCGTTCTTGCCGGTGGCCTCCAGCACGACTTCGCCGACGGTGATCTTCGTACCGGCACCCCAGTCCTCTTCGGCGAACGCGGGCGCGTCCAGCGTGAGGTGCAGGTTGGGGCGGAACCGGTCGAGTTCGACCGGGGCGGCGAGCTCCCCTTCGAGCGCGGCGCGTGAGGCTTCGAGGGTGACCAGCACGGTGGGGCCCCGGTCCTGCTGGCCGTCCTCGGCACGCAGGGAAAGCGGCAGGTCGAGGGAGCCGGCCAGCGCGGCGGCCAGTCCCGGGTCGTCCCAGGCCCATTCCTTGCCGTCCGGGCCGTGCAGTACGGGCGGCTGTGCGGGATCGGGGCCGGGGTCACGGTAGGTGCTCCGCCACGACAGCAGAGCCGGGTTCTGGCGGACGGTGAGGACCTTGCCTGCCCGCCTTTCCCGTTGGTCGATCAGTGCGTGTGCCCGGTCCCCGGCCATGCCTCGCTCGTCGAAGCGGGCGGCCTCGACCCGTTCGCCGCGCAGTGATTTCACCGGCCAGCGGTGCAGTCCGGTCACGTTTCCCTGAAACACCGGCCAATCCTACGGTCTACGACCAGCGGAGGGTGACGAGCTGGGTGATCAGCGCCAGTCGCACGTCCGGATCGTCGAGGTCCAGCCGGGCCAGGTCGAGCAGGCGGCGCATCCGGTACCGGAAGGTGTTGGGGTGGATCCGCAGCGCCCGGGCGGCCGCACGGGGATCGCCGGGGAAGCGCAGCCATTCGTACAGCGTCGCCACGTATTCCGTCCGGTTCTCCCGATCGTGGGTGCGCAGCCGCTCCAGCGGCCCGAGTTCGGCGACGTGGGCCGCGCCCGCGGCCGTCGCGGCCCGGTGCAGCACGAGCGCGGTCCACACTTCGTCGTAACTGCCGACGTGCCCTGGCAGCAGTCCGGCCCGCAACAGGTCCAGTGCTTCTTCCGCCTCTTTGCGCGAGCGGGCCAGTTCGACGAGCGGGACGGCCGAACCCGCTGCGAGGTTCGGCGAACCGGCCCGGCCCGGTTCCGGCCCCTGGGCGAGCGCCGCGCGCAGTCCGGCCCACGAGCCGGGCCCGGAGCCTTCCGGCACGATCGCGTAGAGCAGGCCGCCGAGTTCGGTCACCACGGGCCGTCGCCCGATGCCCTGGGAAATGCGTTCCAGCAACGCCAGGCGCAGCCCTTCGTCGTCCGGGCCGTCCCCGCCGGGCGTGCCGATCACCACCACGCGATGCGGCTCGTCGGTGAGTTCGAGTTCCGCGATCGCCTTGCGGGGGCCGACCTTTCCCTCCAGCAGCGCCCGCAGCAGGTCCGCGGAGGCGCGGCGGCGGGCGTCGGCGTGTGCCCGCCTCCGGAGCAGGTGCAGCGCGACGACCGGGGCGGTGTCGGCGAAGGCGGCCGCCCGCTCGTCCGGCACCGGACCGGCGACCACCGCCCACATCGAACCGAGCAGTTCGCCGCCCATGCGGATCGGCACGATCAGCCGGGGCAGCGTGCCGTCCCGTTGCGCGGGCACGAAAATCGTCTGACGGCCGCGGGAGAGTTCCCGGAACACCCCGCGGGAGCGGAACTTGGCGAGCACGTCGTCCGGGATGCGCCTGCCCATGATCGTGGACACCCTGGCCGGATCGGTCAGGTCCTGCCGCGCCGAATAGGCCAGGACCCGCGAGTTGGTGTCCTCGATGGTCACCGGGGCGTCGACCACCGAGGCCACCGCGTCGGCCAGCCGGAACAGGTCGCCGGAGCCGCGCTCGCCCGTGTCGTCCCTGTCTTCGCCGTCTTTGTCGTCCGTACTGTCGATGGCCGCGTCGAGCACGGTGCGCAGCAGCCAGACGAGCTGGGCCCACGCGGTGGCCCCGCGCACCTCGACCAGCCCGATCCCGGCGGTCACCGCGCACCGCCGCACCGCGGGACGGGCGGTGAACGGCGGCTTCAGCAGGACGGCGGCCGCCCGCCGCTCGGCGCTGTGCCGGATCAGGGTGGCCGCCCCGTCCACGTCGGCCACGGCCACCCCCAGCACCAGATCCCCGGCGGCGACCTGGGTGCCCGCGCCCGGTTCGGCGATCACCACGTCGGCCACCGCCGGGCTGGATTCCGGGATCGACACCGCGTGCAGCAGGGTGGGGCCGACCCGGTCGACGATGCTGCGGACGGACACCATTTCCGCAGCATACGGGGTAGCTGACTACCGGATCAGGAGGACGTGTGAGCGACAATCGGCATTTTCAGCGCTCACGACGTCCGACCGGGTGCGGGTGCCCCGCAGGACACAGCAGCTTGGCCAGCGCGGCGGAAAGTGTGCCCGCCGGATCCTCCACCGCGGTACGGGAGCGCCACGCCACGATGCCGTCCGGGCGGACGAGGCTCGCGCCGCCCCGGCCGAGTCCATAGCGTGCGGCGAACAGGTTCTCCGGATCGCCGAAGCCGGTCCCGCGTTCGGCGCAGACGACGGTCATGCCGAGCCGTTCGGACGCCTCGCGGGCGGCGGTGGACCAGCCGGGCCCGTCGGCCAGCAGCACCCAGCCCTGCCCGATGATGTCCACTGTGGACCGTGCCACCCCGTCCAGTGTCACCGGCACGTGCGGGGCGCGGAAACCCGGACGCCCGCTGGGCCGGTTCGGATCCTCGGTCGGGCTGGCGTCCTGGTCGTCCTCGGTGTCGAGTACCGCTCCGGACCGGTAACGGAAACCGAGCGCCAGCTCGTTCATGTCGACCGGTTCGCCCAGTTCGCTGGTGTCCAGCTCCGGCAGCAGTCGCTCCTTCGCGTTGTGCAGCGAGGTGTCGACCACCATCTGCGCGATCGGCTTGCGCTCGGCTTCGTAGGAGTCCAGCAGCCCCGGGCCCGCCTCGCCCCGCACGACCGCGGCGAGCCGCCAGGCCAGCGCGTGCCCGTCGCCGACCGCGGTGTTGCCGCCCATCCCGCCCGTCGGCGGGGTGACCTTCGCCGCGTCGCCCGTCAGGAAGACGCGCCCGTCACCGAACCGCCGGGCGATGCGCGCGGCCATCTCCCACGCCCCGACCCAGCGGATCTCCGGCTCCAACCCGGGCAGATCGGTGGCCAGCCGGATCAGCTCGGTGAGCCGGTCGTGGGTGTAGTCCTCCGGCTTCTCGCCCCGGTCGGGGTGGTAGTCGGTGCCGAAGACGAACCGGCCCGGCACGTCGGTGTTGATCAGTGCGCCGGTGAACCGCGGATGCTGCAGGTAGTAGAGGTCGGTGACGTCGGGCTGCATCCGGTCCCCGAGGTCGGCCTCGAAGACCACCCCGATGGAATGCCCGACGACGCCGATGCCCTCGGTCTCGATGCCGAGCGCGGTGCGAATCGGGCTGCGGCCGCCGTCCGCACCGACGAGGTAACGCGCCCGCACCTGGTACGCCTCGCCGTCGACGGGCCGCAGCCGTGCGGTCACCCCGTCCTCGTCCTGCTCGAAGGAGACGAGTTCGGTGGAGTAGCGCATTTCCGCGCCGAGTTCGCGCGCCCGCCGCAGCAGGATCGGTTCGACGACGTCCTGTCCGGCCATTCCCCAGGGGGTGGCGGCCGCGACGCTGTTGTCGATCACGGACATGTCCTCCAGCACCTGGTGGAACACCTGCCCGCCGAGGCTGGCGGCGACGGTGATCCGCAGCCCTTGCGAGGCGCGCTTGCTGACCCCCAGCACGTCGCTCTCGATCCCGGCCCAGCGGTACAGCTCCATCGTGCGCGGCGTCTGGCCCGCTGCGCGGGGGTGCAGGCCGGTGCCGGAACGCCGCTCCACGGTCAGCGCCCGGACGCCTTCGCGGGCGAGGAACAGCGATGTCGTCAGACCGCTCAAGCCGGCGCCGACGACGAGAACATCCACTTCTTCCATGATCTTCCCCTTGCCTGTGAATCTCTCTGTACAAGGAATCTTAGATGCTAAGAGACTTTCTTTGCAAGGGGTATCACTGGGTGGGAGCGATTTGGGCCAAACGGCCGAACTGGCTAGCGTCGAAGGCCATGACGAGCAACGAGGCGTGGTCCTTCGAGACCAAACAGATCCACTCCGGCGCCAGCCCCGACGCCGCCACCGGTGCCCGCGCGACGCCGATCTACCAGACCACTTCCTACGTGTTCCGTGACAGCCAGCACGGCGCCGACCTGTTCAGCCTCGCCGAGCCCGGCAACATCTACACCCGCATCATGAACCCGACGCAGGACGTGCTGGAGCAGCGCGTCGCCGCGCTCGAAGGCGGCGTGGCGGCGCTCGCCTTCGCGTCCGGGTCCGCCGCGATCACCGCGGCCGTGCTCAACCTCGCCGGGGCGGGCGACCACCTCGTCTCCAGCACCAGGCTCTACGGCGGCACCTACAACCTGTTCCGCTACACGCTGGCCAAGCTCGGCATCGAGGTCACCTTCATCGAGGACCAGAGCGACCTCGAACAGTGGCGCGCCGCCGTCCGGCCGAATACCAAGCTGTTCTTCGGGGAGGCGCTGGCCAACCCCGGCGGCAACGTCCTCGACATCCGTGGCATCGCCGACGTCGCCCACGAGGCCGGCGTCCCGCTCGTCGTCGACAACACGGTGCCCACCCCGTACCTGCTGCGCCCGATCGAGCACGGCGCCGACGTGGTCGTCCACTCCGCGACGAAGTACCTCGGCGGCCACGGCACCACCGTCGCCGGTGTCGTCGTCGACGGCGGCACCTTCGACTTCGGCGCCCAGCCGGAACGGTTCCCCGGCTTCAACGAACCCGACCCCAGCTACAACGGCCTCAAGTACTGGGAGGCGCTCGGCCCGGGTGCCTACGCCGCCAAGGCCCGCGTGCAGATCCTGCGCGACACCGGCGCCGCGATCGCGCCGCTCAACAGCTTCCTGATCCTGCAGGGCATCGAGACGCTGTCCCTGCGGATCGAGCGCCACGTGTCCAACGCCACCGCGCTGGCCGAATGGCTCGAACAGCGTGACGAGGTCGAACGGGTCTACTACGCGGGGCTTCCCTCCAGCCCGGACTACGCCGCCGCGCAGAAGTACCTGCCGCGCGGTGCCGGTGCCGTGCTGTCCTTCGACCTGCACGGCGGGGTCGAGGCGGGCCGTAAGTTCGTGGACGGCACGGAGCTCCACAGCCAGCTGGTTAACATCGGGGACGTGCGCAGTCTGATCGTCCACCCCGCCAGCACCACCCACAGCCAGCTTTCGCCCGAGGAGCAGCTGGCCAGCGGGGTGACCCCGGGGCTGGTCCGCCTCGCCGTCGGCCTGGAAGGCATCGAGGACCTGAAGGCCGACCTCGAGGCCGGGTTCCGGGCCGCCAAGGCCGCCCTGTGACGTCGTCGCCGGTTCCCCCGCCCGCCACCGGTGCGTGGCGGGCGGGGGATCCGCCGGGGCGGCGCCGCTGGGTGTCGCACGACCGGCAGACGAAGCTGGAGGCCGGCGGCGCGCTGCCCGGCTTCCGGCTCGCCTACGAAACCTGGGGGACGCTCGCTTCCGACGGCTCCAACGCGGTGCTCGTCGAACACGCCCTCACCGGCGACAGCCACGCCGCCGGGGAAGCCGGGCCCGGCCATCCCACGGCGGGCTGGTGGGACGCGCTGATCGGCCCCGGCCGCCCGCTGGACACCGACGAGCTGTTCGTGGTGGTGCCGAACGTGCTGGGCGGCTGTCAGGGCTCCACCGGGCCGTCGTCGCCGGACCCGGACGGCAGGCCGTGGGGCAGCCGGTTCCCCCGGCTGACCGTGCGCGACCAGGTCCTGGCCGAACAGGTGCTCGCCGACGAGCTCGGCATCGAGCGCTGGGCCATGGTGCTCGGCGGGTCCATGGGCGGGATGCGGGCGCTCGAATGGGGCGTGACCCTGCCCGGCCGGGTCGAATCGCTGCTCGTGGTGGCCGCGCCCGCGGCCGCCACCGCGGAACAGATCGCCTGGGCCTCGCCGCAGCTGCACGCCATCCGCGCGGACCGGGGCTGGCGCGGCGGTGACTACTACGACGCGGCACCCGGCGAGGGCCCGCACCTGGGGTTGGGGGTCGCGCGCCGGATCGCGCACGTGACCTACCGCACCGAGGCCGAGCTGAACCAGCGGTTCGGCAGGCGGCACCAGGCTCCGGGCGATCAGCGGTTCGCCGTCGAGTCCTATTTGGACCACCATGCGGAGAAGCTGGTCCGCCGCTTCGACGCCAACAGCTACCTGGTGCTCACCGAGTCGATGAACACCCACGACGTCGGCCGCGACCGGGGCGGCGTGGGCGCCGCCCTGTCGCGGGTGACGGCCCGCACGCTCGTCGCCGGGGTGGACAGCGACCGGCTGTACCCGCTGTACCAGTCGCAGGAGCTGGCGGCGGGCATCCCGGGCGCGGGGGAGGCGGCCGTGGTCTCCTCGCCCTACGGCCACGACTCGTTCCTGATCGAGATCGGCCAGATCGCCACCTTGATCAAGGCCCTACTCGGCTAAAGCACGCCCTATAAGACGCAGCTTCCGGTGCTTCCGGTACTTCAGGTGAAGGTGCGCCGCACCCAGTCGGCGACCGGGAGGTCCCGGTCGACGCATTCGGCGGACAGCCGGATGGTCCAGCGCAGCGCCTGCAGCACGAGGCTGTCGACCTCGTCCGGCGCGGCGCTGGCCAGCGCGATCTCGACCTGTTCCTCGGCCGCTTCGGTGTTGCCGTGCACCTCGGCGAGCAGGGTGCGGACCGCGGTGCGCACCGGCGGGTCCGCCTCGTCGATCGGCACCTCTTCGCCCGCCTCGTCGAACACCTGCACCTTGACCGGGGCGCTGCCCCCGTCACCGAGCCGGGAGACCATCGAGCTGCATTCGCCGAAGAGCAGCAGCATCAGTCCCCGCATCTCGGCGGTGCGGGCGGGCTCGTCGGCCGCGGAGGGCACCACCTCGTCCAGTGCGTCCTCATCCCGGCCCAGGCGCAGCGCGACGAGGGCGCGTTGCGCCTTCTCCACGAGGTCCCGCTGCTCGCCGCTCACCCGTCCTATCAAACACCAGTGACCGGTGGTTCGGGCTACGAGCTGTTTCGGAAGTGGCTGGTGTGGCGGTGCGGTGACGGAAGTGGTGATCAGCCCAGGGAGTGGAGGGCGCCGAGCGCGAGCCGCCGCAGCAGAGTCGCCAGTTCGATGTCGTCGAGGTAGCGGCTGTACGGGGTGGAGTTGATCAGTCCGAAGACGGCGTGCGCGGCCGAGCGGGCCTGCCGTTCCCCCACGCCGGGCACCGCGTCCCGGATCGCCCGCACCCACACCTCGACGTAGCGCCGCTGCAACGCCCGGACCTGCTTGCGGTCGGTGTCGGTGAGGTTGGCGAGGTTGCGCTCCTGGACGGTGATCAGCGACGGCTGGGTGAGCGCGAAGTTCACGTGGAAGTCGACCAGTTCGGCCAGCACCCGCTCCGGATCCTCGGCCGCCTCCGCCCGCGCGGTGCCGCCGTCGAGCAGGAAGTGGCTGATCGAGTTCAGCATCTCCCCGAGCATGGCGTCCTTGCTGCGGAAATGCCGGTAGAGCGCGGGGCCCGAGATGCCGACGGCGGCGCCGATGTCGTCGATGCCGACCCCGTGGAAGCCGTGGCGGGCGAACAACTCGGCGGCGGCGGCCAGGATCTGCTCGCGGCGGCCGGTCTTCTCGCCACCCGCCTGTGACCGCGCGAACGTCTTCGCGTCCACCGGACCTGCCTTCGGGGCCATCTCCACCTTTCGTCGTCCGCCGGAGCTGGGGGCACCGGCCAGGGGACATCCTATCGGGTCAAGTTAGCGACCGATAACGTTCGTCCGCCCGTTGCTCACTTGCCTACTAAATAGGGGTCCCAGTAAGGGAAAACCCTGGTATTTCTTCATCTGGTTTTCCACTTACAGAAGGGCTCTCCCATGGTTGTCCCCTCGGTGTTGAAAGCGCTTACCAGATCCTTCACCGTCGCCGTCGTCGCCTCGCTCGCGGCACTGGGGCTGAGCGGCGTGGCGGACGCGGCCACGACCGACTACGTCGCACTCGGCGATTCCTACTCTTCCGGCGTGGGTGCGGGCTCGTACCTCGACTCCAGCAGCTGCAAGCGCAGCGCCAACGCCTACCCGGAGCTCTACGCGAACGCTTCGGGTGCGTCCCTGAGCTTCCAGGCCTGTTCCGGGGCGAAGACCTCGGACGTGCTGAACAACCAGGTGGGCGCGCTCAACTCGGGGACCGACCTGGTGTCGATCAGCATCGGCGGGAACGACGCCGGGTTCAGCAGTGTGATGCAGGACTGCATCCTCGGCGGTGACTCCGGTTGCCAGACCGCGGTGACCAACGCGGAGAACTACGTCGCCACCACCCTGCCGGGCCTGCTCGACAAGGTCTACTCCACCATCAGGGCCAAGGCGCCGAACGCCAGGGTCGTGGTGCTGGGCTACCCGCACTTCTACAAGATCGGCGGCTCCTGCATCGTCGGCCTGTCCGACACCTCGCGCAGCTACATCAACGGGGGTGCCGACGCGCTCGACACGGTCATCAAGAAGGAGGCCACGAACGCCGGTTTCACCTTCGCCGACGTCCGGCCCGCCTTCACCGGGCACGAGATCTGCTCCGGCTCGTCCTGGCTGCACAGCCTGACCTACCCGGTCGACGAGTCCTACCACCCGACCGCGACCGGCCAGTCCTCCGGCTACTACGCCACCTTCCGGTCGGTCCTCTAGGCGACCGCCCGCTCCACCGGCCTCCCTGTCCAGGTCCGTACCCGGGCCTGGACAGGGAGGTTAGTCGTCGTTAACATCGCTTCCGTAGTTAACGACGACTAACCTGGGCTGGTATGGACACACCGACGCTCACCACCTCCGCGGACCCGCGCGGCGAGGCGTACGCGCGCAATGCGACCGCGCACGCCGAGCTCGTCGAAGACCTCCGCAAGCGCCTCGCCGCCACCCGCCTCGGCGGGCCGGAGAAGGCGCGAGTCCGGCATGTGGAACGCGGGAAGCTCCTGCCGCGCGACCGGGTGGACGCGCTGCTGGACGAGGGCTCACCGTTCCTCGAACTGTCCCCGCTCGCCGCGAACGGCCTCTACGACGACGAGGCCCCCGCGGCCGGCATCATCACCGGCATCGGACGGGTCTCCGGCCGCGAATGCGTCGTCGTCGCCAACGACGCCACGGTCAAGGGCGGCACGTACTACCCGATGACCGTGAAGAAGCACCTTCGCGCGCAGGAAGTCGCCCTGCACAACAACCTGCCGTGCCTCTACCTGGTGGACTCCGGCGGCGCGTTCCTGCCCCGGCAGGACGACGTGTTCCCCGACCGCGAGCACTTCGGCCGGATCTTCTACAACCAGGCCACCATGTCCGCGCGGGGCATCCCGCAGATCGCGGCGGTGCTCGGTTCGTGCACCGCGGGCGGCGCCTATGTGCCCGCGATGAGCGACGAGGCGGTGATCGTCCGCAATCAGGGCACGATCTTCCTCGGCGGTCCTCCGCTGGTGAAGGCCGCCACCGGGGAGATCGTCACCGCCGAGGAACTGGGCGGCGGCGACGTGCACGCCCGCTCCTCCGGCGTCACCGACCACCTGGCCAACGACGACGCGCACGCCCTGCGCATCGTGCGTTCCATCGTGTCCACGCTCGGACCGCGCACCCCCCGCCCGTGGGACGTCGAGCCCGTCGAGGAGCCGGCCATCGACCCGCGCCAGCTCTACGGCGTCGTGCCGACCGACTCGCGCACGCCCTACGACGTGCGCGAGGTGATCGCGCGGATCGTGGACGGCAGCCGGTTCGCCGAGTTCAAGAAGGAGTACGGCGCCACCCTGGTCACCGGGTTCGCCCGGATCCACGGTCACCCGGTCGGGATCGTCGCCAACAACGGCGTCCTCTTCGCCGAATCGGCGATGAAGGGCGCGCACTTCATCGAACTGTGCGACCGGCGCTCCATCCCGCTGGTCTTCCTGCAGAACATCAGCGGCTTCATGGTGGGCAAGGCCTACGAGGCCGGCGGAATCGCCAAGCACGGCGCGAAGATGGTCACCGCGGTCGCCTGCGCCAGGGTGCCGAAGCTGACCGTGGTCATCGGCGGTTCCTTCGGTGCGGGCAACTACTCCATGTGCGGGCGCGCGTATTCGCCGCGGTTCCTGTGGATGTGGCCCAACGCCCGGATCTCGGTGATGGGCGGTGAGCAGGCGGCCTCCGTGCTGTCCACCGTCCGCCGTGACGCGATCGAGTCGCGTGGCGGGGAATGGAGCGCCGAGGAGGAGGAAGCCTTCAAGGAGCCGATCCGCCGCCAGTACGAGGAGCAGGGCAGCCCCTACTACTCGACGGCCCGGCTGTGGGACGACGGGGTGATCGACCCGGCGGACACCCGCACGGTGCTCGGTCTCGCCCTCTCCGTAGCGGCCAACGCGCCACTAGAACCCGTCAACTACGGCATTTTCCGGATGTAGGGGATGTTTGAAGTGGTTTGCGTGGCGGCGCGGGTAGCGGAACCTCAGGCGGTCCCTGACTGCGGGATCGCCTCCTCATGAATGCCAATTCACCACGTCGGCGCTGTCCTCGCCAGGAACCGCCTGAGAACCCGCGGCGGTGCAAGCTGACAGCCCACAGCAAGCGGCTCCGCCGCTTCGAAGACATAACGCAGGGGGCTGTTCCACATCATGTTTGACACAGTGTTGGTGGCGAACCGGGGCGAGATCGCCGTCCGCGTGATCGGCACCCTGCGGCGGATGGGCCTCCGCTCCGTGGCGGTCTACAGCGACGCCGACGCGGACGCGCGGCACGTCCGCGAGGCCGATGACGCCGTCCGCATCGGGCCCGCCGAGGCGGCCAAGAGCTATCTGTCGATCCCGGACGTGGTGCGCGCCGCCGTCGCCTCCGGTGCGCAGGCCGTGCACCCGGGGTACGGGTTCCTGGCCGAAAACCCGCGGTTCGCCCGTGCCTGCGCCGAGGCGGGGCTGGTGTTCATCGGGCCGACGCCCGAGGCGATCGAGGCGATGGGCGACAAGATCCGCGCCAAGGAGACGGTTTCGGCCGCCGGGGTGCCGGTCGTGCCCGGAGCCGCCGAGGTCGCGGATTTCGCCGCGGCCGCGGATTCCGTCGGCTACCCGCTGCTGCTCAAGCCGTCCGCGGGTGGCGGCGGCAAGGGCATGCGGCTGGTGACCGGCCCCGCCGGGCTGGAGGCCGCCGTGGAGTCGGCCCGGCGCGAGGCGAAGGCCGCCTTCGGCGACGACCGGCTGCTGCTGGAGCGGTTCGTCACCACCCCGCGTCACATCGAGATCCAGGTCCTCGCCGACGGGCGGGGCAACGTCATCCACCTGGGCGAGCGTGAGTGCAGTCTGCAGCGCCGCCACCAGAAGATCATCGAAGAGGCGCCGTCGGTCCTGCTGGACGAGGCGACCCGCGAGCGGATGGGCGCGGCGGCGGTGGAGGCGGCCCGCTCGGTCGGGTACACCGGGGCAGGCACCGTCGAGTTCATCGTCTCGTCCACCGCTCCCGACGAGTTCTTCTTCATGGAGATGAACACCCGGCTGCAGGTCGAGCACCCGGTCACCGAACTGGTCACCGGACTCGACCTGGTCGAGTGGCAGGTCCGCATCGCGGCCGGTGAACCGCTGACCGTGCGCCAGGAGGACGTCCGTCTCGACGGGCACGCGGTCGAGGCCCGCGTCTACGCCGAGGACCCGGCGCGCGGTTTCGTCCCCACCGGGGGCACCGTGCTGGCGCTGGGCGAACCCCGTGACCTCGCCGGTGTCCGGGTGGACTCGTGGATGAGCCCCGGCACCACCGTCGGTTCGAACTACGACCCGATGCTGGCGAAGGTGATCGCCTGGGGGCCGGACCGGGCGTCCGCGCTGCACCGGCTGGACCGGGCGCTGGCCGGGACGGCCGTGCCCGGGGTGACCACGAACGTGGCCTTCCTGCGCGCGCTGATCACCGATCCGGACGTGCGGGCCGGGCGGCTGGACACCGGGCTGGTCGAGCGACGACTCGAAACGCTCGTTTCCGCCGGTGTGCCGGAGGAGTTCTTCATCGCCGCCGCGCTGGACCGGCTGGTCGGCCTGAGGCCGTCGGGACCGGTCGTGGACCCGTGGGACGTGCCGAGCGGCTGGCGCCTCGGCGCCCGCGGCGGGGTGACCCTGCGGCTGAAGTCCGGGGAGACCGAGGCGCTGGTGCGCGTCGAGGGCCTGCCGGATGCGGCGGTCGTCAGCGTGAACGGCGCCGAGCCCGTCCCGGTTTCCGCGCGGCGCGACGGCGACCGGCTTGAGCTGCACTACGACGGCGAGTTCCGCCGGTACCTGCGGGCGGAGCGCGGCGATCTGTGGCTCGCCCGCGACGGGCACTGCGTGGCCGTCGGCGAGCGCCCGAACCTGCTCGCCTCGCACGGTGACGCCACCGAGGCGGGCCCGGTGAAGAGTCCGATGCCGGGCACCGTGCTGGTCGTGAAGGTCTCGCCGGGCGAGACGGTCACGGCCGGGACGCCGCTGCTCGTGGTCGAGGCGATGAAGATGGAGCACACCCTGGTCGCGCCGGTGGACGGCGTGGTCGGCGAACTGAACGTCCAGGTGGGGCAGCAGGTCGCACTGGACGAAATCCTGGCCGTGGTGACCCCGGCAGGCGACGCGGAGGCGGGAAGATGATCGACTTCAGGCTGGGCGAGGAGTACGAGGCGCTGCGGAAGACCGTCCAGGACTTCGCCCAGAACGAGGTGGCGCCGGTCATCGGCGGCTTCTACGAGCGCGAGGAATTCCCCTACGAACTGGTGGCGCAGATGGGCCGGATGGGCCTGTTCGGCCTGCCGTTCCCGGAGGAGTACGGCGGGATGGGCGGCGATTACTTCGCGCTCTGCCTCGCCCTCGAAGAGCTCGCCCGCGTCGACTCGTCGATCGCGATCACGCTGGAGGCCGGGGTGTCCCTTGGCGCCATGCCGATCTACCGGTTCGGTGACGCCGTCCAGCGGGAACGGTGGCTGCCCGCGCTGTGTTCCGGTGAGGCGCTGGGCGCGTTCGGCCTCACCGAGCCGGGCGGCGGTTCGGACGCCGGGGCCACCAGGACCACCGCGCGCCTGGACAACGACGAGTGGGTGATCAACGGCAGCAAGTCCTTCATCACCAACTCCGGCACCGACATCACCCGCCTGGTCACCGTCACCGCGGTCACCGGCGAGAAACCGGGCGGGGGCAAGGAGATCTCCGCGATCATCCTGCCTTCCGGCACGCCGGGATTCGCCGTCGCGCCGAAGTACTCGAAGGTCGGCTGGAACGCCTCCGACACCCACGAGTTGTCCTTTTCGGACTGCCGGGTGCCCGCGGAGAACCTGCTCGGCGAGCGCGGACGCGGGTACGCCCAGTTCCTGTCCATTCTGGACGAGGGACGGGTGGCGATCGCCGCGCTGAGCGTCGGTCTGGCGCAGGGCTGTGTGGACGAATGCCTGCGCTATGTCAGGGAACGGGAGGCGTTCGGCCGCCAGATCGGCACCTACCAGGCGATCCAGTTCAAGATCGCCGACATGGAGGCCAGGGCGCACACGGCCAGGCTGGCCTACTACGCGGCGGCGTCGAAGATGCTGCGGGGCGAGCCGTTCAAGAAGGAGGCTTCGATCGCGAAGCTGGTGTCGTCGAACGCCGCGATGGACAACGCGCGGGACGCGACGCAGATCTTCGGCGGCTACGGGTTCATGAACGAGTTCGCGGTCGGCCGGTTCTACCGGGACGCGAAGATCCTCGAGGTCGGGGAGGGGACCAGCGAGATCCAGCGCATGCTCATCGCCAGGGAACTCGGCCTGCACTGACCCCTGGTTGCCACCCCACGGCGATCATGATAGGAAAACCGGTATAACTATACCGTGGGGTGACTGCGTTGATCGAGCTGAAGACCGAGAACGAACTGGCCGTGCTGCGCGAGGCGGGCCGCGTCGTGGCGAGGGTACTGCGTGCCGTCCGGGAGGAGGCGAAGGTCGGCACCAGTCTGCTCGACCTCGACCGGCTGGCCGCCGACCTGCTCGCCGACGCCGGGGCGAAATCCTCGTTCCAGCACTACCACCCGCGTTTCGCCCCCAGCCCGTACCCGGCCGTGCTGTGCACGAGCGTCAACGACGCGGTGGTCCACGGCGTCCCGACCGGGTACCGGCTGGCCGACGGCGACCTGCTCAGCGTCGACTTCGGCGCCTCCGTCGACGGCTGGCACGGCGACGCCGCGATTTCGTTCGTGGTGGGCGAGGCCGATCCGGCCGATCTCGACCTGATCGCCACCACCGAACGGGCGCTTCGGGCCGGGATCGCGCAGGCCCGGCCCGGCAACCGGCTCGGCGACGTCGGGCACGCGATCGGTGCGATCGGCCGTGGCGCGGGATACGGGCTGCTCGCCGACCACGGCGGGCACGGCGTGGGCCGGGCCATGCACGAGGCGCCGCACGTGCCCAACGAAGGGCGCCAGGGCGAGGGCCTCCGGCTGCGGCCCGGGATGGTCCTCGCGATCGAGCCCATGTTCCTCCGCGGCGGCAACGACGACTACCGGCACGGCGAAGACGGCTGGACGCTGTACACAGTGAACGGGACGAGGGCGGCCCACGTCGAGCACACGATCGCGGTGACGGCCGACGGTCCCCGTATCCTCACCGAACTATGAGCATGGAAATCCGGCCCGGCGGCGAAAGCGATTACACCACCGTACTGAGTTGGTTCGACGAAGCGGTCGAATGGCTCGTCGCCCGCGGTAGCGAGGGTCAGTGGGGAACCGAACCGTGGACGGGCAATCCCGAACGGGAGAAGCGGGTGCGCGAGTTCGTCGGCGGTGGCGGGCTCTACATCGGTGAGGCCGACGGCATTCCGGTCGGTGCCCTGGTGCTGGGCGAGCGGCTGCCGTACACGCCGCCCGTGGACGAGCCGGAGCTGTACGTCGTGCTCCTGCTGACCTCCCGGCGCCGGAAGGGGCACGGGGTCGGATCGGCGCTGCTGGCCTTCGCCAAGGAGGAGGCCACCAGGCGGGGCGTCGGCCTGCTGCGGGTCGACTGCTGGTCCGGAGGCGACGGGAAACTCGTCGAGTACTACCGGAGCCAGGGTTTCACCCCCACGGTCGAAGTACCCGTGCGGGACACCAGCGTCCAGGTGTTCGAGTACCGCCTCTGACCCGGTTAAGCTGGAGTCGCGGGCGCGATCCGGCGGGTCCGCGGAGCACTTCGGCGAGGGGGCGGCAACCGTGAACGTGACGTCCCCGGTCAGCCTGGCCGCGGCCGCGGCCAACGTCGTGGGCAAACTGCGCGGCGGGCTGGCGGATCTGCGTCCCGTCCCCCGGCTTCTGATCGACCAGGGCCCCCACCGATCGGTCTACCGGATGCTCTCCGACGACGAGCCCGATGGGCCGCCGATCCTGCTGATACCGCCGCTCGCCGCACCCGCGCTGTGCTTCGATCTGCGCCGCGGGTGCAGCCTCGCCGAGCATCTCGTCGCGCGCGGGCGGCGCACCTACCTCGTCGACTACGGCACCGTCGCGTTCTCCGACCGCAGGCTCGGCATCGAGCACTGGATCGACGAAGTGCTGCCGCGGACGATCGAGAAGGTCAGCGAGGACGCGGGCGGGCAGCCGGTGCACCTCGTCGCCTGGTGCCTCGGCGGGCTGTTCTCGCTGCTCACCACCGCGGGGTGGCCAGGACTGCCGATCGCTTCGCTGGTCACCGTGGCCTCGCCCGTCGACTTCACCGCGATCCCGCTGGTCGCCCCGTTCCGGCCGCTGATCGAGGCCACGCGCGGGCATCTGCTCACCCCGTTCTACCGGCTGCTCGGCGGGGCGCCGTCGGTCGTCGTCGGGCGGGTGTTCTGGGCGACCGGGATCGACAAGGAGATCACCAAACCACTGGCCATCCTGCGCAACCTCGACGACCGCGACTACCTTGCGCAGATCGAGGCCGTCGACCACTTCATGGACAACATGATCGCCTACCCCGGGCGGACCTTCGGGCAGATCTATCACCGGTTCTTCCGCGCCAACGATCTCGCCGAAGGCGCGGTCGCGGTCGACGGGCGGGTCGTTTCCCTGGCCGACGTGCGGGTGCCGACCCTGGTCATCGCCGGGGAGAACGACACCATCGCCCCGCGGCGCGCGGTGGAGCGGCTGACCAGTCTGCTGGTGAACGCCCCGTCGGTCGGCTTCGAGACGGCCCCCGGCGGTCACCTCGGCGTGCTCACCGGTCGTCGCGCCCGCACCACCACCTGGCATCACATCGACACCTTCCTGGACGGGCAAACCGGACTACATTCGCAGTAAATGCCCGGATCCTGGGGGAGGCTCGCATGGGGCTGTTGATCGCGTTGGGCGTCATCGTCGTGCTGGCTCTGCTCGCCGCGCTCGTCACCGATCTGCGGGATCGCGGCCGGGGCGGCGTGCGCAAGGTGCGGATGCCTCGCTGGCTGGAGCGGCGCAGCAGGGGCCTGCTGATGCAGTCGCCGATCAACTGGGACACCTCCGACGATCGCCTGAAATCCCCGCGCGAGCGCGAAGAAAGCGAGCACGGCAGGCGGAACCGGTGACGCGGTTTCAGATCAGGCGGCGGGTGAAACCCGCCGCCACCAGCCGCTCGTAGGAGGCGGCCACCGCGCCGGGCAACTCCTGCGGAATGGCGAATCCGCGCCGCGCGTATTCGGTGATCCGCTGGGTGTCGCCGACGAGCATCGAGATGACCCGGTCGCAGTCGCCGATGCTGTCGATGTAGTCGTCGATCGGCAGTGCGGCGGACGCGCAGGAGACTTCGAGGTCCGGCCAGAGCTTGCGGCAGGTCGCATAGGCCCGGCGCTGGTGGTATGGCCGGCACACCAGGATCGCCGAGCTCACCGCGATCCCGCGGGCCGCCAGCAGGCTCCGGGTCAGCGTGATGTTCTCCCCGGTGTTGCGTGCCCGGGGTTCGACGAGGATCGCCTCGTCCGGCACCCCGAGCGAGAGCGCGTGCTCGCGATAGTGAACGGCTTCACCACGGGGAAACCGGGCCAGGGTCGTGGGCGCGTTGGCCCCGGTGAACACGATCAGCGGAAACCGTCCTTCGCGGAACAGTTCCGCGGTGTGGGTGGCCACGCCCAGATCGTGCCCGCCCAGGCCGATCCCGACGTCCGCGCGCCGCGGCGGATGCCCCAGATTGTGGTAGTGCCACAGGGTTTCGACGTCGGCGCGCAGATGCTCGGGGAGTGCGGTCGAGCGCTCGGCCATCGTGATGTCTCCGCTGCTGTCGGGGATGCCGGTTCCGGCCACCGTAACGCCGGAAGCCTGGCGGGGTGGGCCGGAAATCCCGAATCCGGCCCACCCGGCGGGAGTTACTGCCCGAACAACCGGTAGGAACCGATCACCCGCATCGGCTCGGGGGACGGCGGCCCGGCCAGCCAACCCCTGAGGTTTTCCTGGAACTCGCGGAAGGCGGGCAGGGCCGGGAGCGGGTTCTCGATCCCTTCCTCCACTTCGAGGAGTGCCAAGAACGTCACGCCGTCGGGGAGCAGGCAGGACGCGTAGCGCACGCCTTCCGGCTGGGCTTCCTCGATCGCCGAAAACATCTTCTGCGCGCCCGTGATCACGTCGGCGACCTTGTCGGCCTGGACCTCGGCTCGGACCATCGACACGCTCACTGTTCTTCTCCTTCTATGCTCTGCCTCAGTGCTTCGTCACTGCACTGACGGAGCGGAGTGGGGGAAGGTAACAAGTGGCCGGGCAGGAATTTCTCGCCGAGCGTTTCGAGGAGCAGCGTGCCCGGCTGAGGGCGGTCGCCTACCGGATGCTGGGCTCGTTCAGCGAGGCCGACGACGCGGTGCAGGAAACGTGGATCAAGCTCAGCCGTGCCGACGTCAGCGGCGTCGAGAATCTGGGTGCCTGGTTGACCACGGTGGTCTCGCGCGTGTGCCTGGACTTCCTGCGGAGCCGGAAGGCCAAGCAGGAGGAATCGCTGGAGGCGCGGCTGCCGGACCCGATCGTCGTCGAAGAGGGCGATCCCTCGCACGACCCGGAACACCAGGCCCTCACCACCGATGCCGTCGGTCTCGCCCTGATGATCGTGCTCGACACGCTGAACCCGGCCGAACGGCTCGCCTTCGTCCTGCACGACCTGTTCGCCGTCCCGTTCGACACGATCGCGTCGATCCTCGACCGTTCCCTGGCCGCCACGAAAATGATGGCGAGCCGCGCCAGGCGGCGCGTCCAGTCCTCGGCCAAGCCGCCGGAGGAAGACCTGTCGCGGCAACGCGAGATCGTCAGCGCGTTTCGTGCGGCCTCTCGGGGAGGCGGGTTCGAGGCGCTCCTTGCGGTTCTCGATCCCGATGTCGTGCTGCGGGCCGATACCAGTGAGGGCCTGCGGACCCTGCGTGGGGCGGCGGACGTTGCCTCCCAGGCGCAGTTGTTCGGCCGTTCCGCGCCGGTGGCCCGTCCGGTGCTCGTCAACGGCTCGCCCGGCTTCGTGTCTATTGTGGACGGTAAGCTGCTGTCGGTGCTGGCGTTCACCGTCTCCGGTGGCCGGATCACGGAGATCCACGTGTTCGCCGACCCGGCACGCCTCGCCGCGCTCGGGTTCGCCGCCTGACTGCTTTCGTACACTACTGGGCTATTCACCTGAACAGCGGCGGGTCGCCTGGGAACATTGATCACGCTCAGGCTGGTCCCAGTAGGTTGCCCGCATGTCTTCGGTACTTGTTGTCGGTTACGACCCGCGGGCGATACCGGGCGTTGACGGGGAGGCGCTTCGCGCGGCTCTCGACCTGGAGTTGGCCCGGTTCGGCGAGCACGGCATCGACGCGGCCATGACACTGGTCGTGTTCGACGAGTCGGCCGAGTCCACCCTCATCACGTCGTTGACCGAGCGTCCGTGGGACGTGGTCGTCGTCGGTGGCGGCATCCGCAAGGCGGAGCAGTTGCTCCCGCTGTTCGAGCGGATCGTGAACCTGGTTCGCCGTCACGCCCCGCAGGCCGCCATCGCGTTCAACACCAGCGGTGGGGACAGCGTCGAAGCGGCACAGCGCTGGCTCTGAGGCGGCAGGTGGGTGGCCACCTTGAAGTCGAGCTGCTGCAGCCGCCGTTCGACACCTGACCCCGCAACCGCCGCCGGCGGCTGAACCGGAGGGGCCTGCCCTGAGCATCCGGCACCGATGGGAGATGAGCGAAGATGGTGGGGTGACGGGCTGGGTCAGGTGCGTGGCACGCCTGATCCATCTGAACGGGGGTGTGTGGTGTCGTGGAAGCCGCCCAGTGCGCTGCCGATGGAGAACCCTCGGCTTGAGCGGTATCGGCGCCGGGTCGGACGGGTCCGTGACGAACCGGGGCGTGAGGGCATGATCCTCGTGGAGCCCGAGGTTTGCTGGACGCAGGTGGGCGGTGCCCTGTGGTGGCGGCGCTGGTCGGCACCGCGCTACGCGGCGCACGTTTGGATGGTGCTGCCCTGGCTGGCGATTCCCCTCACCGACTTGATCATCGACGACGGCCTGGGTGACACCTTGGACGACTGGGACGCGGGCCGATTCACCTGGGCCGGGGAAACCCTCGATGTGGAGTGGCTGAGTCCGCGGGAATCGCGCGAGCTGGTCGCCACCGAGTTCGGCCGGTGACGGCGCTGGTGGATCGCGTCGCGGAGGTCGTTCGTGCCGCGAAGCCGGACGGGTCGACAATGGTCGGACGGGTTCCGTTGCCGCACCTGGCTGCCGGAGGCAGAACGGGGCGGATAATGATGCGGTGCGGATCCGAAGGGCGGACAGGGGCGAGTTGGGTGTTCTGCGGGACATCGAGCGGGCTGCCGGGCAGCGTTTCGGTGACGTGGGGATGCCGGAGATCGCCGAGGACGAGCCGTTGCCGGTGGAGGCGCTGGCTGGGTATCAGGGTGCGGGCCGGGCCTGGGTCGCGGTTGATGGCGCCGATTGTGCGGTGGGTTACTTGATCGCCGATTTCGTGGACGGCTGTGTGCACATCGAGCAGGTGTCGGTGCATCCGGACCACGGACGCCGGGGTGTGGGGCGGGCGCTGGTGGATGACGTGGCCGTTGTGGCTGGCTCGGCAGGAATTCCGGCATTGACGTTGACCACGTTCGCCGAGGTGCCGTGGAACGCGCCGTACTACTTGCGGCTCGGCTTCCGGGCCCTGGATGAGGGCGAGCTGACGCCCGGGCTACAGGCGATTCGGGAGCGTGAGGCCGCGCATGGCTTGGACCGTTGGCCCCGGGTGTGCATGCGCCGGGATCTGTGACGGCACTGTGAACGATGCGTGAGGGCGCGGCCGTCGGCGGTTGCCGGCGCTCGAAGAGCCGTCGGATGTGTTGGCTCACTCCGGCCGGGCTTCGTGATCCCGCCATGCGGTGATGGTGGCCTCGGCCCAGGCGGTGACGCGTTCCGGGAAGCCGTCCGCGGGGAACGTGCCGTCCTGGGCGACGTCGGCGATGGTGACGCGGAAAACCGGGGGTGACGAAGTCCAGGACGGGGGCGCCACGTCGGGGACGATGTCCGGCAGCGCCGAACCGGTGTTGCGGTGGGAGTTGGCGCGGCGGGCCCGTTCGGTGAGCCTTGTGGTGGCGGAGACGCCTTCGTTGAGGTACGTGTGCAGGATCGCCCAGGAGCGGGCCCGTCCGGAGGCGGGCAGGCGGCTGGGGTGCTGGAGCAGGAAGCACGACACGGTGACGCCGTGCAGGGGGCCCCAGGGCGGACGCCGGGAATGATCGAGCGCGAGCACGAGGTGGAAGAGCTCTTCGCACGAGTGGGGTTGTGCGAGGGCACCGCACTCGGGACAGCGCGTCGCGGGGACCGCCACATTTCCTCCTGACAGGACGCGCGGGCGAGCAGCCGGCCTTCGGCCAGTGGGCACCTTATCGCGGGGCCGCGAGCGGGAGGACCGGTTTTGTCGGACCTGCCGACCAGCCTCGCGGGCATGCACTTTCGGTCGAAGAACGGGAACAGTTCCTGGCAGAACCCCACGTGGGTGCAAAGCCGAGCACTTCCTCGCCATCGGTGCCACCCTCACCTACTTCAAGAATCTCGACACCCCACCTGAGACCCGAGCGCACCGTGTACGTGCCACACCCAATCGGAGAAGCCTCCTCCGTCCGCGAGTGCTTCTGAAGGGACAATGACAGGAGCGAGCGGAATCTCGAAGTCTCGCCGCGTCTCCGTTCCGTCCGGATGCGTGGTTGTCCAGCCGTCTGCGGCTGGGTGCTCGTCGACCCGGAGCGAGAAAACCCGCTGTGACTGCAGCATCCGCCATTCCGCATCATCAAGCGGCAACGTGCCGAGCACAATCCCTGTCTCGCGTAAGGTCACCACGGAACCAGGAACGGCGTCGGGCCATCCGCCCGACAGCACAAATGGGAGCTTGTCTTCGGGCGGTCTCGGCATGACCCAAGTGTCAACGCCTCACGCATTCCGCGGCAACTGAATTATGTCTCGAACCGCCCGGCTCTCGGAACCACGCGGTTTCCCTTGTATCACAACCTACTTCAGCTCGGACGACGTCTTCCCCAGCACCCGGCGCGCCACGATCAGCTGCTGGATCTGTTGCGTCCCTTCGAAGATGTCCAGAATCTTCGAGTCGCGGGCCCACTTCTCCAGCAGGGATTCCTCGCTGTAGCCGAAGGCACCGGCGAGTTCGACGCATTTCAGGGTGATGTCGACGACGGAGCGGCCCGCCTTCGCCTTGGCCATGGAGGCCTGCAGCGAGTTCGGCTTGCGGTTGTCGGCCATCCAGGCGGATTCCAGGGTGAGCAGGTAGGCCGCCTCGTAGTCCGCCTCCAGTTCCAGGTAGGCCGCGGCGGCGGCGTGCTGGTTGTTGGCGGGCTGGTCGTAGTCGACGGTGACACCGGCTTCGGCCAGGATTCGGCCGGTCTCCTCCAAGGCTGCCCGCGCCAGGCCGACGGCCATCGCGGCGACGAGCGGCCGGGTGTTGTCGAAGGTCTGCATGACCCCGGCGAAACCCTTTTTGGTGTCGATCTCGGGGCTGCCGAGCAGGTTTTCCTTCGGTACCCGGCAGTTGTCGAAGCGCAGCACGGCGGTGTCGGAGGCGCGGATGCCGAGCTTGTGTTCCAGGCGTACCACCTCGAAGCCCGGCGTGCCCTTCTCCACCACGAACGATTTGATCGCGGCGCGGCCCTTGGACTTGTCCAGGGTGGCCCAGACGACCACGGCATCGGCGCGCTGGCCCGAGGTGACGAAGATCTTCTCGCCGTTGAGGAGGTAGGAATCGCCGTCCTCCACCGCGGTGGTGGTGATGGCGGCCGAGTCGGATCCGCAGTCCGGTTCGGTGATCGCCATGGCGGCCCACAGCTTGCCGAACCGGGCGAGCTGCTCGTCGTTGGCGACGGAGGCGATGGCCGCGTTCCCGAGGCCCTGCCGCGGCATGGACAGCAGCAGCGCGACGTCGCCCCAGCACATCTCGATGGTGCCGAGCACGGTGCTCAGGTTGCCGCCGTTGCGGTTGCCCTTCGCCTGCTCCTTCTCGTTGCGCCGCACACCGGCCGCACCGGCGCCGCCCTCACCCGAGGAGTTCAGGCCGTCGAGCACCGCGGCGAACATGTCCAATTCGGACGGATAGGCGTGCTCGGCGCGGTCGTACTTGCGTGAGATCGGGCGCAGCACGTGGGAGGCCGCCTGGTACGCCTGGTTGATCAGGGCGCCGGCCTTCTTCGGGGGCTCAAGGTTGATCATGGTGACCTTCCGGCTCAGAGGAGGACGACGCCTTCGGCGATGCCGATGGCGCGCAGGTCGCGGTACCAGCGTTCGACGGGGTGCTCCTTGGTGAAGCCGTGCCCGCCGAGCAGTTGCACCCCGGCGCTGCCGATCCGCATTCCCTTGTCGGTGGCCAGTTTCCGGGCGAGCGCGACCTCACGGGCGTACGGCTTGCCCTGCTCGGCGCGGGAGGCGGCGCGCAGCATCACCAGGCGCAGGCCCTCCAGCTCGATCGCGATGTCCGCCACCGAGAACGCGACCGCCTGGCGGTGGCTGATCGGTTCGCCGAAGGCGGTGCGGTCGTTGACGTAGGGCACCACGTAGTCCAGCACGGCCTTCGCGGTGCCCGCGGCCAGCGCCGCCCAACCCAGCCGCGACAGCCGCACGGCTTCGGTGAACACCTCCGGCGAGCCGCCGCCGAGCAGGGCGCCCGCGGGCAGCTTCACCTTCTCCAGGTGCAGCTTTCCGGTGGCCGCGCCGCGCAGCCCCATCGCGGGTTCGGCCTCGACGGTCACTCCCGCGGTGGAGGATTCGATGAGGAACAGCGCCGGGCCGCGTCCTTCCAGGTCCGCCGACACGACGAACAGTTCCGCCTGCGCCGCACGCGGGACCAGGGACTTGACCCCGTCGAGCTGGTAGCCCGACGGCGTGCGGCGGGCCTTGGTCGCGGGTTTGAACGGGTCGAACAGCGGCCTGGCCTCCTGCAGGGCGAAGGCCGCGGCGGGCACGTCGTCGCCCACGAAGGCCGGCAGGTAGTCGGCCTGCTGCTGCGCGTCGCCCCACAGCACGAGCGCGGTACTGACCGCGGACGGTGCGAGGACGGCGACGGCGAGCCCGAGATCGCCGTGCGCGAGCGCTTCGGCGATGAGTGCGTTGGTGACCACGGACCGTTCCGAGCCCGCGCCGCCCAGTTCCTCGGGGATGCCGATGAGGCCGACGCCGAGTTCGGCGACCCGGGTGAGCAGCCCGTCGGGCGGGGCCAGCTTCGCGTCGGCCTCCGCGGCGGCCGGACGCAGCTGCTCGGCCGCGAACTCGCTCACCGTCTCCACGATCAGCTGCTGGTC
>NZ_VJWX01000460.1 GCF_007713715.1 Amycolatopsis rhizosphaerae
CTACCCGCACCGGCGGCAATGTCGTAGGTGGTCAGGGGGCGGTGGGTGACGTGCACGGTGGTTTCGGTGATGCCGTACATGTTCACCAACTGGGGGTGCTGGTCACCGAAATGGTTCACCCAGTCCGCCAGTTGCTCGACCGATAGTGCTTCACCCCCGAAGACCACGGCCCGTAACGCCGGTACAGGCCGGTCCTCGGTGAGGATGGTGTGGGACAGGGGGAAGAACGCCGACGGTGTCTGATTCAGTACTGTCACCGCCTGCTCACCCAGCAGTACCGCCATCTCTTCTGGTGAGCGGCGAGTGTCCTCGTCTACCAGTACGAGTCGGCCGCCGTGGGCCAACGCTCCCCACAACTCCCACACCGAGAAATCAAAAGCGATCGAGTGGAACAGTGTCCACACATCATCCGGGCTGAAGTTGAACCAGTCCTGGGTTGCGTCGAACAGTCGTGCCGCCTGCCGGTGCGCCACCAGCACACCCTTCGGGTTCCCTGTCGACCCCGACGTGTAGATCACATACCCCAACTGATCGGCAGACACCGTTACATCGGCCAGTGCCCCACCCTCGGCCGAGGGGGGCACCACCACCACACCCGCGCCCACACTCGTCGTGTCCCGATCAGTGATCAGCACCGCGGCGCCGCTGTCCTCCAGCAGATACCCGACCCGTTCCGGGGGGTAACCCGTGTCGATCGGCAGGTAGGCACCCCCGGCCAGCTGCACTGCAAGAACCGCCACGATCTGCTCGACCGAACGGTCAAGAAACACACCGACGACACTGTCCGCCCCCACACCGGACGCCACCAAACATGCCGCTAACCGTGACGCGCGCGCGAACACCGCCCCGTAGGTCGCCTGCGCATCCCCCGATACCACCGCTACCCGGTCCGGCGATGACCGTGCCCACTCAGCAAACCGCTCCACCAACACAGGCCCGGCAGGAACGTCGACGGTGGGTGTGGTGGTGAGGCTGTCTTGTTGCTCGGCGGTGAGTAGATCCAGTTCGTCCACTGTGGATGACGCCTGGGTCATGCCGTGCAGCAGGACACAAAGCTGGTCCAGCAACGCCGACGCGCCCGCATGGTCATACCGGTCGGTGGCATAGAGCAATCGCACACCAATCCGCTCACCCGGCACCACCACCAACGTCAACGCCGCACTCGTCCGTTCGGCGGTGTGCACGTCCCGCGCCACCAAACCGGACCGGGGCTGGACCGACCGCTCACCCGCCGGGTAGTTCTCGAACACGACCAGGCTGTCGAACAGCGGCCGGCCGCCCGGAACCTCACTCCAGCCGCGGATCCGGGTCAACGGCGTGTGCTCGTACTCCCGTGCCTCCACGAGATTTTCCTGCACATCACGCAGCCAGTCGCTTATGTTCCGGTCGGGGTCGATGCGGATGCGGACGGGCAGGGTGTTGATGAACAACCCGACCATCGATTCGACACCGGTCAGCTCCGGTGGCCGTCCCGACACGGTGACCCCGAACACCACATCATCGGTCCCCGCGTGCCGCGACAGCAGCAAACCCCACGCGGCCTGAGCGATCGTCCCCAACGTCACACCATGACGACGAGACAACACCCCCAACGCCTCGGTAACGGCCACCGGCAACACCAACTCCGCGCACCCCGCCCCATCGGAGAGCGCGCCCGAACCCAGTGGCAGCGGAGTCGGAGCACTGAACCCAGCCAGAACACCACGCCAGAACCTCTCCGCATCCCCGGAGTCCCGGCCCTGGAGCCAGCCCACGTATTCCCCGAACGGGCGGACCAGCTCCAGTTCCGCGGTGCCCCCGGTGACCGACGCCTGGTACACGGCCATGACCTCGCGGAACAACACGGCACGCGACCAGCCGTCGAAAAGCACGTGGTGGTTGGTCAGGACGAACTGCCAGGCGTCGCCGCCCAGCCGGAACAGGCTCAGCCGCAGCAGCGGCGCTCGCCGTACGTCGAACCCCTGCGCCAGGTCCTCGCGCAGGAACTCGGCCAGCCGCCGCGCCTGCTCGGCACCGGAAAGGCCGGTCCAGTCCTCTTCGAGCACCGGGAGGTCCACTTCCCGGTGGACGATCTGCATCGGCCGGTCCAGGTTCTCCCACAGGAACGCGGTCCGCAGAACGCTGTGCCGAGAACACATACGCCGCCAGGCCGCCACGAACGCGCCGGGCTCGAATTCACCTTCCAGCCTGCACGAAATCTGCTCGACGTACATTCCGTCGCGCTCGTCCGCGACCGTGTGGAACAGTATGCCCGTCTGCAGCGGCGAAAGCGGATAGATATCCTCGATGTTGTTCACGAACGCCGCCCTCTTCCACGCCTTTTCAAGTGCAACTCCCCCAGAACCGTCAGCGCTGTCATGGGACGCATTCCACGATCGCGTGGCTCGCCGCGACCGGGATGACGTCCTTCATCCGCAATCCCGCCCGCCTGACCAGCTCGCCGATCTCCCGCTCGGTGCGCATGCGGCCGTTGGTGTAGGTCAGCAGCCGCAGGTCCAGCTCACTGCATCTCCGCTCGTAGGCGGCGTTCACCGGGAACGGCTGGATGATCAGCACCCTGCCGGAGTTCCCCGCCGCTTCGGCGCAGCGGATGAGCAGCCGTTCCGCGTGTTCGTCGTCCCAGTCCTCCAGGACGTCGTAGACGACGTAGACGTCCGCACCGGCGGGAAGCGGGTCGAAGAACGTCATGCCGTGGATCTCCCAGCGGTCGAGCCCCAGCTCCTTGAGGTATCGCGTGGCCTCGTCCACCGTTTCCGGCAGATCGATCAGCGTGCCCCGGATGTGCGGCCGCGCCCGCATGATCTCGCCGAGGAGAATTCCCGTTCCGCCGCCGACATCGGCGACGTGCCGCACCTCGCGCCAGTCATAGCAAGCGATGATGTGCGCCGCCATTTCCCGGGTCTTGGCCGCCATCACGGTGTTGAACGAAGCCCGGAATCCGTCGTCCCGGCCGAGATCCTCGTGGAAGGGCCTGCCGAATTCCGTGCTGTAGGCGTTGCTCCCGTCCCGGACCGTGGACAACAGGCGGGAAATCGCGACATCGGCGCGGCCGAGCCCGCCGTCGAGGTCGAGCCAGTCCCGCAACGCGCCGGGATGGTCGCCGGTCAGTTCCTCCGCGGCGGCGTTCATCGCGAAGACTCCCGACGACGGCTCCGCGAACAGCCCGCGCAGCACCAGGTGGTGCAGCACCCTGGCCAGCACCTCGGGAACAGCGCCGCAGCGCCGGGCCAGTTCGGCTACCGGGAGGGGCGCCTCGCGTAACAGGTCGGCGATCCCCAGCGTGGCCACCACCCGGACCGAAAACGGAGTGACAAGGTCCGCGAGCGCGTAGACGTTCACCGGTCTCGCGTCATCCACTTCGTCGTCCATTCCCGACCTCTCAGTCGGTGCGTCTGCTCGGCGTGGTTTTCACCGGAAGCCGGCTGATCCCGCTGAGGAAGTTCGAATGGACCCGGCCGACCGGACCGGCCAGTTCGACACCGTCGACGAAGGTGATCAACGCGGTCAGCAAGGCCTCCAGTTCGACTCGCGCGAGATAGGACCCCAGGCAGAAATGCGGCCCGTGGCCGAACGTCACGTGTTTGTTGGGTGAGCGGCCGACGTCGAAAACGTAGGGATCGGCGAAGATCTCTTCGTCCCGGTTGGCCGAGGAGTTCCACAGGGTGACCAGGTCGCCCTTCTTGATCACCCGGTCGTACAGCGTGACGTCCTGCCGGGCCGTCCTGCCGAAATGCATCGCGGGCGTCGACCAGCGCAGGACCTCCTCCACCGCCGCCTTGACGCCGGCGTCGCCCCGTTTCAGCGCACGCCACTGCTCCGGGAACTCGGTGAACGCGTGCACCGCGCAGTTCATCGAGATGCGGGTGCTTTCGTCGCCGCCGAGGATCAGGCTGTAACAGTTGAAGATGATCTCCTGCGGAGACAGCCGCACGTCGTCGACCGTGGCGGTGGCGAGCACGGTGACCACGTCGTCCTTCGGTTCCCGTCTGCGCTCTTCCGCCAGTTCGGCGAAATACAGCAGAATTTCGTTACGGGCCGACCACGCGTCGGTGAACGTCTCCCCCGGATCGTCCGAACTCAACGCGGACTTGTTGAGCCGGAGCAGGGTCGCGCGGTCCGATTCGGGCACGCCGAGCAGGTCGCAGATCGTGCTGATGGGAATGTGCTCGGACACCTCGGCGGCGAAATCGAACTCACCGCGCTCCACCGCTCCGCGCACCCTGCGTTCGGTGTTCTCGTTCACCTTGTCCGCCAGGCGCGCCAGCACCCGAGGGGAAAAGGCCTTCAGCATCACCCCGCGCAGATCCCGCTGACGCCGGCCATCGGTGACCGCCAGCATCTTCCCGGACGCCGTGTCACCCCCTTGGAGCAATGTGGCGAGCACATTGCCTTCCTCCGAGGTGAACCGCTCATTGTCCCGGTAGACCGAAATGATGTCCGAATAGCGCGAGAGAACCCAGAAACCACGGCCGAACTCCGATTCCGGGTGCCAGTGCACCGGCATCGAAGTACGCAACCGCCGCCAGTAACCCGAAAGGTCCCGTTCCACGTGCGTCGCGGGATCCGCCAGGTTGACAGTAGCGACCTCATCGACAGTGGCGACCACCGGAGCGGGCATGGACAAATCCCTCCAGACCGGCAGGAGGACGCGCTGGATTCTCTTCCGGCACAGACAACTGAGCCGTGATCCCCCATGTCACGCCACAACCTGGCCGCTCTCCGACCGGCTGGAACCATCGGCGGACGGCGCTGCACACGCGCCGGCAATCTCTGACCCCACCGCGCTGACCCCAGTGCTGCCACAACGACAGCATGCCTGAAACATATGGGAGATCCGCTCGCGACACAAGGGAGAAGAACCGCTTCGCACGGAAGTCCGGTATGCCCGATTTCCGCGGAGGATCAAGGGATCGAGGTGAGCCGCGCCGGGCCACGAGGTCCGCGGAGTTTCCCGCGCCAATCGGTGGCTTCGGCGTCTTCGACAGTGCTAGCGTGACGATCGGAGGCGGGCAGGGGCCAGGCCGCGCCGGCACACCAGCTTCACCCGAAATCGTTGCCACTGGGGAAAAACTGCTGGCTCACACTGGGGGTGTGTTTGATGCGGCCTTCTCCTGAAAGCACGGCATCGCTGGACGAACTGCTGCGGCGGCGGGCGATCGCGGAACCCACCCGGGTGGTCTACACCTTCTTCACCGCAGGCGGAGCGGACGACGAACACCTGACCTACGCCGGACTCGACGCCGCCGCGCGCGCACGTGCCGCCTGGCTGAGTGAGCATTTTTTCCCAGGGGAACGGGTTTTCCTGCCGGGTGTGCCCGGCTCGCCGTACACCAAGGCGCTTTTCGGCTGCCTCTACGCCGGGCTCATCCCGGTACCCGGCACCGACGGCGCCCGCGAGGTGGACACGGGCGCGCTCGACCGGTTGTCGCCCGAAAGCTGGGCTCCACGCTGGCAACCGGCCGAATTCCCGCCGGCTGTCCGTGCCTTCCACCGCGAGGTACTCCGCGACTGCGCGCGGCTGACCGCGGCACTGGACCTCCGCGAGGACGATGAGCCGCTCGGCCGGCTACGGGCAAACGGGGGTGCGGCACTGGCCCGGCAGCACTATCTCGCGCTCTACGCCGGAGTTCCCGCCACCTTCCCGCCGACCGGACCCGTCACGCTC
>NZ_VJWX01000461.1 GCF_007713715.1 Amycolatopsis rhizosphaerae
CCGCAGACCCGCGGCCGACGCCCTGCACGAGGCCGGGCTGGCCCCGGTCACCCTGGCGGAAAAGGAAGGGCTGGCACTGACCAACGGGACCGACGGGATGCTCGGGATGCTCGTACTCGCCCTTGCCGATCTGAACCGTCTGCTCGACACGGCCGATCTCGCCGCCGCGAGCAGTGTCGAAGCGCTGCTCGGCACCGACCGGACCTTCGCCGCCGACCTGCAGGCGCTGCGGCCGCATCCGGGGCAGATGCGGTCCGCCCGGCGCATGACCGCCGCCCTCGACGGCTCCGAGATCGTCGCCAGCCATCGCGGACCCGCATGCACCCGCGTGCAGGATGCGTACTCGCTTCGCTGCGCTCCGCAGGTGCACGGCGCGGCACGGGACACGGTGACGCACGCGGAACAGGTCGCGGATCGCGAACTGGCTTCCGCCATCGACAACCCGGTGGTGCTGCCGGACGGGCGGGTCGAATCCAACGGCAACTTCCATGGTGCACCGCTCGCCTATGTGCTCGACTTCCTGGCGATTCCCGCCGCGGACCTGGCGAGCATGGCCGAGCGCCGCACCGACCGGCTGCTCGACCCGGCCCGGTCGCACGGGCTGCCGCCGTTCCTCGCCGACGATCCCGGCGTCGATTCGGGCTACATGATCGCCCAGTACACGCAGGCCGCGGTGGTTGCCGAACTGAAGCGGCTGGCCGTCCCCGCTTCGGTGGACTCGATTCCGAGCAGCGCGATGCAGGAGGATCACGTCTCGCTGGGCTGGTCGGCGGCGCGCAAGCTGCGCCGGGCGGTGGACGGGCTGTCCACCGTCGTGGCGATCGAACTGCTGACCGCTTGCCGGGCGCTGGATCTGCGCGCACCGCTGCGGCCGGCGCCGGTGACCGCCGCGGTGCGTGACCTGGTCCGGACACGGGTGCCGGGACCGGGTCCCGACCGGCATGTCGCACCGGAAATCGCCGCGGTGCGGGAACTGGTGCTGGAAGGCGCGTTTCTCCCGTTGCTGGAGGAATGCTGATCCGTACCGGTGCGGACACTCTCCGAAATCATCGGGCACGAGAATCACTCGTGCCCACAAGGCGCTATTCTCCTGCCGGGTAAGGGAAATCACACAGTCACGCAAGCCGCCGCGGGCGCCCCCGGCGAGCAGGGGCCGCCGTGGCGCTGGGTAACGTGGAAGGTGAATTTCACCGGCTCGGGAAGGGCTGCCCCGTGGATCCCTCCATAATCGTCATGGTGGTCGTCGTGGCCGCACTGGCCTTCGATTTCACCAACGGTTTCCACGACACCGCGAACGCCATGGCCACTTCGATCGCGACGGGGGCTCTGCGGCCGAAGGCGGCGGTCGCGATTTCCGCGGTGCTGAACCTGGCGGGCGCTTTCCTGTCGGTCGAGGTGGCCAAGACCATCTCCGGCGGCATCGTCGACGAAGCGAGGATCACGCCGGTGGTGGTCTTCGCCGGACTGGTCGCCGCGATCATCTGGAACCTGCTCACCTGGCTGTTCGGCCTGCCGTCGAGCTCCTCGCACGCCCTGTTCGGCGGGCTGATCGGGGCCACCTGGGTGGCTTCCGGCGCCGGCGCCGTGCATTTCGGCAAGATCGTGGAGAAGGTGCTGCTGCCGGCGGTGGCTTCGCCCGTGATCGCCGGTGTGGTCGCGATGGCCGGGACCTTCCTCGTCTACCGGATCACCGCCACGGTGCGCCAGGACGTGGTGTCGCGCTCCTTCAAGACGGCGCAGGCGCTTTCCGGCTCCCTGGTTTCGCTCGCTCACGGCACGAACGACGCGCAGAAGACCATGGGTGTGATCACGCTCACGCTCATCTCGTCGGGTGCGCTGGCCGCCGGTTCCGCACCGCCGCTGTGGGTGATCCTCAGCGCGGGTGTGGCGATCGCCGCCGGTACCTACTTCGGTGGCTGGCGCATCGTCCAGACCATGGGAAAGAAGATCACCGACATCCAGACGCCGCAGGGTTTCGCGGCGCAGACCAGTGCGGCGGTGACCATCCTGGCGTCCTCGCACCTCGGGTTCGCGCTGTCCACCACGCACGTGTCCTCCGGCGGGATCATCGGCTCGGGACTGGCGCGTGACGCCCGCGGCGTGCGGTGGAACGTGGCCGGGCGGATGGCGCTGGCCTGGCTGCTCACCCTTCCGGCCGCCGGCCTGGTCGGCGCGCTGGCCGCGCTGGTCGCGCGGCAGGGCGCCGTCGGGACCGTCCTGGTCGGTGTCGCGGGGGTGGCCGTGGCACTGGTCATCTACCTGCGGTCGCGACGGCGTCCGGTGACCGCGGACAACGTCAACGAGACCGACGGGCCCAGCGAACCCGAGCAGCCGCCGGTCCCGGTGGCAGCCTGAACCAAGGGAGCCAATGGTGCACATCAACTGGGCTGCCCTCGGCAGCGTCTCACTGGTCGCGCTCGTCGCGGTCGCCGTCGTCACGACGCTGTTCGCCGTTGGCGTCCGCGGCCTCGCCACCCACACGACGGCGCGCGAGGGCGGGCAGAGCGGCGTGGGCGGACTCACGACCGCGTTGCTGTGCTTCGCCGCGTGCCTGGCCGTCGTGGGCTACGGCATCTTCCTGATCGTCGCGCGCTGACGCTGGAGCAAGGGACGTTTACTACGGGTGCCGTGGGGGTGGGGTTGGAGTAAACATCCCCTGCTCCACATCCCCAGCCCCTCAGCCGGTCAGATCGCGGGGAACGTCCTCGCCGGGGAGCAGGCCGGAGAGGTAGGCGACGCGCGAGGGGTTGTCGAGCATCGGCACGATCAGGGGAAGCGCGTCTTCGGGGAGGACCTCCAGGCTGGCCTCGATCGTCGGTTCCGGTAGGTGGTCGAGGAACCTTGCGATGGTGATCCAGTCCTTGCGACGGCTCAGCTCGGCCGCGACCGCGAGGACCACCGGTTCGGGCATTCCCGAGATGATCCCGGCGGCCCGCCGCGGGTCCAGTTCGGCCGCGACGTCGGCGAGGAAGTCCGGTGACAGGCGCTTCGCGATGTCGATGCCCCGGGGTGGTTCCACGAGGCCCGCGATGCGGGCCGACAGCAGCGGGCCGAAGGAGCGCTCCGCCATCCGGGCGAGGATGGGGCTCGGCAGCAGCCTGCTGCCCGCGGCCATTTTCTCCAGTGCGCCCCGGTGCGCGTCGAACAGCCGCCCGGTCACCCGCTCCCGCAGCGCCCGCAGGTCCGCCACCGGCACTTGATCGAGATAGCCGAACCGGTCCGGCGGGGCCCCCAGCAGGCGGGCGAGTTTGACGATTTCCGCTTCCTGTGGCGTCACAGGCCCATGGCTTTCCGCACTGTGGGGCGCAGCAGTGCCGGGATGTGGCGCATCGCCTCGTCGCCGACTCGCGACAGCGCCGCGGCCTGCCGTCGGTGCGCTTCGCGCAGCGCCTCGGCGAGGTCCTGTTTGTGTTCCTCCGGCAGCGCCTCGACGCCGTCGGGCAGGGACCCGAGAAGTCCGGCCAGGCTACGGTCGCTCATCGCCCGATCATCTCACCTGTCTACCGTTTCGCCCATGACTGTGAACACCCCCTCGGACCCGTCCGGCATCGAGACGGCGACCATCCGCGTGGGCGAGCTGGACGCCTACCTGGCCCGTCCGGTGGGCGGCTCGCCGCAGGGCATGCTGCTGCTGCCCATGATCACCGGTATCGGCGCGCAGGTCCGCGACTACGCCGAGACCATCGCCCGCACCGGCGTCACCGCACTCACCTGGGACACCTGGCACGGCGTGAGCAGCGACGACACCGGAATGCCCGCGCTTCTGGCGAAGCTCGCCGCGCTCCAGGACGACGTGGCGCTGGCGGAGCAGAAACAGCTCCTGGACCACCTGCTCGGTGAACTCGGCTGCACGAAGGCCGGGGTCATCGGCTGGTGCCTGGGCGGCCGGTTCGCGCTGATCCTCGGCGGGCAGGACGACCGCCTGGCCGGTGTGGTCGCCTACCACCCCACGGTGCCCGGCACACCGCCGCCGAACCACAAGGTCGACGCGGTGGCGCACACCGCGCGGATCAAGGCGCCGGTGATGATGCTCTACCCCGGCGCGGACGCGGCGGTGCCGCTCGAAAGCTTCCAGCGGCTGCAGACCGCATTGCAGTCCAGGGAGACGGGCGCGAGCATCGTGCACGTCTACCCGCACGCCGAGCACGGCTTCAGCGACCGCAAGAAACACCGGAACCCGGTCAACGCCGAGGCCTTCGCGCTTTCCTGGCCGCAGGTGCTGGAGTTCATCCAGGTCACCACCGCCTGAACCTAGCGCCGCGTGGTGCGGCGGGTGGCGGTCGCGGTCAGCGGGTCCTCCGGCCACGGGTGCTTCGGATACCGCCCGCGCAGCTCCGCCCGTACCGCCGGATAGCCCTGCCGCCAGAAGGACCGCAGGTCGCTGGTGACGGCGGCGGGACGCCCCGCCGGGGAAAGCAGGTGCAGGACCACCGCGACACCCGCCACGCGTGGGGTGTCCAGCCAGCCGAAGGTCTCCTGCAGTTTCACCGGCAGCACCGGCTTGCCCGAGCCGTAGTCCAGGCGGATACGGGAGCCCGAGGGAACTTCGATCCGGTCCGGGGCGAGCTCGTCGAGCCGCGCTGCCTCCGGCCACGGCAGCAGACGGCGCAGCGCGGCCGTGGTGTCGATCCGGGCCAGATCCGCGAGCCGCCGTGCCGTCCCCAGTTCCGGCAGCCACTCGTCGAGACGGCCCAGCAGTTCGCCGTCGTCCACCCCGGGCCACGGCGGACCCAGCACCTCGTGCAGGAAGGCCAGCCGTTGCCGCAGCCGTTCCGCCTCCGGCGACCAGGGCAGCAGGCCGAGCCCCTCCTTGCGCAACCCCTCCGCGAGCGCCGCGGACACCAGGCGGGGATCCGGGGCGGGTAGCGGTCGCTGCCCGAGCGTGATCGCCCCGAGCCGCCGCACCGACCGGGCGAGGACGTCCCCGCCGGACCAAGCCACCTCTTCCACTTCGGACAGCAGGTTCGGGGCGGCCCTGGCGGCCAGCTCGGCGTCGGCCCGCGCGGCGAGCCGGATCACGCCGTGTGCCCGTCCGGGATCACGGGTGGCCTCGGCAACGGCCAGCCATTCCACGTCGCCGAGGCCGCTGCCGGCGGGCAATTCGGCCGCCGTGCCGCTCGCCATCAAGTAGACCGGTGAGCCCTTCTCGCGCCGTCGTGCCAGGCGTTCGGGGTAGGCCAGGGCGACCACCAGCGCCGGATCCGGGCGATCCGGTCCGCCGCGCACCAGCCGGGCCAGCCGCCGGACCTCGGTGCGCCACCGCTGGTCTCCGGTGGCGGACAGCCTGCGCAGTTCCGCTTCCACATCGGTGAGCGTCGAGCCGGTGTCGAGCAGGGCCACCACCTCGGCCGCCGGGCGAGCACCGACCTCGGCGGCCCCGTCCAGCAGCGCGCGAGCCAGCCGCGGATGAAGGCCCAGCCCGGCCATGTCACGACCGCGTCCGGTCACCGTGCCGTCGGGGGCGACCGCGCCGAGGGTGCGCAGCAGTTCCCGGGCAGCGGACAGGGGGCCTTCCGGGGGCGGGTCCCACCACGACAGCCCGCTCCCGTCCGGAGTCGACCAGCAGGCCAGTTCCAGCGCCAGCCGGGACAGTTCCGCGGTCCGGATCTCCGGTTCGGGATAGGCGGGCAGCGTGGCCTGGTCGTGGCGCGCCCAGCAC
>NZ_VJWX01000462.1 GCF_007713715.1 Amycolatopsis rhizosphaerae
AGGTTCCCCCAACCGCTCCCTTGGCTGGCTCGATCGCGCCGTGAACTATGGGGGCATGCCATGGCTCGAACTCGAAGGGGCGGTCAACGCCCGTGACGTCGGCGGCCTGCCCACCGTGGACGGTGCGGCGATCGCCGAACGCATACTGCTGCGCGCGGACAACCTGCAGGGGCTGACCCCCGCGGACATCAAACTGCTGGTCGACGACATCGGGCTGAGCACAGTGGTGGACCTGCGCAGCACGCACGAGGTCGTCTCCGAGGGTCCTGGGCCGCTCAGGGCGGTCGAAGCGGTGCGCCACGTACACCACTCCGTGCTGCCCGAGGCCGGTGAGGCCACCGACGTCACCGCCGACATGCTGTTCGCCCGTCGGCAGGAGGCGCTGGCCCGCTACCCCGAAGACCCGATGTGCGCGCTGTACCTGGGCTATCTCGAGGACCGGCCGGACAGCGTGGTCGGGGCGCTGCGCTCCATCAGTGAGGCCGAGGGCGCCGCTCTGGTGCACTGCGCGGCGGGCAAGGACCGGACCGGCGTCGTGGTGGCCCTGTCCCTGACCGTGGCGGGGGTGCACCGGGACGCGGTGGTCGCCGACTACGCGGCCACCGGGCACCGGATCAGCGCGATCCTCACCCGGCTGCGCGCCTCCCCGACCTACGCCGAGGACCTGGCCCGGCGTCCGGACGACGAGGAGCACCGGCCCCGCGAGGCCACCATGGCCGCGTTCCTGGCCCAGGTGGACCAGCGTTACGGCGGGGTGCTCGAGTACCTGTCGGCACACGGCTTCGGCCCCGCGGAAGCGGACACCCTGCGCGCCCGGCTGCTCGGCTGAGCCTCAGGCACGAGGGTCGCGGAGGAACTCGGCGGTGCTGCCCGCCAGCGGCATCGGGTCCAGGCCGAGTTTGCGGTGGTCCCAGGACCGCGTGCGCTGGGCGTCCACCCGCACCACGACCCGTTTGCGCATCATCATCTCCACCAGCGGCCTGACCTCTTCGCTGTACGGGCCGTTGTAGCGCTCCCACACGCTGACGCCGACCCGCCAGATGTCGCCGGGATCGTCGCTGATCACGGCGCGCCCTTCGATCGACACGCCCCGCAACCGGTCGTAGGTGTCGCCGTCCTCGACCAGGCAGGTGATGCGGTCGTCGCGGCGGAGGTTGACCACCTTCTGTGACTTGGCCTTGGTCTCGAACCAGATCTGCCCGTCCACCACCGCGTACCACATCGCGACCAGGTGCGGGGTGCCGTCGGGGCCGAGCGTGGCCATCGTGGCGGTCCGGCTTTGTTCGACGAAGGTGGCGATTTCCTCGCCGGTCATGCGGATCTGTGCCCGTTGGTTGACGCCCATGGTGCTCACCTGTCCGACTGGGTCAGGATGGCCAGGATCGACCGGGCCATCGTGGCGGGATCGCCGTCGCCGGGGCGAAGGACGACCTCCGGGCTCTCCGGGGCCTCGTAGGGATCGTCGATCCCGGTGAATCCGCTGATCTGCCCGGCCCTGGCCTTGGCGTACATGCCCTTGGGGTCGCGCGCTTCGCACACCGCCAGCGGCGTGTCCACGAAGACCTCCACAAAGGACAATCCGGCCTCGGCGTGCGCGGCGCGCACCCGGGCACGGTCCGCCCGGTAAGGACTGATCAGCGACACTACCGCCACGATCCCGGCATCGGCAAACAGCCGGGCCACCTCGCCGACGCGGCGCACGTTCTCCGCCCGGTCCCGCGCGCCGAAGCCGAGATCGGCGTTGAGGCCGTGGCGCAGGTTGTCCCCGTCGAGCAGGTAGGCGGGCCGTCCCGCGGCCACCAGCAGCCGTTCCAGTTCGGCCGCCACCGAGGATTTTCCCGACCCGGAAAGCCCCGTCAGCCACACCGTCGCGCCCCGGCTGGGCCGCTCGTCGCGGCCGACCGCGCCGGCGTGCCACACCACCCGCGAGCCGGGCAGGCTCGGGCCCGTGATCATGCCGGCCGCCACGGTGTTGTTCGTCGTGTCGTCGACGAGGATGAAGCTGCCGGTGGACCGGTTGCGGCGGTAGGGATCGAACAGTACGGGCCCGCGGGTGCGCAGCCGTACCCGGCCGATCTCGTTGAGCGCCAAGGCCGGGGCCGACTCGTCGCGGTGCAGCGTGTTGACGTCGAGCCGGTACTCCAGCGAGCGGACCTCCGCGGTGGTGGCCCGCGTGGTGTGCCGCAGGGTGTAGGTCGCGCCCGGGGTCAGCGTGGAACGCTCGGAAAACCAGCAGACCATCGCGTCGAACTCGGTGTCGGCGTGCGGGCGGTTGCCGGGGCGGCACAGCAGATCGCCGCGGGCGATGTCGAGTTCGTCGGCCAGTTGCACGGTCACCGCCTGGGGCGGGAACGCCTCGGTGACGGGTTTGCCGCCCGGCGCCCAGATCGCCCGCACCGTCGAGCGGAACCCCGACGGCAGCACCAGCACCTCGTCGCCGGGTTTGAACACGCCGCCCGCCACGGTCCCGGCGTAGCCCCGGAAGTCCCGGCTGTGGCTGCGGATCACGTACTGCACCGGCAGGCGCGCGTCGACGAGGTTGCGGTCGGAGGCGATGTGGACCTGTTCGAGATGGTGCAGCAGCGGGGTGCCCTCGTACCACGGCATGCTGGTGCCGCGGTGCACCACGTTGTCGCCGTGCAGCGCCGAAAGCGGCACGAAGGTCAGGTCGGGCACGTCGAGTTTCATCGCGAAGCGGCGGAAATCCTCCCGGATCTCCTCGAACCGTTCCTGCGACCAGTCCACCAGGTCCATCTTGTTCACGCACAGCACCAGGTGCGGGATGCCGAGCAGGCTGGACAGGAAGGCGTGCCGCCGCGACTGTTCCAGCACGCCCTTGCGCGCGTCGACGAGGATGAGCGCGAGGTCGGCGGTGGAGGCGCCGGTGACCATGTTGCGGGTGTACTGGATGTGGCCGGGGGTGTCGGCGATGATGAACTTGCGGCGCGGGGTGGCGAAGTACCGGTGCGCCACATCGATGGTGATGCCCTGCTCGCGCTCGGCCCGCAGGCCGTCGGTCAGCAGGGCGAGGTTCGGGTAGTCCTCGCCGCGCTCGCGGCTCGCGCGCTCCACGGCGGCGAGCTGGTCCTCGAACAGGGATTTGGAGTCGAACAGCAGGCGGCCGATCAGGGTGGACTTGCCGTCGTCGACGCTGCCGGCGGTGGCCAGGCGAAGAAGCTGCTGAGGAGGATGAGTGAGGGACGATTTTCCCTGCTGAGCCATCAGAAGTAGCCTTCCTTCTTCCGGTCTTCCATGCCGGCCTCGGAAATGCGGTCGTCGGCGCGGGTGGCGCCGCGCTCGGTGAGCCGGGTGGCGGCCACTTCGGCCACCACCTCCTCGGGCGTCGCGGCCTCCGATTCGACGCAGCCGGTGCAGGTCGCGTCGCCAACGGTGCGGAAGCGAACCGTTGCGGGGTAAGGCTCTTCCCCGTCGAGCAGGGTCAGGAACCGGGTGTGCGCGAGCAGCATTCCGTCGCGTTGCACGACCGGGCGGCGGTGCGCGTAGTAGATCGACGGCAGTTCGATGTCCTCGGCGGCGATATAGGACCAGATGTCGAGCTCGGTCCAGTTCGACAGCGGGAAGACCCGGATGTGCTCGCCCTTGCGGTGCCTGCCGTTGTAGAGGTTCCACAGTTCCGGCCGCTGGTTGCGCGGATCCCACTGCCCGAACTCGTCGCGGAAGCTGAAGACGCGTTCCTTCGCGCGCGCCTTCTCCTCGTCGCGCCGGGCGCCGCCGAACACCGCGTCGAAGCCGTTCTCCCGGATGCAGCGCAGCAGGGTGGTGGTCTGCAGGCGGTTGCGGGAGGCGCGGGGCCCGGTCTCCTCGGTCACGCGGCCCGCGTCGATGTCGTCCTGGACCCGTCCCACCAGCAGCCGGACGCCGAAGGAGGCCGCGGTCCGGTCCCGGAACCCGATCACCTCGTCGAAGTTGTGGCCGGTGTCCACATGCAACACCGGCAACGGCGGCGGGGCGGGCCAGAAGGCCTTTTGCGCCAGGTGCAGCATCACCACCGAGTCCTTGCCGCCGGAGAACAGCAGCACCGGACGCTCGAAGGTCGCGGCGACCTCGCGGAAGACGTGCACCGACTCGGCTTCGAGTGCGGCGAGATGGGACAGCTCATAGGTGCTGGTCACCCGAGGTAAAGTAGAACACGTTCTTGCGGTTGGTCAACGGGCGGAGGATGCTGCCTGCCATGGACCTCGTCGCAGTAGAAGACATCAAACGCGTCAAGTACCGCTACCTCCGCTGCGTGGACCTCAAGCAGTGGGACGAACTGGCCGACGCACTGGCCCCCGAGGCCACGGCCGACTACGGCACGCCGACCTACGGCGAGCCGCTGCGCCTGCGGGGGCGCGAAGCGATCATCGGGTTCCTGCGGGAAAAACTCGGCACGGGCATCATCACCACGCACTCCGCCGGGCAGCCGGAGATCGACATCGACGGGGACACGGCGAAGGGTGTCTGGTCCTTCGAGGACACCGTGCTCGCACCGGAGCACCAGGTGGTGATCAAGGGGGCCGCGTTCTACGAGGACACCTACCGGCGGTGCGAGGACGGCCGGTGGCGCATCACGCACACCGGCTACACGCGCACCTACGAACTGATGTACTCGCTGAAGGACCTGCCCAGCCTCCGCCTGACCGCGAACCGCTGGGCCACCCCCTGAGGCCGTGAGGGCCAGAGGGGGCTGGGGCGAGCCGTGAAGGGTCCCTTCACAGTCGAATCGACCGTGAAGGGACCCTTCACGGCCAACGCCCAAGCGACCGGGTCGGCATCGGCGCGGGTCAGCGGTCGACGGGGCGGCGGCCGCCGGAGTCGCGGGTGACCGCGTCGGCGGTGGCGACCAGCGCCGCGCCGCGCCGGGCGATTTCGGCGCCGGTGACAGCCTCGCCGACGTACATCGTGAGCACCAGTTCCTGCCGCCCCCTGGCGTCGAAGGTGGGTGCCGCGAGCAGGCTCACCGCGTGCCTGCGCCGGGGATCCAGTTCCGCGCCGAGGTAGACGCGTTCCCCCAGGCTCGTCACCAGTTCGCCGACCAGTTCGCGGACGTGGGCGGGCAGGTCGTCGGCCGCCATCCCGGCCAGCAGGGAGTACAGCCGCCGCCCGCCCGCGGTCTGGCTCTCCACCAGGTACCCGTGCTCCCGGCATTCGGCGACCACCTCGCGCAGCCGCCGTTCGTCCAGTTTCACCGGCACCGCGGGCGGTTTCGCCAGCCAGGCGTCGAAGGCGGCATCGGAGTCCCACAGCACGTACATCAGCCCCACCGGCGGGGCGAACGGGTAGGTCTGCCCGACCTTCACCGGCACGGGCCCGGTGCCCTCCAGCAGCAGGATCTGCTCCCCCACCACGGCGGAGGCGGTGCACGTGGTGCAGTAGCGCGCGCTGAGTTCCTCCAGGTGCCGGCGGGCGATGTCGCTCACCGCGAAGCCTTGCCGCGCCGCCCGGCCCGCGGCGACGAGTGCGGGCCCCAGCCCGTAGGTGACGGTCCGGGGATCGCGCACGAGGTATCCGCCGGCGACCAGTTCGGTGAGGATGCCCAGGCAGGTCGGCTTGCTCAGGTCCAGCTCGCGGGCCAGTTCGGACAGGCCGAACCGTTGTCCCGGCCGCGCGGCGAGGAAGTCGAGCAGGCGGACGACCCGCTGGGCGGGGGC
>NZ_VJWX01000463.1 GCF_007713715.1 Amycolatopsis rhizosphaerae
GGCCGGGTTCACCCCTCACCCGCTGGCGCTGGACCTGGCCTTCTACCTGGCCTGCCTCGCCTATGCGGTGGCCACGGCCTTCACGGCGGAGTTCTACGGATTCCGGATGTGGGGCGCCTTCGCCTCGGCCGGGTACGGCCTGGCCGCGCTGCACACGGGCTGGCTGCTCACCCGGCGTCGGGAACCGGGGAAACGAACGGACTTCCTGCGGTCACGCCGGGCCGGGCTCGCCGCGATCGGCGTCTTCGCCCTGCTGGTGCCGCTGGCGGTGCTGGTGGTGCGCAGGCTGACCGGGGTGGACTGGCTGATCACCCCGTTCTCCTGGGCGGCGCAACCCGAGGTGTGGGTGATCGAGCGCTCCGCGAGCCTGCTGCTGCACCACGGCACGCCCTATGTGGACGTCACCGCGCTCGGCAGGCCCCCGGTGGTCAACGACTACACACCCTACGGGCCGGTGATGGCACTGTTCGGCCTGCCGCGGGCGCTGTTCGGCGGCACGGCGGCCGGGAACGCGCTGACCGACGCCCGCCTGGTGTTCGCGGCCACCGCGGTCGGGTGCGCCTGGCTCACGCTCCGGCTCCTGGGCAGGCCGCGGGTGCCGGTCCGCGCGGCCCAGCTCGCGATGGCCTGCCCGCTGACCGCGCTCACCTGGTCGGTGGCCGGGCCGGACCTGGCGATCCTCGGCCTGCTGCTGGTCGCCGGCGCACTGGCCGCGACGGACCGCCCGGTCGCCTCCGCGATCATGCTCGGGCTGGTGGTCAGCGCGAAGCTCATCGTGGCACCGGCGCTGGTGGTGCTCGCCATGCTGGTCCTGACCCGGCTCGGCGGGCGTGCGCTGGCCCGCTTCGCCGCCGCCTTCCTGGCCGCGGCGGCACTGCTCAACGTGCCCGTGCTGCTGGTCGACCCGGGCGCCTTCGTCGAGCACGTGCTGAAGTTCCCGGCGGGTCTCGGGGTGGTGACCTCGCCGGCGGCCAGCCCGCTTCCCGGCTACCTGCTCGCGAGCACGGGCCCGGCCGGGAAGGCGAGCGCCTTCCTGCTGCTCGGCGCGGCGGCGGTGGCGATACTCGTCTGGCTGGTGCGCCGTCCGCCTGCCACCGGCTCGGCGGCCATGCTCGCGATCGCGGCCGGGCTGGGCGCGTTCACACTTCTCACGCCGGCCACCCGGTACGGGTATCTCGTGTACCCGCTCGTGCTGCTCGGTGCGATGCTGTGTTTTCGCCGGGCGGAAGCCTTACCGGCTCCCGTGCCGGGTTTTACTTCTTCTTCACGCGGGTAGCGCCACCGCGCCCGCGCAACTGCACACCCGATTCGGAAAGTACGCGGTGCACAAAACCGTACGAGCGTCCGGTCGACTCCGCGAGGGCGCGAATACTGGCACCCTTCTCGTATTTCTTCTTCAGGTCAGCGGCCAGCTTGTCACGCGTGTTCCCGGTGATCCGCGCGCCCTTCTTCAGGTCAGCCACGTCATCCCGCCTTCCTCCACGACAGTGTTTCGGAGCCCGTCAGGCCCTGCACACGCAATGATCGAACACGGCGCGCCGGATTGCCAGACGAGGAGCGAAAAACCCTGCCGCTGAGCGGTAATTTTGGGCCGTAAGTTGGTTGTCTAACCCAACTAAAGACTCGGGCGCTTTGTTTACCTCATGCCAACTGCACGAGTTCCAGGTAATCGGCGGACCAGTGGTCTTCGGTCCCGTCCGGCAGCAGGATCACCCGCTCGGGTTCCAGTGCCTCGACCGCGCCCGGGTCGTGCGTGACGAGCACGACCGCACCGGTGTAACTGCGCAGCGCGTCGAGCACCTGCGCGCGGCTGGCCGGGTCCAGGTTGTTGGTCGGCTCGTCCAGCAGCAGCACGTTCGCCGCGCTGGACACCAGGCCGGCCAGCGCCAGCCGGGTCTTCTCACCACCGGAAAGGGTGCCAGCGGACTGGTCGAGCTGCTCGCCGGTGAACAGGAAGGAGCCCAGCAGGTTCCGCAGTTCCTGTGCGCCGGTGTCCGGGGCGAGGTGCCGGATGTTCTCCCACACGCTCGCCTCGTGATCCAGCGTTTCGTGCTCCTGCGCGTAATAGCCCAGGCGCAAACCGTGCCCGGGAACGACTTCCCCGATGTCCGGCTTCTCCATCCCGCCCAGCAGGCGCAGCAGCGTCGTCTTGCCCGCGCCGTTGAGCCCCAGCACCACGACCTTGGAACCGCGGTCGATGGCGAGGTCCACGCCGGTGAAGATCTCCAGCGAACCGTACGATTTGGACAGATCCGTGGCGGTGAGCGGGGTGCGGCCGCACGGGGCGGGCGCGGGGAACTTGATGTGCGCCACCTTGTCCGCGTGCCGCGTCTCGTCGAGATTCGCCAGCATCTGCTCGGCGCGGCGGGCCATGTTCTTCGCGGCGACCGCCTTGGTGGCCTTCGCCCCCAGCTTCGCGGCCTGCTGCTGCAGCGCGGCGGCCTTCTTCTCCGCGTTCGCGCGTTCCCGGCGGCGGCGCTTCTCGTCGGTCGCCCGCGCCTCCAGGTAACGCTGCCAGTTCATGTTGTAGTGGTCGAGCTCGCCGCGCGTCGCGTCGAGGAACCACACCTTGTTGACCACCTCGTCGAGCAGTTCGACGTCGTGGCTGATCACCACGAGCCCGCCGTCGTGCGCCTTGAGGAAGCCGCGCAGCCAGTTGATCGAGTCGGCGTCCAGGTGGTTCGTCGGCTCGTCGAGCAGCAGGATGGTGTCCGACCGGCCGGTGGCCCCGGCGTCGGAGGCGGCGAACAGGATGCGTGCCAGTTCCACGCGGCGCCGCTGCCCGCCGGAGAGGGTGCTCAGCGGCTGCGCGAGGACGCGTTCGGCCAGGCCGAGGTTCGCGCAGATCCGGGCCGCCTCGCTCTCGGCGGCGTATCCCCCGAGCGCTGCGAACCGCTCCTCCAGCCTGCCGTAGCGGCGGACAGCCTTGTCCCGCGCCGCTTCGTCGACGAGTTCGGACATGGCGGTCTGCGCCTTTTCCATGTCGCGCAGCAGGGCGTCGAGGCCGCGTGCCGACAGCACGCGGTCCTTCGCGGTGACCGAGAGATCGCCCTCCCGGGGGTCCTGCGGCAGGTAACCGATCTCGCTGGCGTGACGGACCTCGCCCGCGTAGGGCTGGCCCTCGCGCGCGAGCACCTTCAGCGTCGTGGTCTTGCCCGCGCCGTTGCGCCCGACGAGCCCGATGCGATCGCCGGGCTGGATGCGGAGGGTGGTGTCGGCGAGCAGGATGCGCGAACCGGCGCGCAGTTCCAGGCCGGTGGCCGTGATCAAGAGAACTCCCGAGGACGGGGGTGGACGAGGGGGCTGCGACGACGGCCGGCGGCGGTGCGCGCACACGGCCCGCGCGGCTACTCCAGGAGAACATCCACGAAGCCAGTGTAGTGGGCCCGGCCGGGTCACCCCGGCCTGACCACGATCTCCACCGCCCTGGCCCGTTCCGCCGCCTCGTCCAGCACCGCCCGCCTCGGCTCCGAGATGTCCAGGATCCGGGGCAGTGCAAGGGAAAACACCGGTTCCAGCCGACGGTCCGCGCGCAGCTCGTCCAGGGCCCGCCGGTCACCGCCGAGCACCACGGCGTCGAGTTCGGGCAGCCGGGGACCGAGCACCTCGAGCGCGTCGTCGGCGGCCTCGCGCAGGGCCTGGCGCGCCTGCCCCTCGCGGCGACGCGCGAACCGCTGCTGCGACCAGCCGCCCGCGGCGGACCGCCCGTGCACGTGGTGCCGGTCGGTGCGCGACACGGTCACCTTGCCGCCTTCCGCGACCCCGATGCTGTGCGCACCCAACCGCACCAGCAGGAGGCCGACCCGGCGCGGCCGTTTGGCGTGCAGCACCAGGCGGACCGTCGGCGGGCCGCCGCCCGCCAGGGGCGGGAAGGGCACCGCCACCGTCGCGGTGGTGCCGTTGCCCGCGGTCACCACGACCTCCTCCGCCGTGGCGGCGGTCTCCCGGATGCCGTCGTTGCGCGCGGCGAACCGGTCGAACCAGCCCGCCAGCCGCTCCGGCGCCACCTCCACCACGCGGCCCCCGCCTGCCGCCGTCCGGACCTTGCTCACAGCACGAACGAATCCGACCAGGGCTGCGACGACCGGCCCGAAAGCGCGTCGAGCAGCGACACCGCCTGCTTGTCGGTCAGCGAAGCCACGAAATCGATCACGGCGCGGCCGCGGGCCAGGCCCCGCACCGCGTCCGCCCCGCTCACCGGCTCGCCGGTGGCCCCGACGAGCAGTGCGGGCGCGTCGGCGGCCAGCCGGGCGTACTCGGCGTGCGCGAGTTCGACGAGGTCGTGCAGCCGCCGGGGCAGCCGGGACGCCTCGTCCCGGTCCCCCAGCCACGCGTCGAGCGCGTCGACCAGCGTGGTCAGCAGGCTCGCCTGCCCCCGCTGGTGCAACGCCAGTTCCGGCCGCAACAGCACGAACTGGCGGTGCACGAACTTGAGCACCTGCACCTCGTGCCACTGCTCCTGGCGCAGCGCGACGTGCCCCGACCGGCTGCCCGGCTCCTCGAGCACCACCACCCCGCCCACCAGCCGCGAGGTCCAGTGCGCGGAGAAGGCCGCAGTGGTCTGCTCGGCCTCGATCGAGCCGTCGAACCCGCTGGCCAGCAGCCCGTCGACGAGCTCGGCGCGCACCCGGGATACGGCCTGCGCGAAGGCGTCGTCGTCGACGATCCACGCGTCGCGGACGTGCATCCGGCGGCGCAGCAGCTCCAGCGACCGGCCCGGCCGCCGGGCCTCCGCGGCCAGTTCGGCGGCGTCGAGCGCGGCCAGATCCAGCGCATGCGCGAGCCAGGACCCCAGCTCGGCGGCCACCGGGGCGTACTGCAGGACCCCGATGCGGTGGAAGTCCTGCAGGTCGTGGATGGCGTAGGCGATGTCGTCGGCGGTGTCCATCACCGAGGCCTCGACGGTCTGCTGCCAGTCCTCGAGCCGCCCGGCGAACGGCGCCCGCGCCTGCAGCAGATCGTCCAGCTCGGTGCTGTAGGCGGAAAACTTGCTCGACCCGGTGCCCGGGAGGTCGGCGGGTTCGGCGGCCCCGCGCGGCGGATTCGGCATCGCCGCCGGATGCGGCTGGGGCCAGTGCAGCCGGGCCCACGGATACTTGAGCACGGCCGCGCGGACCGCGGCGGTCAGGTCGAGGCCGACCACCGAAGGACCGCGCACGTCGGTGGTGGTCAGGATGCGGAAGGACTGCGCGTTGCCCTCGAAACCGTCCGCGAGCCCGAACCGGTGGCGCGCGATGCGGTCGAGCACTCCCTCACCGAGATGCCCGAACGGCGGATGGCCCAGATCGTGGGCGAGCGCGGCCGCCTCGGCCACGTCCGGGTCGAGCCCGCCGAGTTTGGCGGTCAGCTCCGCCGTGCCCGGCGAGGCGAGCAGCCGCTCGGCGACGGCCCTGGCCACCTGTGCCACCTTGAGGCTGTGCGTGAGGCGGTTGTGCAGCAGGCCGGACCCGGCCGCGCTGACCACCTGCGTGACTCCGCCCAGCCGCGCGAAGAACGGCGACACCACGATTCTCTCGCGGTCGGCTCGGAACGGGTTGTCGGCGAGGTCCGGCCAGCCTGTCACACCGGCGGGGGGCTCGTCCCTGCGCAGTGCCCGGGGATCGCGTTCCATGGGGGTAACCGTATCCGTACGGGA
>NZ_VJWX01000464.1 GCF_007713715.1 Amycolatopsis rhizosphaerae
ACCATCAACACGTCACGGCCGCCGTGACAGCCCTTCGCGAACAAGCCACAGTCCGGCTGCCCGGGAAGATCATCACCGTGTTGTCCCCGAAGGGCGGACAGGGGAAATCCACCTTCGCGAAGGAACTTGCCTGGCTGCTGAATGCCGTCCTGGTCGACCTGGACTGGGACGGCGGCCGCGTGTCTCGCCTGCTCGGCCACCAAACCCGCCGTTACGTCCACGCTCCCCTGCTCGACGTCCTGTTCGACGATCAGGGTCGCCCGCCGCGGCTGCACCGCAGCCGCAAGCGCCCGGACATGGTCCCGGGACACAAGGACTTCGAACCCAACCAACCCGAACCCGACACCATGGCCGACCTGCTCGTCCAGTGGAGCCAGACCTGGAACCGGCCCGTTCTGGCCGACACTCACCCCGGCGGCAGCCGCTCCACTCTCGGCGCCGCCCAAGCCGCCGACCTGGTCGTCATGCCCGTCATCCTGGGCACCGGCGAACTCGATGCCGTCGAAGACGCCCTCGACGAACTCGCCGGCTTCAACCTGCTGCTCGTCCCCAACCGCGTCCCCGCCAACCCGGCGCACCTCCCCGGCCACGAATCCCGCCGACTCCTCGCGCTCGCTCAGACGCATGGGGTGCGAGTCGCCGACACCTTCGTCCGCCACCACGGGTGGATGACCCGCCGCAAGATCCGCACGGTCATCGCCGCCCAAGCCACCCACGGCGCCAACACCGCCGCGCTCACCCTCGACATGATCCACCTCGCCACGGAGGTCATCAGCCATGCAGCCTGAACCTCGCAGCATCAACGAAGTCCCGGGTGCTGCTCGGGGAGGCGCGGAACGGCTCGCAGCTGCCGCTACCAAGGCCACCCGTCAAACCCGCCACACACCCACACCCAAAACCAGCACCAGACAATCCGAGGCATATGCCGCCAACCCTGACATGAACGTTTCCGGCGCTCAGAGCGCCGCACGATCCGGTCCAGACGATTCGGGGAATCTGAACACCAACCCGGGCACTCTGACGCCGCAGTGCCCGCCGAGCGGCGCGGACACCGCGCCCAGCCCGAACCAGGACGCAAACGCGCACACGAAGGCGGCCGACGACGGCCGCCCGCTACCCCATCCAGCAACGGACACTGTCCCCGCGGTTCTCCCGACGACGCACAGGCGCAGCCTGCTACCAGTCGCTCCGGTACCGGCGGAGGGAGTCTGCATGCCCGAATCCGTCCGAAAGGCGCTGCGACTGAGTCTGATCAACCAGTTGCGCGCTGTGGCGGCCGCCCACCGTCTCGTCGAAACCCGCCAAGCCGAACTCGCCGCCGCCTTCAGCGACGCACGGGATCAAGGCTTCCCCGCCCGCGAGATCGAACGCATCCGCGGCGACGCCGTAGGCCTGGCCTTCGACAACGCTGAGTACACCCACCTGCTCCGCCTCACCGGCTGGACCATCTGACCGCCAGACCCGTGCCTGCCCACGCACGAAGGCAGGCACGGGCATTGGCTCTTGTACGTACATGCGCGCGGGCGCACGAACGCGCGCGACGTTGCGCGCGCAACATGCGCGCGTGATACACCCCCACGCGCCCATGTGCAATAGAACGGGCTCGGCTGTCCTCGGACAAACCGGAACAGCGACGCCAGCAGAGCACGCACACCCCCACAGGCGCCGGGAGGACGGGATAACCCGGGGCACCACGCTGATCGCGCCGGACCACCCCGCAGGCGCGGGGAAGACATCACCATCCAGCACGCCGGGATCTACTGGGTCGGACCACCCCCGCTTGCGCGGGGAAGACTTCACCTTGAGGCCGGCGACCGTGCGCATCAGCGGGCCACCCCCGCGTGCGCGGGGAAGACAGGCGGCGGCCGACATGGCGGGTCAGTCCGACGGGACCACCCCCGCTTGCGCGGGGAAGACCCGCGCCAGTGGGGTCCACGGGCGCCCATCTACGGACCACCCCCGCTTGCGCGGGGAAGACTTCACCCTGCCGCCCGGCGCCACGCGGGTGCGGGGACCACCCCCGCGTGCGCGGGGAACACTAGCGCAGCCGCCACTGGACCTCGTCCGGGTCGGGACCACCCCCGCGTGCGCGGGGAAGACGGGGGCAGCATCATCTCCGGTTTCCCGGTGGCGGGACCACCCCCGCGTGCGCGGGGAAGACGTCCACACCCCAGGGTCGAGCGTGAACGTCGAGGGACCACCCTCGCGTGCGCGGGGAAGACATCCAGCCGTTTTTGCCGACGGTGCGCACGTCCGGACCACCCCCGCGTGCGCGGGGAAGACGCTGCTTCGGCGCGGATCGCGGCCAAGGCGGCGGGACCACCCCCGCGTGCGCGGGGAAGACGACCACGATTCCGGCGGCGCGGAGCTGGGTCACGGACCACCCCCGCGTGCGCGGGGAAGACCACCGACAGGTCATTGGCTGCTTTCGCCAGCGCGGACCACCCCCGCGTGCGCGGGGAAGACCTTGCTGAACTGGGAATATACAGACCTGGAGTCCGAAACAGCATCAACTTGCACGCTGAGAGCTCTTTCCTGAGACAGCTCTTTTCAACCTTACGTCGGAAACCCGCCGGGCCACACGCGACCGCATGAAAGCGAACACGCAGGCCGACTGCCTCAAGACGTCTTCCCTGCGCACGCGGGAGTGACCGTGATCGCGAAGATCCGCTCCGCGAGGAAGACCCCGCGGAGCGGGGGTGGTCCCCTGAGTCGCCCGAACGTAAGCGTCCCTGGCTCATCCTTCCCGGCGCACGCGGGGCTGGTCCGGCACTCATGTCGGCCACCGGCAGGGCTGTCTTCCCCGCGCACGCTAAATATTCCGTCTCGGGTTCCGGCTACCTAGGCCGCCACAGCAGCGACTTCCGCAACACCCGACGCCTGAACTGGTCCACCTCGCCACGACCTGCGACAGCTACCAACAACCCGGATGGCTGCCACGGCTGCTCCCGCGCCTCACCGGGCTCGCCTCCTGCAAAGGCATGACCATCGCCGAAGTTGCCTGCCGGAACCGCACCACCGAGCAGTACCGGGGTGCTTTCCCGCCAGCCTCATCGACGTCGGACACCGTCGTGGGGCCGCCGACGCTCCGCGCCACACCGCCGCTCATGGCCAAGCGGCACCGCCCCGGCTCGGTGGGGCGTGCGCACTCTGCACCGGCGACAAACCGGGGTCAAGCCGCGAAAAGCATGCGGCTTGACCCCGCCCCGCCGCCGGTGCTCACCGAGTGCGCCCCACCGAGACGGGGCAGCACCACCGACGCAGGCCCAAAAAGGACCGACCAAACCCCTTTGCCTACCTAGGAAACCGAGTGAATTGGAGAGGTACCAACATGTCTGTCATCACCACCGCCCGCAACGCGGATCTTCAGGACATGCTGACGATGCTGCGCGACCAGCAGGCCGCCAAGCTCGACGTTGTCGCCCCGGCCACCGCGCTGCGCTCCCGCGACGGCGCGATCGCGCTCTCCGATGTCGAGCCCGTGGTCGACGAGAACGGGGTCACCGTCGTCAACGGCCTGTACGTGCCCACCAAGGACGCGGACGCCACGATCGCCGCGAAGCTCGGCATCGGGCTGAAGTACCTGCGTAAGCTGCGAGGCGAGCGGCCCGACCTCTACGACGCCAATGTCAACGGCCTGCTGCACGGCAGGTCCAAGCGGTCGGCCACCGGCGAGACCACCATGCTTTACCCCGCCGACGAACGCTCGTTCCTGCTGCGCCTGTTCCGCTGCCAGGACAGCGAGCGGGGCGTGCTGCGGGCCCTGCTGTCCGACAGCTACGGCATCATCGACAACCTCGACGTTCTCACCGCGGTGCTCGATGGCATCCGCCAAGCCGACGCCGAGGTGCAGATCCGCTCCTGCGACCTGACCGAGTCGTCGATGCACTGCAAGGTCTACTCGCCCACCGTCGCGCAGTTGGCGCCGCACTTCCTGCGCGGTTACCGCAACCCGTTCTACGCCAACCCCGACCTGGAGGCGCAGCGGCGAGAGGTCGCCGCGGACGTCGACAGGGCACGCCGGATCGCACGGGCCGACGGCCAGAACTATGAGTCCGGTGACGAACCGATCGTGTTCGCCGGCTTCCGGTTCTCCAACTCCGAAATCGGCGACGGCGCGGTCACGATCAAGCCCGAGTTGTACGTCAAGATCTGCCGCAACGGCTTGACCCTGCCGCTACTGGGGATCCGGAAGATGCACCAGGGCGTGAAGATGGAGCAGGGGTCGGTGACCTGGTCTCGAGACACCCAGAACAAGCACCTGGCCGTGATCACCGCACAGACCCGCGACGCCGTGCGCGAGTGGCTGTCCCCGGCCTTCCTGGCCACACAGATCGAGGAGATCGATCATCTGGCCGGTACCCCAGTCCCCGAGGCGGACAAGACGATCAAGGTAGTCGCCAAGAAGCTCGGGTTCTCCGAAGCCGAGCGGGACGGCGTCCTGTCCCACTTCATCGCCGGCGGCCAGCTCACCGCAGCCGGAATCGCCAACGCGATCACGTCCTACAGCCAGACCGTGCCCGACGCCGACCGCGCCGACGCGCTCGACGACCTCGCGCTGTCCGCGATGGCACTGGTCAAGTAGCCCTTATCCATGCTGTGGCCCATCCGGACAACACCGGGTGGGCCACCACGAGGTGCCGGTGAAAGACCCCTTCACGGGCTCCGCCCGAAATGGCCGCAGTGACCAGCCACACCGGGCTGCTGGCCTCCTGCGGCCAGATCGAGGCCGCTGGCTGGAGTCGCACAAGAGCGACTGCGACGAGCCCGGCCACCACTGATCCCGCCGCACCGCCAAGCAGGTGGGGCGTACGCACTCCGCGTCGCCGACACGGGCGGGGCCACGCAAGGGGCCCGACCAAAGCCCTTTCGTGGCAATGGAAACCGACTACCAGGACACCACACACTTTCACGGGAGACACCCATGTTCACGTCCCGAAAGCGGGAATTGACGCCGTATCGCTGCTACGACAACGACGGCAGCGGCGAGCCGCCGACAACCTCCGCGGAGCACAAGCGGCTGGCGATGCTGCTGCTTCGCATGGCCAATCGCGGGGAGGCAGCCGAGAACTACATCGGCGCCGCTGGCGTGCACATGCATGCCGCACTACTGACCCACCTCGAGGAAAAAGAAGCCCGCCGCCAGGCCGACCGTGACCAGTGCGACGCCGAACTGCGGGCGCTGTTGGCCCCGCCGCGTCCGCCAGCGCGGATCCGCGTGTTCCACAACGTCAGCCCAGCCGCGATGGCCTTCGGTTTCGACCACGACGACCGGGTCGTCGAAGTCTACGCCTACGACGAGCCGGCGGTCACTGTGAGCACCACCGACGAGGAGATCGCCGCGAAGGTGTTCGAACTGTTCAACGTGGGTGCCAAAGCCGGCTTCGGCACCCCGGACCACCGGGCACTGGAGTACCGCGACCGCCGCAACCGCTCCCTGTCGGTGGGCGACGTCATCGCCATCGACGGCCGGTACTACGCCTGCGGGTCCTCCGGCTGGACCTCGATCTCCCGGCCGTGGCTCGACACCACCCCACGGCACGGCACCACCCCGTTCTACAGCCCGTACACGAACGCCGAGTGATGCGCGAGGCGCTGCTCGCCTGATCGCCGTTGTGTGACCGCTCTCACCT
>NZ_VJWX01000465.1 GCF_007713715.1 Amycolatopsis rhizosphaerae
ACCGTCCGTAGTTGCGACAGCGAGAGGACACCATCCAGATGTACGCAGGTGGAATCCGGCCCCACACCGGTGGCACGGCGGGGGGCATCGGCGCGCTCGCGGCCACCGGGTCCCCGGCGCTCGGCCTGATGATCGGCCTCGCGGCGATGCTCCTGTTCGCGGGGATGACCCTCGTACGGAAGAACGTCGTCGCGCGCAACCTCGCCGCGCTCGGTGGGGCGATGCCGAGGCCGTTCGCCGGAGCGGCCGAGTGACGGGCGATGGCGCCGCCTCCGTCGCCGGCCACTTGCCCAGGCTGTCGCTGAAATCCGGCAGGCCCGGTGCACCGAGGTCGTGGACGGCGTGGCTTCCGGCCGCGTTGTGCGGCGCCATCGCCGTCGCGATGGTGTTCTTCCAAGGGAGTTACCGGTTGGCCGAAACCTGGCTCGCGGGGAAGTTGGTGCGTACCGTCGTCGGACAGCACGCCTGGCCCCTGCCGGGCGAGCCGGTGCTGCTGTTCGAAACCTCGGCTTCGCCGGGGGCCATGGCCATCAGGGTTTCCCTTGCCTGCAGCAGCGTCCTGCTCGTGGCGCCGCTTTTCCTGATCTCTGGGGCCCTGTTCCTGTCCTCGGCCCGATCCCGAGCCCGGATCCCGCTGGCGACGCTGGCCGCCTTCGTCATCATCGTGATCGCCAACAACATCCGGCTCGGGCTGATCATGGTGCTGGCGAGCCGGTTCGGCCGGACCGGGCTCGACTGGGGCCACATCCTGGTCGGATCGCTGGTGATGCTCACCGCGGGTGGTATCGCGATCCTGTCGTATCTCAAGATCGCGGCCGGGTCGAGGGCGGGGCGCCATCGCAAGGAGGGGGAAAGGTGAGCCTGCTCGAAGTCTCCATCAGCCTGTCGTTCTTCCTCGGCCTGGTTTTCCTCGCGTACGTGGTGATCCTGGTGCGCGGATTCCTGAAGGCGGAACCGGAACGCCCCGGCGACCCGGACTCGCTGGACTGGCATTTCCTCATCCCGTGCCGCGAGGAGCAGGCCGTGATCGGATCGACGCTGGAATACCTGGAAAGCACCTTTCCCCAAGCGCATCTCTGGGTGATCGACGACGCGTCCACCGACCGGACCGGCGAGATCGTCGCGGACCGCGCGGAGCGCAACGCCCACGTGCACCTGGTCGCGCGGCGGCTGCCCGAGGCGCGCAAGGGCAAGGGGGCCGCGCTGAACGCCGGATACCGGGAGATCAGCCGGTACGTCGGTGAGGGCGGACCGCGCGCGAGGACCGTGGTCGTGGTGGTGGACGCGGACGGCAGGCCCTCGGCCAACATGCTGGAACTGTGCGCCGGGCCGGACGCCTTCGCCGACGGCTCGGTCGGGGCGGTGCAGGTGGAAGTGCGCATGATCAACCGCGACGTCGAGCGGCCGCTGCCCGCCAAGGGACCGCTGGCGAACCGGTTCGCCGCGATGCTCGCGCGCATGCAGGACGTCGAGTTCCGGGGGCCGATCTCGGCGATGCAGATCATCCGCCGCCGCACCGGCACGGTGAACATGGGCGGCAACGGCCAGATGAACCGGCTGACCGCACTCGACAGCATCGCGGGCGAGACGGGGGAGCCCTGGGGCAACGCGCTGCTCGAAGACTTCGAACTGGGACTGCGGCTGATGCTGGCCGGGTGGCGGACCGCCTACAGCCGCTGCTCCTGGGTGGACCAGGAGGCGTTGTGGAACCTCAACCCGCTGGTGGTGCAGCGAACCCGCTGGGCACAGGGGTCCATGCAGTGTTTCCGTTACCTGCCAAGGGTTTGGGGTTCACCCTGCTTCACCACGGCGGGCTTTCTGGAGATCCTCTACTTCATGCTGCGCCCGTGGGTCCAGGTCGTCGGCTCGATCGTGTACGCCATCCCCCTCGCGGTGTTCGTGTTCGACGCCGCGGCCTACCGGGACTTCATGGAGGGGTTCCTGCTGAACGGCGGGTTGCTGCTCATGGCCGCCTATCTCGTGCTGGGCGTGGGGGAGTTCGCGATCTGGGGCTGGTTCTACCGGACCCGGTGCGAACCCGGGCTCAGCCGCCGCTCGGCTGTCCACTTGGGACTCGCGGTGGCGGCCTATTCGCTCCTCAACTACGTCATCGCTTGGCGCGCCTTCGGTCGTTTCGCGACCGGACGCGGGAGCTGGAAGAAGACCCGGCGGAACAGTGAACTGACCGAACCGCAGCCCTCGGTGGCGGGAGCGGTCGCGGAATGAAGGGGAGTCGGGTGTTGCGTCGCGTACTCGCCCGGGGCGCGTGGGGAAGCCTGCTGGTGGTGGTCACGCTGGGCGGGGTCGCGCTCGCCGCGGCCGGATTCCTCAAGAGCCCACCGGGGCTCGGCCCCGGGCCGCTGCTCACCAAATGGGAGGTGGGCTCGTGCCACCGCCTCGACCAGCCGGTGGAAACCTCGTGGGCCTTCCTGACCGACACCAGGCCGACGGTCCGCTGCGACACCGAGCACACCACGGAGACCTACCAGGTGGTGCGACTGGACGGCGAAGTCGCGGCCGCGAAGGAACGGCCCAGCCCGGTTCTGCTGCAGAAGGAAGGGCCGCCGTTGTGCAGTGGTGACGTGCTGAACCGCTACCTCGGCGCGGACGAGAAGGACGCTGTCCGCGAACTGACCACGATCGCGTTCTTCCCCACGGCGGAGGAGTGGCGCGACGGCGAACGGCGGATGCGGTGCGACGTGATGACCGTGCCCGCGGGCCGGCTCGACCCGGTCGCGGTGTCGTTCCCGTTCAAGGACGCGATGAAGACGGCGGAGGGTTCGCGCTACCGCCTGTGCCGCCTCGACGGCACGGAGGTCCGGTGCGACCAGCCGCACAACCGCGAGCTGGTCAACCCGTGGCTGCTGTTCGGCACGGATCAGATCGCCAAGGGCCGTGAGTTCATGGTGGGAGTGGCGCAGCCGCTGTGCCGCAAGGAGGTCGGGGCCTACCTCGGTGCGCCGCTGGCGGCGCGGCCGGACCTCGAGGTCGTGGTGGAGGTGCCGGGGGACCCTTCGATCCGGCAGGACAGCCGGGTGGGGCGGTGCTGGGTGGCCCCCTCCGACCCGAAGGCGACCCTGGACAAGAGCGTTCGAGGGTACGAAAGAGGGGCTGGTTCGTGATCGGGGCCGGAATTCCCGCGGCCGTCCGGCGTGGCCGGGGATGGCTTGCCGACCCGGTGCGCCGCATCCCCGTCGTCTCCTCGGCGATGGGTGTGCTGTGGACCGGGATCATGCTCGCGCGCCTGTTCGTGGGCGGTGCCGTCGGGCTCGCGGACAACTTCGACGGGCACCGGCTGATGTGCCAGCTCCAGGTGGCGCAGGTGCCCAACGGGCACGAGGTGTGGGCGTACCTGAACCCGTTCTACGACAGCTACACCTTCTACGGCGAGGCGTGCAGCGCCGGTGGCACCGGGCAGGCCTACTACAGCAGCGAGTGGTACTTCCTGTGGCTGGCGAAGCTGCTCACGCCGCTGTCCGGGTCCGGCCACGCGCTCGACCTGCGCATGCTGGGTGTCGTCGTCTCGGTGTTCTTCGGCCTGGCCATCGGCCTGATCTGCGCCGTGTGCCCGCTGCCGATCTGGGCGCGCGTGGTGGTCGTGTCGCTGATCGGGCTGTTCACCGCGGATTCCGCGATCGCCCCGTACTTCATCTCACCGCTGAGCGAACCGGCCGCGATCATCGGGATGCTGTTCATCATCGCGGCGCTGCTGCGTCTGCTGCGCAGGAACTACGCGACGGTGCTGGATCTGCTGCTGGTGTCCGCCGCGGTGCTCTGGACCGTGACCGCGAAGACGCAGACGATCACGATGTTCGCCGGGGTGGTCCCGGCCATGGTGATCCGGCCGGTGCGCTTCCCGCTGTTCGCACGGCTGTTCAAGCGCCCGGAACGGTCCGAGGGACACACGCGGCACCGGGGTGTGCGCAAGGTGCTGGCGGCCGGGTTGCGCCGGACGCCGGCGCTGGTGATCTGCGGACTGCTCGTCTTCGCCTGCTTCCAGTTCGCCGGGGCGCAATCGCGCTGGCTCAAGGAAATCTATTCCTTCCACCAGGTCTTCGAGACGATCCTGCCCCTGGGTACCGATCCGAAGCGGGACCTGCGGGACCTCGGCGTCGACGAGAGGCTCGCCGTCTACGACGGAAGGTCGATCCTGGCGCTCTCCGGCCCCGGCGAGGTGCCTGCGGGCTACCGCGAATTCCTCGACACGATGACCACGGCGAAGATCGTCGAGTTCTACGCGACCCATCCCTCGCGGATCTTCGCCGTGCTCGACCAGGGGCTGGACGCGCTGACCAAGGCCAGACCGGACTACCTCGGCAACTACCTGCCCGACAGCGGTGAACCGCCGTACTCCCACGAGAACCGCGTCTTCGCCGGCGAGGCGCTGTTCACCTTGCTCCGGCCCGTGCGGTGGGTGGTGTTTCCGCTGCTGTGGCTGGGTTCGCTGGTGCTGGGTGGCTGGCTGGCCTTCCACCGGCGGCTCGGCGCCGCGGGACGGGGGATCGGCTGGCTGCTCGCCGGGCTTTCCCTCAACACCATGGCGCAACTGGCGTCGGTGCTGCTTTCCGACGGGCTCAACGACATCGTCAAGCATTCGGTGTTCGTGGTCTACAGCACCTACCTGCTGCTGCCCACGCTGGTCGCGGCGGTGGGGGCGACCGACATGATCGGCCGCCCCGACCAGTTCCTCCCCGACCGGAAGCTGCCGAACACCGGGCTGCCCTGGCCCTGGCAACGAAGGCGCCTGCGCGCGGCGGAGGCCGGGCGGCACGAGCGGCCCACTGGGGAAACCAGGGAACTGGAAGCCGTGTGAGCACTGGCCACAATGGACTCCGGCTGGGCTGGAAACCCCGCCTGTACGGCGCCGCGGGCAGCACGTTCGTCACGCTCGGCTTCGTCGTGCTGCTGTTCGTCGCCTACCAGCTGTTCGTCGTTCCGGCGCGGACTGACGGGGCGCAGCATTCGCTGGAGCAGGAACTGACCCGGCAGTGGGAAGGGGATCCCTCCGGCCTGCCCGCACCGGTCGTCGGCACCGCGCCGGACGCCGGGGCCCCGCCCAACGGGAAACCCTTGGTGCGCCTGTTCATTCCCCGGCTCGGACTGCACTGGGTGGTGGTCGAGGGGGTGACTCTGGCCGACCTGCGGCGCGGCCCCGGTCACTATCCGGGGACGGCCTATCCGGGACAGGACGGCAATTTCGCGGTGGCGGGGCACCGTGCGCCCAGGGTGTTCTGGGACCTGGACCAGGTTTCCCCCGGCGACGCCGTTTTCGTGCAGTCCGGGACGACCGTGTACACCTACACGGTCACCGGCACCGAGATCGTTTCGCCGAGGGAGGTCGGGGTGATCGCGCCCGTGCCGGATCATCCCGGGGCGGAGGCCACGAGGCCGGTGCTCACGCTGACCACCTGCAATCCCAAATGGGCCAGCTACCAGCGTCTCATCGTGCACGCCGAACTCTCGGGGGTGCGGACGGTGCCCGCCGGTTCCCTGATCGGCTGACCCCCTGGCGGCGCGTTGCCGTGAGGGGTCCCCTCACAGCCGTTACGGCCAGGGTCCCGGCGAAGTCCGGTCCGCTCGCGGTGTACGGCGCGTCCGCCGGGCGAGTCCCACGCTCGTGCGC
>NZ_VJWX01000466.1 GCF_007713715.1 Amycolatopsis rhizosphaerae
GGCCCTGCACAGCCCGCCGCTGGCGGACACCGTCGTCAACGCCTCCCCCGCGGACACCCGGGGCGCCTACTACCGCGACGCGTCCCGCTCCGCGCCGCACAACCTCTTCGCGCGCGCCGACGCGCTGCCCACGACCAGCGCCCGCACACCCGCCTCCCTGTTCCCGTCCGGTGGCGCTCCCGGCGGGGGCGTTCCCGTCACCGAGCGGACGGTCGCCTACGGTGCGGCCACGTTCTCGTTCCGCTGGCAGGCGGGGCACTGGCTGATCTGGCAGGACGGCAGCCCGTTCACCTCCACCGAGGCCGGTCAGCTGGCCGCGGGCACCGTCATCGTGCAGCGGGTGGCCACCCACCCCGAGCCGTTCCCGGAGGACACCGGCGGCGGGGTGACGCCGGTGGCGGAAACGGTGGGCAGCGGCACCGCGACCGTGCTGCGCGACGGCACGAGTTTCGCGGCCACCTGGTCCCGTCCCGCCGCGGGCTCCGCCACCACCTTCACCACCGGCGACGGCCAGGCGCTGCCGGTCGCGGCGGGCCCGGTGTGGGTGCTGCTCGTGGCGTCCTGACCGGTCCAGCCCGCTCCCGCCGTATCTGCGGTCCCCGCCGGGGCTCCTGTCCACGGGGGGCTTCGCCCGGAGCGAAGCCGGAGAAACACTGGGGGAAACCATGTCCTTGACCAAGTTCGCCGATCCGCTGCGCGTCCCGCCCGTGGTCCGGCCACGGCCCGTCGGCGAATCCGGCCTGTCCCGGCTGACCGTCCCGATGCGGGCCACCCGCGTCAGCCTGCACTCGGAACTGCCGTCGACACCGGCCTGGACCTATGCCGGTCACCTGCCGGGGCCGACGATCGAGGTGCGGCGCGGGCAGCCGGTGCGGATCGACTGGCGCAACGAGATCACCGGCCAGTACCCGGTGACGGCCGTCATCGGGCCGGAGTACTCGCAGAACGAGCCGGGCACCAGCGGGGGCACGGTGGATCCGCACGTGGCCGCGCTGCCGCCGTGGACGGTGGTGCACCTGCACGGCGGGCGGACCATCGCGGGCAGCGACGGCTGGACCGAGAACTGCGCGCTGACCGGCCAGTCCCAGGTGGCCGACTACGGCAACGACCAGCGCGCGAGCCTGCTGTGGTACCACGACCACGCGATGGGCATCACGCGGCTGAACGTGCTGAGCGGCCTGGCCGGGCTCTACGTCGTCCGGGACGAGGAGGAGGACCGGCTCGGTCTGCCCTCCGGCCGGTACGAGCTGCCGCTGATGCTGTTCGACCGCAATCTCGGCACCGACGGCCGCGGACGGCTCACCGGCAGGCTCCTGCACAAGACCGAGGAAGGCACCAGCGAGTTCTTCGCCCCGTTCACCCTGGTCAACGGCACCATCTGGCCCTATGCGGAGGTCGAGCCGAGGCCGTACCGCCTGCGCCTGCTCAACGCGGCCAACGCCCGGGTCTACCGCCTGCTGCTGATCGACGAGCAGGGCAGGCCGGTGTCGGAGGCGATCCGGCAGATCGGGGCCGACGGCGGCCTGCTGCCCGCCCCCGTCCCGCTGCCCGCGGCCGGGCTGACGCTCGCCCCGGCCGAGCGGGCCGACCTGCTCGTCGACTTCGCCGCGCTGGCGGGGCGCTCCCTGCGGCTGGTCAACACCGCGGCCGCCCCCTTCGACGGGGCGCCGCCGGCGGCGGACCTGCCGCCCGGGGTGCCGGACCCCGATCCCGACCACCGGCTGACCGAACCGGACGTGCTGCAGTTCCGGGTGGCGCGCGGGCCCGAACGGCGCCCGGTGGTGCTGCCGCCGACGCTCAGCCCTTCGTTCACGCGCCTCGGCCACGACACCTTGCCGCCCCACGAGCACCGCACGGTCGCCCTCGTCGAGCGGGACATGCTGGAACTGTGGGAGCTCGCCGAACTGCCCGCCGGGCAGGAGGCCCCGGCGGGCGGCGTGACCGACGGGATCATCCAGGTGACGGGACCGGGCGCCACCTCCCCCGTCACCTACCGCCGCCAGGCCGCCTCGCTGGAGGACACGGTCAACTGGTTCGTCACGCTGGACGGCTGGGAGGTCTGGCACATCCTCAACCTGACCGGCGACACCCACCCGTTCCACGTGCACCTGGTGTCCTTCCAGGCGCTGGCCCGGGACTGCTACGACACCTCGGGCTTCGATCCGGACCGGGGCGGTACGGCCAAGCCGGTGGCCTTCACCGGGACCGGGGTGCTCGACGCGAACGAGCAGGGCTGGAAGGACACCATTCGCGTCAACCCCGGTGAACAGGTCACCATCGCGGCCCGGTTCGGCGGGGCCACCGGCCGTTACCTCTACCACTGCCACATCCTGGAGCACGAGGACAACGACATGATGCGGCCGTTCGTGGTACTGCCCGCCGCGGTGAAGGCCATGATGGGCCGGATGAGCATGTGACCGGCCTGCTCCCGGCCGTCCCGCACCGGCAGGGCACCATGGACACCGGCGACCATGCCGACTACCGCGAGGAGGGGCGGCCGTGAGCGTGTGGTTCACCTCGGACACGCATTTCGACCACGCGCTTGTCGCGGGCCTGCGGGGGTTCTCCTCGCCCGCCGAGCACGATGCCCACGTGGTCGAGCAGTGGAACGCCACGGTGCGTCCGGGCGACCAGGTGTGGCACCTCGGCGACGTCGGCATGGGCCGGCTCGCGCGGTTCGCCGACACCCTGCGGCAGCTCCACGGCGAGATCCACCTCGTCACCGGCAACCACGACGAACCGTGGCCGGGGCTGCGCCAGGCGCACAAGCATCAGCGTGCGTGGCTGGAGCACTTCGCCTCCGTGCAGGCGTACGCGCGTCGCCGCATCGCGGGCCTCAACGTGCTGCTGTGCCACTTCCCGTACGAGGGCGATCACACCGGCGAAGACCGCGCCTCGCAGTACCGCCTGCCCGACCTGGGGCTGTGGCTGCTGCACGGCCACGTGCACAGCGAGTGGCGGACGCGGGGACGCCAGCTCAACGTCGGGCTCGACGTCAACGCGATGCGCCCGATCCACCTCGACACGATCGCCGCGGAGATCAGCGCCACCCGGTTCGACACCAGCGCAACCCGCTGAACCGGGGAAACGCCGATCGTCGGTGTCAGGACGGTCGCGGCCGGTGGCCGCTCACGATCGACAGCCGGTTGAAGGTGCCGATCGTGAGCGCCACCCAGCTCACCGCGCCGAACTCGTCGTCGGTGAGGTGCTCGCGGGCCCGGGCGAGCTCCTGTTCGCGGAGGTGCGGGGCGGGCAGTCCGGCGACCGCCTCGGCCACGGCCAGCGCCGCCTGCTCGCGAGGGGAGAACAGGCCTGCCTCGCGCCAGGCGGGCAGCACCGACAACCGCTGGGCGGTTTCGCCCGCCTTGAGCGCCGCCCTGGTGTGCAGGTCGAGGCAGTAGGCACAGGCGTTGATCTGCGAGACGCGCAGGTTGATCAGCTCGATGAGCCGCCGGTCGAGTCCGGCCTCCTGGGCGGTCGCGCGGACGGTCTTCGCGACCTGGAGCAGCGCCTCGTACGCCTCGGGGTTCTGCTTGTCCAGAAAGACGTGCTCCCGCCGGGCCTGGGTGTCCATCCGCTGTCTCTCCCTTTGTCCGGAACGAAGGGGATAGTATCGTCCCTGGATGTTGACACGACAGCAATCGAGGCGGGACGGCGGGATCATGAGCGACACCGAAGCGGCGCCGGAGGAGCCGACCGGCCGCGATGAAACGGGCAGTGAGGGTCCGCGCGTGTCCGTGCTCACCGCCCGGGATGTGCCGCTCGGCGGCCCGCGCGCGATGAAGGTGCGCCGGACGCTGCCGCAGCGCGGGCGCTCCCTGATCGGCGCGTGGTGCTTCGCCGACCACTACGGCCCCGAGGACGTGGCCGTGACCGGCGGGATGGATGTCGCCCCGCACCCCCACACCGGACTGCAGACGGCCAGCTGGCTGTTCAGCGGCGAGATCGAGCACCGCGACAGCCTGGGTTCGCACGCACTCGTCCGCCCGGGCGAGCTGAACCTGATGACGGGCGGGCACGGGATCTGCCATTCCGAAGTGTCCACTCCGGACACCACGATCCTGCACGGCGTGCAGTTGTGGATCGCGCTGCCGGACGAGCATCGCCACACCGCACGGGCGTTCCGCCACTACGCGCCCCCGCGCACACCCCTGCCGGGCGGCGCCGCACGGGTGTTCCTCGGCACGCTCGGCGGCTCCACCTCCCCGGTGGAGACCTTCACCCCGCTGCTGGGCGCCGAACTCACCCTCGACCCGCACACGACGCTGACCCTGGACGTCGACCCGTCGTTCGAGCACGGGATCCTCCTCGACACCGGGGCGGTCACCGTCGCGGGCACCGGCCTCGCACCCGCCGAACTCGGTTACGCCGGGCCCGGCCCGGCGCGGCTGGAACTGGCGAACCCGGGCGACGAACCGGCCAGGATGCTGGTGCTCGGCGGGACACCGTTCACCGAGGCGATCGTCATGTGGTGGAACTTCCTGGGCCGCAGCCACGAGGAGATCGCGGAGTTCCGGCAGGCCTGGGAGGAGGGTTCCGAGCAGTTCGGCCGGGTCGAGGGCTACCGGGGCAGCCCGCAGCGGCTGCCCGCGCCGAAGCTCCCGAACGGCAGGATCACCCCTCGCCGCAACCCCGTTCCGCAGCACGACACCCCGCAGGAGAGGCACCGATGACCGAAACCGCAGACACCACAGAGAACGCCGTCACCGTCCGGCGGGCGGACGCCGAGAACCGCTACGAAATCCGGGTGGACGGCGAACTCGCGGGCTTCACGGCCTACCGCGACCGCGGCGATCAGCGGGTCTTCTACCACACCGAAATCGCCGAAGCCTTCGGCGGCCGGGGGCTGAGCGGCGTGCTGGTCGGCCAGGCGCTCACCGACGTCCGCGAGTCCGGCAGGACGGCCGTGCCGGTCTGCCCCCTGGTCGCCGCCTATTTGCGCAAACACCCGGAGTACGCCGACATCGCCCGCCCGGTCGAGCCCGCGATCCTGAGTTGGCTGGACACCGAACTCGGCTGAGCAGGCGCTCAACCGGCGTCGCGCGCAAGACGCTCCAGCAGCCGCTCGTAGATCGTGGTCAGGGTCCTGCGCTCCGGTCCGGAAAGCAGATCGAAGAAGTAGCGGCGGACCGTTTCGACGTGTTCGGGCGCGGCGGCCTCGATGGCCGCCCGCCCCCGTCCGGTCAGCCGCACCATCGCGCCGCGCGCGTCCTCCTCGCATTCCTCGCGCACGACCAGGCCGCGTTTTTCCATGCGCCGGACCTGGTGGGACAGGCGGCTGCGGTCCCAGCCCGCGACGCGGCCGAGTTCGCGCATGCGGAGCAGCCCTTCCGGCGCTTCGGACAGCGGTACCAGGACGGTGTACTCCGCGGCGGTCAGCCCGGCGTCGCGTTCCAGTTGCCGTTCGAAGGCCCGCTGGAGCTCGCGGCCGAGGCCGAGGTGGGCTCGCCACAGCCGCGCTTCCTGCTCGTCGAGCCAGCGCGCAGGTGCCATTTCCGCAGCCTAGCGCACTTTGTTGATGCGTCCCCTTCGATCCGGGGAAGCCGTGAAGGGTCCCTTCACAGTCGAATCGACTGTGAAGGGAC
>NZ_VJWX01000467.1 GCF_007713715.1 Amycolatopsis rhizosphaerae
CCCACGCCCGCACCCACTTCCGCTCCCGTGCCCGCACCCCAGGCATCCTCCGTGCGCCCGCCGTGGGCGGTGGGGGACGCCGAGCGCACCGTTCCGGCCATGTCCCCGGTGGCGCCGCCGCAGGCGGACATGCCGACCGCGTTCACCGCCGCGGCCCCGATGGCGGGCCCGCGCGGCACCCGGGCCATGGTGCGCCCGCCACAGGCGCCACAACCACCGCAGCCGCCCCGGACAGGCCAGTCGCCCGTCCCGCCGCAGGAACCCGGCCCCGGCCTCTCCGGGGTCAAGGCCAAGCTGACCGCGCTGCTGCGCGACAAGCGCGCCCGCTGGGCGGCGGGCGGTCTGGCCGCGCTCGTCCTGCTCATCGTGGTGCTGTCGTCGCTGTCCGGAGGACCCAAGTCCTCGCGCACGGTGACCGTGCCCCAGGTGGCGGGCATGGATCGGGCGACGGCGGCGAAAACCTTGAGTGACAACGGTTTTTCCGCGAAGTTCACCCAGCAGCGCAACAACACGGTGGCCGCGGGGCTGGCCGTCCGCAGCGACCCGTCCGCGGGCACCGGCGCCCTGCGCGGTACCGAAGTCACGGTGGTGCTCTCGACGGGACGGCCCACCGTGCCCGACATCGGCGCCAACACCTCGCTCAACCAGGCGGAAACGGCCATCATCGCGGCCGAACTCGTCCCGGCGCACGACGAGAGCGCCGACCAGTACAGCACCACGGTGGCCGAAGGCAACGTCATTTCGGTCAGCCCGCAGCCCGGCACGCAGTTGGACCTGGGCTCGAAGGTGACGATCGTGGTGTCCAAGGGGCGGCCGCCGCAGCCTGTGCCCGACGTGACCGGAATGTCCCACGACGACGCCTTCACCCTCCTGCGCCAGCAGGGCTTCGAGCCCTACGACGCGGGCGCGGACTTCTCCCAGAACGTACCGGCAGGCAGCGTCACCCGCACCACTCCCGCCGCAGGCGGGCAGATCCAGGGAAGCAGCCTGCGCGTCGGGGTGTACGTCTCCAACGCCGTCCAGGTGCCTTCGGTGCTGGGCCGCTCGATCGAAGAGGCCATGCAGATCCTGCAGCAGGCCGGTCTGCAACCGGATCTCAAGGGACGGGACCGCGGCTTCGGCCTCATCATCCAGCAGGAACCCAATGCCGGAGAACTCGTGAAAAAGGGCAGCAAGGTGAATCTGAGGGCCATTCCGTAATCACCCAGAACAGGTCACCGGAACAGGTTTTTCCCACAGCTCCCTCGTCCTATGTGGACAGTTTTTCCACCTTTAGAGTGAAGGGAGCTTCTGTTAGCGCGCCGGAAACACAGCGACTACGCTTTCGTCATGTCCCCAAGCTGCAGTAGTAGAGACCTGCATTCCTGACATGACCAGAGAAAGGTCGGCCATGGCCGGGCACCAACTCAGCGGGCTCGATGTCGCATTCCTCTGCCTCGAAGGAGAAACCAGCCCCATGCACATGGGGGCCGTCGTCGTCTTCCAGCCGGAGGCGCCGGTGGACCCGGCCCGGCTCGCCGCCCTGCTCGCCGAGCGCGCCGCGAAGATTCCGCGGTTGCGCCAACGCGTGACCCCCACACTTTTCCCACCCGGTGGCGCGGCCTGGACCGAGGACCCGGACTTCGATCCGGGGGCGCACATCCGGGTCCACCGCCTCGGCGAGTTCTACGAGGAGGACCCGCTCGCCTCCTACGCGGCCGAGTGGATCGAAAAACCACTCGATCTGGACCGCCCGCTGTGGGAACTGAGGGTGGTCACGGGACTGCCGGACGGCAGGTTCGCACTGCTGCTCAAACTGCACCACGCGTTCACCGACGGGGCCGGCGCTTTCGCGGTCGCGGTGGGCCTGCTCGACGAACTTCCCGGAGCCAGGGCGATTCCCAGGCCGAGCGCGCCTTCGGCCGCGCCGCGCTCTCGCAACCCGTTCGACCTGATCAAGGGGGTGATCAGCGAAGCGGGTGAGAACGCCGTCATCGCCTCGGCAATCCTTCGCGCGGCCAGACCGTTCCCGGTCTCGCCGCTGGCCGCCCCGGCCTCCCCGAGCCGGCGCCTGAGCTTCGTCCGGCTCGACCTCGGGGACGTACGCCAGGTCCGCCGGGCCCACGGCGGCACCGCGAACGACGTGATCCTGGCCGTGCTCGCCGGAGCCCTGCGCGAGTGGATGGCGAACCAGGGCCGTCGAGTGGACGGCCGCCCGCTGCGGGCACTGATCCCCGTCAGCACCCGGCTCCGTGACGGCGGTTCGGGAGCCAACCAGCTTTCCGCTTACCTGTGCGAGCTTCCCGTCCACCTCGAAGACCCCGTGCAACGCCTGCGCGAGGTGCGCGCGGCGATGAACCGCCACAAGGCCGCGGGACCGCTCGCCGGAGCGGGCGCGGTGCCGGTGCTGGCCGGACGCATCCCGCCGCAGGTGCACCGGCTCGCCACCCGTTTCGCCGGGCACGCCGCCGGACTGCTGTTCGACACCGTGATCACCAACGTGCCGCTGCCCAAACTCCCGCTCACCCTCGACGGCTCCCCGCTGCGCGAGGTGTATCCGCTGGTCCCGCTCGCACCACGGAACGCGCTGGGCATCGCCGCCGCCGTCTACCACGACTCCGTCCATATCGGACTCCAGGTGAACGGCGCCGCGGTCACCGACACCGGCTCGTTGCGGGATGCGGTGGTGAAATCCGCGGCCGCCCTCTACGAGCAGTCGCTCTGACGATCAGGCCCGGCGTAGGTCATGATTGAGCCATGCCGGTCCCGCCCTGGCTTCGCGACGCCACCCGAAGCGCGATCATCGTTCCCGTGCCCGAGACCGAGCCGCTGGTGACCACCCACCAGCGCGCCCTGAACCGCACCGGCCCCTCGCTCGTGCCCGCGCACGTCACCGTGCTGTACCCGTTCGTGCACCCCAGCCGGATCACCGCGGCCGTGGTCGCCGAGGTAGCCGAAGCGGTGGCCGGGATCAGCGCTTTCGAGTGCGTTTTCGCCCGCGTCCGGTGGTTCGGCGACGAGGTGATGTGGCTCGAACCCCATCCCGACGAGCATTTCCGCACCCTGACCAGGGCGGTCTGCGAGCGCTTTCCCGGCCACCTGCCCTACGACGGGGAGCACCCGGACACCGTGCCGCACCTGACCGTGGCGGACCGCCGTACCGGCGACCTCGTCGGCAAGCGCCGGGCCGCGGCCGGGATCGCCGGTGCGCTGCCGATCCGCGCCCGCATCGACCGGATCCGCCTCGTCGCCGGAGCGGACGAGCACGGCCCGTGGCGCACCATCACCGAAATCCCCCTCGCCTAGAACCTGTGTCGCAGTGGTTTGGGTGGCGACGCCGTTCTCAGCCGCGGAGCATCTCCGCGACCAGGAAGGCCAGTTCGAGTGACTGCTGGGTGTTCAGGCGCGGGTCGCACGCGGTTTCGTAGCGGCCCGCCAGGTCGAGGTCGGAGATCTCCTGCGCCCCGCCGAGGCATTCGGTGACGTCCTCGCCGGTCAGTTCGACGTGGATGCCGCCGGGGTAGCTGCCCAGCTTGTGGTGCACCTCGAAGAAGCCCTGCACCTCGTCGATGATCCGGTCGAAGTGCCGCGTCTTGTACCCGGTGGAGGACTCGTGGGTGTTGCCGTGCATCGGATCGCACTGCCAGATCACCTTGTGGCCGGTCGACTCGACCTTCTCCACGATCGACGGCAGCACGTCGCGCACCTTGCCGTTGCCCATCCGGGAAATCAGCGTCAACCGGCCCGCTTCGTTGCGCGGATCGAGCCGGTGCACGTACTCCGCGGCCTGCTCGGGCGTGGTAGTGGGGCCGATCTTCACACCGATCGGGTTGGCCAGCAGCTCGGCGAAGGCGATGTGCGCGCCGTCGAGCTGGCGCGTGCGCTCTCCGATCCACAGGAAGTGGGAGGACAGGTTGTACAGCTTCGGGTTCGCCGCGTCGGTGGAGTCCAGGCGCAGCAGCGCGCGCTCGTAGTCGAGCAGCAGCGCCTCGTGGCTGGCGAAGATCTCGGTGGAGTGCAGCGAGGTGTCCGTCACCCCGCAGGCCGCCATGAACCGCAGCCCGCGGTCGATCTCCGCGGCCAGCGCCTCGTACCGTTCCCCGGCGGGCGAAGTCCGCACGAAATCCTTGTTCCAGTCGTGCACCTTGGTCAGGTCCGCCATACCGGAGGCGGTGAGCGCGCGGACCAGGTTCATCGCCGCCCCCGCGTTCGCGTAGGCGCGGATCATCCGGCCCGGGTCCGGCACCCGGACCTCGGGCTTGGCGGTCAGCGAGTTCACGATGTCCCCGCGGTACACCGGCAGGCCCAGCGCGTCCGTCGCGTTCGACCGGGGCTTGGCGTACTGGCCCGCCATCCGGGCGACCTTCACCACCGGCAGGCTCGCACCGTAGGTGAGCACGACCGCCATCTGCAGCAGGGTGCGCAGGTTGGCGCGGATGTGCGGCTCGGTGTTGGACTCGAACGTCTCCGCGCAGTCCCCGCCCTGGAGCAGGAAGGCCTCGCCCCGCGCCACCATGGCCAGCCTGCTGCGCAGCCGGTCGATCTCGATCGGGACCGTGATCGGCGGCACGCTCTCCAGCACCGCGCGCACCCGGCGGGTGGCGTCGGCGTCCGGCCACTCCGGTTGCTGCGCCGCCGGGCGGGCCAGCGCGTCGTCGAGCCGCTGCCGCAGTTCGGGCGGCAGCGGGGGCAGTTCGGGAAGTGTGTCGACGGGGACGTCCACTGTCCAGTTCACGACACCCAGGATATGGGGTCCCGGGCGGGACCGGTCACGGGGACGCCCGGCAGGTCGAGCACGAACGGGGGGCCGCTACCCCGCCTGCGCGGCGTTGTACAGGTTCTGCGCGTCCGCGCCGAAGTACGGCCCGAACATGTAGCCCGGCATGAAGTTGTAGCCGAAGCTGTTCACCGAGTTCTGCACACCGGTCCCGGTGGACTCGTCGAAGCCGATGAACCACGGCCCGCCGCTGGAGCCGCCGGTCATGTCGCAGGAGAGCCCGTTGTCGTTGCTGAACAGGAAGTCGGTGAACGCGGTACCGGCGCAGTAGATCAGCTTGGTGCCGTCGTAGGGCGAGGCCGCCGGGTAGCCGAAGCTGTACATCGTCTGGCCGCGCGCCTGGTTGAAGGCGATGCCCTGGCCGCCGACCACGTCCGTGAGGTACCGGCCGCCGAGCGGGTTCACCACCGCCGCGCCCACGTCGTAGTTGATGTCCTCACTGGCTTCCCACTGCGGCGTGGTCATCGTGCTCTTGGCGGCCCATTGGCCGTACGGTGCGTTGCCGTTGTCGTAGCCGGGGACGAACACCCAGTTGGTGTGCCAGCTCCCCTGGTACTTGACGCAGTGGCCGGCAGTGATCACCACGCTGCGGTTGCCGCTGGTGACCGCGTCCCCGCTGCACGAGGCCTTGGCGCCGTTGAACAGGAAGAAGACCCGGCCCGCGGTGTGGGTGACCTTGCCGCCGCCGGTCCAGGCCGCCCCCGAGGTGGACGAGGCGGCCGGGATGAGCGTGGGCAGGCCCGCGGCGACCGTGGCCAGCACCCGGCGTGCTGGCTCCACCCGGGAAAGCCGTGAAGGGCCCCTTCACGGTCGAAACGACCGTGAAG
>NZ_VJWX01000468.1 GCF_007713715.1 Amycolatopsis rhizosphaerae
CGCCATCGGCGCGACCAGCAACGGAAAGCGCAAGTCCTCGAACATGCCCCCACCCTAGGACGTACCCGGGTCCCACGCTCCGTGGCGTGAGTCCCACGCTCCGCGTGCCCTGGCGGGGTTACTTCTTGCCCTTGCCGCCCTTGTCGCCGGGTTCGGAAGTGGACAGCGCCGCGACGAAGGCCTCCTGCGGGACCTCGACCCGCCCGACGGTCTTCATCCGCTTCTTGCCTTCCTTCTGCTTCTCCAGCAGCTTGCGCTTCCGCGAGATGTCACCGCCATAGCACTTCGCGAGCACGTCCTTGCGCATCGCGCGGATCGTCTCGCGGGCGATGATGCGGGCCCCGATCGCCGCCTGGATGGGCACCTCGAACTGCTGCCGCGGAATGAGTTCCCGCAAGCGGGAGGCCATCTTGTTGCCGTAGCCGTAGGCGGCGTCCTTGTGCACGATCGCGGAGAACGCGTCCACCGGCTCGCCCTGCAGCAGGATGTCGACCTTGACCAGATCGGCGACCTGGGTGCCCGCCTCCTCGTAGTCCAGCGAGGCGTACCCGCGGGTGCGGGACTTCAGCGAGTCGAAGAAATCGAAGATGATCTCCGCGAGCGGCAGGTGGTACCGCAGTTCGACGCGGTCCTCCGACAGGTAGTCCATGCCCAGCAACTGCCCGCGCTTGCTCTGGCACAGCTCCATGATCGCGCCGATGAACTCGGCCGGGGCGATCACGGTGACCTTCGACAGCGGCTCGTGCACCTCGGAGATCTTGAAGCCGCCGGGCCAGTCCGAGGGGTTGGTCACCACGTGCTCGCTGCCGTCCTCGAGCACCACGCGGTAGACCACGTTCGGCGCGGTCGAGATCAGGTCGAGGCCGAACTCCCGCTCCAGGCGGTCGCGGGTGATCTCCAGGTGCAGCAGGCCGAGGAAACCGCACCGGAAACCGAAGCCCAGCGCCACCGAGGTCTCCGGCTCGAAGGTCAGCGCCGCGTCGTTCAGCTGCAGCTTCTCCAGTGCCTCGCGCAGTTCCGGGTAGTCCGAGCCGTCCAGCGGGTACAGCCCGGAGAACACCATCGGCTTGGGCTCGCGGTACCCGGTCAAGGGGACCTTCGCACCGTGCCGTTCCCTCGTGACCGTGTCACCGACCCGGGACTGGCGGACGTCCTTCACCCCGGTGATCAGGTAACCCACCTCGCCGACGCCCAGCCCGGCGCAGGGCTTGGGTTCCGGCGAGATGATGCCGACCTCCAGCAGCTCGTGCGTCGCGCCGGTGGACATCATCCGGATGCGCTCGCGCGGGGTGATCTTGCCGTCCACGACCCGGATGTAGGTGACCACACCGCGATAGGTGTCGTACACCGAGTCGAAGATCATCGCGCGGGCCGGGGCGTCCGGATCGCCCTGCGGCGGCGGGATCTGGCGGACCGCCTCGTCGAGCAGTTCCTTCACGCCCTGCCCGGTCTTGGCCGACACCCGCAGCACGTCGCCGGGGTCGCAGCCGATGATGTTCGCCAGCTCGGCGGCGTACTTGTCGGGATCGGCCGCGGGCAGGTCGATCTTGTTCAGCACCGGGATGATGTGCAGGTCCTTGTCGAGCGCGAGGTAGAGGTTCGCCAGCGTCTGCGCCTCGATCCCCTGCGCGGCGTCGACCAGCAGGATCGCGCCCTCGCACGCCTCCAGCGCCCGCGAGACCTCGTAGGTGAAGTCGACGTGGCCCGGCGTGTCGATCAGGTGCAGCACGTGGTCCTGGCCGTCCACCTGCCACGGCAGCCGCACGTTCTGCGCCTTGATCGTGATGCCGCGCTCCCGCTCGATGTCCATCCGGTCGAGGTACTGGGCCCGCATGGCCCGCTCCTCCACCACGCCGGTGAGCTGCAGCATGCGGTCGGCCAGCGTCGACTTCCCGTGGTCGATGTGGGCGATGATGCAGAAGTTCCGGATCAGCTCCGGGGGCGTGAAGGTGGTGTCGGCGAACGTCGTCACGAAATTCCTCGGCTCGGTCGTGGTCGGCACCCTCTAGTCTCCCATGCCCGGTCAGTGACGATTTCCGGGTCATCCCCGATGCCGGATCGGCCCCCCGGTGCTGACCTGGAGCTATGAGTACGACATCGAGCCGGCTGCTGGACCGGGCCTTCGGCCGTCCCCGCGGAGTGCTGGGCAGGATCGGCGGCGCGCTGATGGCCTGGGGCAACGCGGCGACCGAACGGCACATGGTGGACGTGGCCGGGCCCGGTCCGGCCGACACGGTGCTGGTCCTCGGGCCCGGCCCGGGGGTGGGGCTGAGCGCGGCGGCGGAGCGGACCGGGCACGTCGTCGCCGTCGATCCGTCGGAGACGATGCTGGCCCGCTGCCGCGCCCGGTGCCCCCAGGCGGCGCTGCACCCCGGCACCGCCGAACGCACCGGACTGGCCGTCGGATCCGTGGACGTGGTGATCAGCGTGAACAACGTGCAGTTGTGGCCCGACCGGGCGGCCGGGTTCGCCGAACTGTTCCGGGTCCTGCGGCCGGGCGGCCGCCTGGCGCTCTCGGTCCACGAGAAGTGGCTGCCGGTGTCCCGGCACGAACTGGCCGCCGAACTCGAAGCGGCCGGGTTCACCGACCTGCAGACCTGGACCTGGGAGCCGCCGGGCCCGGCGAGCACGGCGGCCCAGCTCCGGGCGAGACGGCCCTGACCCCGACGACTCCCCTGTCTACTTCTTCGGCAGGTCTTCCTTGGCGTCGGAGTAGTTGTCGTCGGCGTCCGCCGTCTCCTTCGACCCCTCGTAGACGCCGGTGCGGACCAGGTTGCGCCAGTCGACCGAGTCGGAGAACCCGTCCCGGGTGCGCTTCGCCAGCAGGCCGTCGACGTTCTCGGCGAAATCCCGGAGCCCTTGCGGAAGCCGCCCGGTCACCGCGTTCTTCATCGCGTCGGCCTGACCTTCGACCGCCCGCAGGGCGCGGCCGTTGCGGCCGGCCACCCTGCCCAGGGCCTTGGCCCCGTCCCCCATCCGCCGTGCGACCTTCGCCAGCGCCTGCACCGCGCCCTTGAGCTTGGCGAACTTGTTCAACGCGACGGCGAGTTTCATCAGCAGCTTGGAGATCTTGCCGGTGATCTTCGCCGCGGTCGCGGCCCCGCGGGCGACGGCCCAGCCGATGAACGCGCCGACCGAGGCACCGAAGGAACACCAGCTGGTGGCCAATGCCGCGGCGGCCGCCACCACGATCTCGCCCACGACGTCGGCGATCAGGTCACGGATGATGCCCCGGGTCGTCGCGACCAGCACGCCGGACAGCCGCAGGCCCTCCGACACCCCGGTCGACGCGCTCTCCAGCGCCCGCAGCTGCTCGACGATCTCGCCCGCGCCCTTGCGGTAGGCCTCCGCCGCGCTGCCCTGCCAGCTGCCGGTCTCGCCCTCGACGGCCCGCTCGTAGTCCGTCGCGACCTGCCCGATCTGCTGCCGGACCTGCTCGCCCCACACCGCGGCGATCTCCACGATCTTGTCCGGATCCCCCGCCAGATCGTCCAGGGGTTCCTTGAGGAAGCTCAGGTGCTCGATCAGCCAGCCGACCCCGGCGGCGGCCAGCCCGCCGAGCGGGTTGGCGACCAGCCCGAGGACGTCGAGGCCCAGCGCGAGACCGTCCAGTGCGAGATCACCGGGATCGCTGAGATCGTCGGCGGCCCCCTTCACCGTGTCGACAATGCCGGCGCCCGCCGACCACTCGTCCGTGTTCGTCAGCACGCTCACAACTCCGCCTTCAGCCTGGTCAGCAGTTCCTGGATCTCGCCTTCGACCTGTTCGTAGTTCTGCCCGGCCAGCCCCACGCCCTCGCCGAAATCGGTGAGGCCGACGGCCAGGTCGGAGATCGCGCCCGCCGTTTCGGTGATGTCGCCCTTGACCTTGAAGGCGAACGCCTGGCCGATGATCCCGAAGGTCTCTCCCCCGACGTCGACGCCGCCCCCGGTGGCGGACGCCTGCCGGAGCCGTTCGCCGAGGCCGGTGACGGTGGCCGAATGCTTCGCCAGATCCTCCGGAGTGGAATGGAATCCGTCCGCCATCAGCTCCTCCTCAGGAACGGGCCGCCGAACCCGCCGTCTTCGTCACCGTCGTCACTGCCGCCCGCACGGCGCCGGGGAGCGTTCTCGGCTTGCTCCTCGGCGAGTCCGGTGTCGAGCTGTTCGGCGAGGAACTCCATCGCCGCCGACTGGCCGAGCAGCGGCTGCAGCGCCGCCTGCGTCTGGCGCGCCGCATCGGCATGGGCGGCCTGCACGGTCTGCTTGATCGCCGCGGCGAGGCGGTCGTGCCCGAGCCGCAGGGCCTGCGGAGACAACGTCAGGTCTTCCAGACGGCCACCGGGCGCGAGCACCACCCGCACCGTGCCGTCCGGGCTCTCCGCACGCGCCCGCAGGGTCTTGATCTGTTCCTGGCTCCGCTCGGCGTGCTGCTGGATCTCCTGGACCCTCGCGGCGTATCCGGCCAGCCGTTCCTCGGCGGCCTTGAGGTCGTCGCTTGCCACGGACCCTCCCTTCTCTTGATCGGCTACGACGCGAGAAGATCCCCTTTGGTTCCTTTGGCCGAAACGTCCGTCCCGAGCAGGTGCTCGATCCTCCGGCGCGGGCTTTCCAGCGTGGCGAAGAAGATCGCGGCGAGCAGGGTCAGCAGGATCGCGTCGGTGAGACAGGCGAGCCACACCGCGAGCGGCCCCGACGCGGCGCCGAAACCGCGGAAGGCGGCCCACGCGGCCACGGCGAGGAGCACGGAACCGCCGACCGCGGTGCCGATCCGGTGCGCCCGGTCCCGGCCGTCCAGCGCGCGGCGCAGCTTCGCCTCGGCGCTCCCCTTGCCGGGCAGGTCGCGGGCCAGATAGGCGGGCCCGTGACGGACGATCCTCGCCGCGTCCGTCCGCGCCGCACCCGCCATCGCGGCGAACAGCACCGCCAGGATCGCGCCGAGGACCACCGCGGTCCCGGGCGACAGATCGGCCAGCCGCGCCCGGGCGATCTGCGGCCACGGCGAGACGAAACGCGGTGCCCGCGGCGCGTCGAACCGGGGCACCATCGACAGCGGCACCGCCGGCACCACCAGCGCACACCAGGCCGACAGCAGGCGCAGGCGCAGCACGCGCCTCGACAGCGGCACGGCGGCCCGATCGGCGGGGGTGACCGGCCAGTCCCGCTGCGCCCGCCGCCCGGCGAGCCGCTGCTGCCCGGCCCGGGTCCGCCCGGTCTCCGGTCGCGGCGGGCCGGGAACCGGGCGGACCACGCGGACGAGGGCATAGGCGGTCCCGGCACCCAGCACCACGGCGGCGGCCCCGGCGACCACGAGGGCGAGCGGACGGAGCACGACCGGCCAGGCCGCTCCGTCGCGCCCGTAGACACTTCCGTCGCGGTAGACGGGGACGCCTTCCTCCCCCGGGGTCAGCACGCCCGGGGCGAATTCGGCCCGCTCGACGCCCCCACCGCTCCACCGGACCTCGGCGACACAGCCGTAGACGTCACCGAAGCCGTACACGCTCACCGGCCCGTGATGCACACACGCCAGCACCGACGCGGACCCGAACCGGTCGGCCTCCGGCCCGCCGCCCGCCGTCAGGCGGGACAG
>NZ_VJWX01000469.1 GCF_007713715.1 Amycolatopsis rhizosphaerae
CCGCCGCGCCGACCACGCCCGTCACCGAACCGACCGCCGACGGCGGCGAAAGCAGCGCCACCAGCGCGAACACCGCGCCGCTTCCCGCTCCGAGCGCGGCCGCCATGGCCAGGAACTGGAGCGTGCCGAACGGCAGGAGGGGCGGGGTGAACGCCTGGGCCACGGCGCAGCCACTGATCACGGCGAGCACCCAGCCGAGTACCGGGATGGGGCCGAAGCGGTCGGAGGCCCAGCCGCCCACCGGGCGCATCAGCACCGCGAGCAGCACGAATCCGGCCATCCGGCGGGCCGCGTCGGCCTGGGCCAGTCCGTAGGCGGTCTTGAGATACGCCGGGAGGTACACCGAAAAGGCGACATAGCCACCGAACACCACCGCGTACAGCGCGGAGGCCTGCCAGGTGACGGACAGGCGCAGGGTGCCGGCCAGCCGCCGCCCCACCGACTCGGTCGGCCGGACGCGGCCGGGCGCGTCACGCAGCAACAACGCGGCCACCACGGCGTACACCGCGAGCACGGCCGCGGTCACCACGAACGGCGCGCGGATCGACCAGGCGTCGGCGAGGCTCACCGTGGTCAGTGCCGCGATCGCGGTGCCGCCCATGCCCGCGCCGAAGATCCCGATCGCCAGCCCCCGCCGGTTCGGCGGGAACCAGGCCGAAACGAACGGCACGCCGATGGCGAAGGCGGTCCCGCCGACACCGAGGACGAACCCGCCCGCCAGCAGCGCGGCCAGCGAGGAGTACCCGGCCAGCCCGAGGAACAGGACGGGCACGATGGTGGCGGCCGAGACCAGCGGGAACATCACGCGGCCGCCGTAGCGGTCGGTGAGCGCGCCCACCGGGATACGCCCCAGGGAACCGACCACCACCGGCACCGCGACCACCAGGGACTGGCTGAACGAGCTCAGCCCGAGTTCGTCCTTCAGCAGGGGCGCCAGGGGACTGAGCAGCGCCCACGCCCAGAAGTTGATCGCGAACCCCGCGGTCGCCAGGCCGAGCATCAGGGCCCGCCGCCCGGCGGTGGGCTGGAGCTCCCGCTCCGTGCGGGAGGTCGCCGCCACTCGTTCGCCCATGGTCGCCTCCTCGGTTCCTCCGGTGGCAACCCCCAGCGTGCTCGCGCGGCCCCCGGCGGCCCCAGAGCGGGAGGACTCTCTCCGACCAGGACTTCGGTCCTGCGCTCCGGTGACTCAGTGCCGCGGGGATGCGCCGCTACCCGGGCCTCGCCCTGGACGACAACCCCGGCTACGTGCCCGACGCCGCCACCCGCCGCCTCACCGCACTGCCCGTACGGCTGTGAGCCGCGGGGCGGCGGCCAGGTCGTCCCCGGTCGGGTCAGAACAGGCTTCAGGCGTTCGGCGGCTCGGCCGCGGCGAGGCGCAGGACCGGATCGAGCAGGCCCGGGAAGCGGTCGTGGAGATCTTCGGTGCGGACCCGCACCCGGCGGTGCCTTCCCTCGACGGTCATGGTGATGACCCCGGCCTCGCGCAGGATCCGCCAGTGGTTGGTCACCGTCGACAGCGGCACGCCCAAACCGTCGACGAGCGCGGAACAGGTCGACTCGGGCGTGGCCGAGGCCCGCCGCACCAGCTCCAGGCGCACCGGATCACCGAGCGCGTGCAGCACCGGCGCAAGCGTCAGCGCCTCGCGCGCGGGTTGGGGCAGTGGTCGCATGTCTCCACGATACCGCACTGTTCGACAATTCGGGAATCCCGAACTATCGTGCCGGGAGTATCCGATCACGAGAGGACCTGCGTTGACCGCACCCGAAACCGCGACGAAGACCGGAGCGCCGGGGACCCCGGGCGCCCGGCCGAGCCGGGCGGCGCTGCTCACGGTGACCTGCCTGGGTCAGTTCATGGTGCTGCTCGACAGCACGATCGTCGGCGCGGCGCTGCCCGATATGCAGCAACGGCTGCACACCCGGCTCGACGGTCTGCAATGGATCGTCGACGCCTACGTTCTGCTGGTCGCCATGCTGCTGCTGTCCGGCGGCGTCTTCGCCGACCGCTTCGGCCGCAAGCGGGTGTTCCTGACCGGCGTCGCGGTGTTCACCGCCGCTTCCGTGCTGTGCGCCGTAGCGCCCTCGCTCGGCTGGCTGATCGCCGGGCGCGTGGTGCAGGGCATCGGGGCCGCGGCGCTGAGCCCCGGCTCGCTGGCCCTGCTCGCCGCCGCGTACCCCGTTCCGCAGGAACGGGTCAAGGCGATCGGGCTGTGGGCCGGATTCAGCGGCATCGGCCTGGCCGCCGGACCGCCTGCCGGTGGCATCCTGACCGAAGCCTTCGGCTGGCCCGCGATCTTCGTCGTCAACGCCCCCCTCGGCGTGGTCCTGCTGCTGGCCGGTCTGCGCGTCCTGGGCGAGTCCCGCAATCCCGGCGCGCCGTCGATCGACATCCCGGGGACGGTCCTGTCCGTCCTGGCCGTGGGGGCACTGACCTACGGGCTGATCGAGGGCGGTTCCCGCGGCTGGACCTCGCCGGTGATCCTGGGCAGCTTCGCCGCCGCGGTGGTGCTTCTCGCCGCCTTCGTCGCCGTCGAAGGACGAAGCCCGGCGCCGATGCTGCCGCTGCGGCTGTTCCGGCAGCAACTGTTCACGGTGTCCAACACGGCCATGGTCGTGGTGGGTTTCGCGCTCATGGGTTCGGCCTTCTTCTTCTCCCAGTTCTTCGTCTACGTCCAGGGCAGCACGGTTCTGCGCGCCGGCCTGCAGACCCTGCCCACCTCCCTCGCCATGGTCGTCGTCAGCCCGTACGCGGGCCGGTTCGCCGCCCGGTACGGCTTCCGGATCGTGGTGACGACCGGCCTGGCGCTGGCCGGGCTGGGACTGCTGGCCCTGGGCTTCGTGCGCGCGGACACCGCGTACGGGAACGTGTGGTGGCGGCTGGCCATCGCGGGCATCGGTTTCGCGCTGACCATGTCCCCCCTGACCGGGGCGGCCATCCAGGCGGTCGGCCCGCGGGAGGGAGGTCTCGCTTCCGGCATCAGCAGCACCACCCGGCAGATCGGCGCGGTGCTGGGCGTGGCCGTGCTCGGCGCCATCGTCCGCACCCGGGAATCCGGTGGCGCGTCCTTCGAAGCCGGCCTCGACGCCGCCTTCGTCGCGGCCGGTGCCGTCACCCTGGCCGGCGCGGTGTTCACCGGCCTGTGGCTGGTGAAGTCCCGGGAGTGAACGCCGCCACGGTCAACGGAAGAAAAGAAAGGCTGGGCCGGGCCCCCTCGATCCCGGCCCAGCCGGTGTCCGTCCCGGCCGGACCGGCCAGGGAACCGCCGCGGTCTCCCTCTGGGCGCGCGAACCGCGGCGGCAACGATCCGTCAGGACGGAACCTCCTTACCGCGTGCCGAAACGGCGCGCGATCTCGGCGACGATGCGCCGGGATGCGTCCCCGGCGCCGAACGGCGATTCCAGCGCCGCCAGGCGGCGGTGCAGGCCGGGCAGATCCCGCCACCATTCGGCGGCCGTCTTGCTGATCAGCGGCCCCGGCGAGACGAGCACGGCGAAGTCCTGCATCGCTTCGGGCCGTTCCGTGGACCGCCGCACCACGATCAGCGGGCGCTTGAGCACCGTGCACTCCTCCTGCACGCCGCCGGAATCCGAAACCAGGAAGGCGGCGTGGGCGGCGAGGCCGAGGAACTCCGCCGAACCGAGCGGCCCGGTCACGCCCAGCCCGTCGAGCAGGTCCACCAGGCCGTGCCGCCGGACCGCGCCCAGCGTCCGGGGATGCAGCGGCAGCACGACCGGGCACGGGAGCCGGTGCAGTTCGGTGAGGATCGTGCGCAGCGCGGCGGCGTCGTCGGTGTTCTCCGGACGGTGGACGGTGACCAGTGCGTAGCCGCCAGGCACCAGCCCCCGCCGGGCCAGCAGGGCGCGGCGCCGGTGGCGCCCCGGCAGCTGCGCCCGCACCGCCTCCACCACCGTGTTCCCGGTCCGGATCACCGCGGCGCCGCCGATCCCTTCCCTGGCAAGGTTTTCGACGTTTCCTTCGGTCGCCGCGCACAGCAGGTCGGACAGGTGGTCGGTGATGATCCGGTTGTACTCCTCCGGCATCGTCTTGTCGAAACTGCGCAGTCCGGCCTCCACGTGCACGACGGGGATCCGGCGGGCGTTGGCGGCCAGCGCACCGGTCACCGTGGCGTTGGTGTCCCCCTGGACCACCACCGCGACCGGCCTGTGCCGGGCGAACCACTCGTCGAGCGAGGTCAGCCCCGCGCCGATCTGCCCGCCGCGGCCCGCCCCGCCCACCGCGAACCGCACCCGCGGCGCGGGCAGTCCCCGCTCGGTGAAGAACACGTCGGACAGCCCCGTGTCGTAGTGCTGTCCGGTGTGGATCACGCAGGCCTTCGGTCCGAGCTCGGCGATGACCCCGGCGAGTTTGATGATTTCCGGCCTGGTTCCGAGAACCACCGCGACGCCGCCGTCCGGGATTGCTGCGATCTCCTGGTGCACTGCCTGTTTCCCTTCCGCGAGCCGAGCAGTCGCGGTGAAGACCTTCCGGCGGCATCCGAATCTGACGCGCGCACCGCAGCGGGTTCGTGATCTCGCCCACCACGTCGGCGAATCCGCGCTCGACGCGGCCCGCCCCTGCCTGCCCCGCAAGGGGGAGGCGGCGGCGGGCCACCGTTCCGGCGTTACTCTGTTTTTCGTCGCAGAACTTCGCCGAACTTCCAAAACGGCGCACTGTTATCTTCTCGTTATTCGCCACGAAAAGTGCCGGCGAGTTATCGGGCACACTGATCGACACGTTACCCGGCGGCCCGTTATTCACCCCAAAGACACCCTTCGGGAAGGGTCTTACGCGCACCGTGGCGGTTGTTCACTCGGTTGGCGACCTTCCTTTCGTGCTGAATTGTTCAGGACGCGGAGAAAATGTTCACGAGGAGGCTCGATGCACCAGGTTGCCGACGACACTCTCACGGAACTGCCGGACGAAAAGCTCCTCGCCGAGGCGCGTGACGGAAACCCGGGCGCCTTCGCGGCCCTGTTCACCCGCCATCACCGGCACGCCCTCCGCTACGCCAGAGCGATCGCGCGCTCGGCCGCCGACGCGGAAGATCTCGCCGCCGAAGCCCTCCTCCGGATGATGGTGTCCCTCAAGGCCGGAAAGGGGCCGCTGACCAACATTCCGGCCTATCTGCGCACCACGGTCCGGCGGCTGTCGGTGGACGTGGGGAGCAAGACCTCCCGCCTGGTCTCGGCGGGCCTGGACCTCCAGGGCACGGAGAACGCCGGAGGGGCGCTCGCCGGCGAAGAGCACGCGAGCGAACAGGAAGTGATCCTCGAAGCCGCGTTCTCCTCGCTCGCTCCACAATGGAGGAACGTGCTGTGGATGGTGGAGGTTCTCGGTTATCGCCCGCGCGACGTCGCCGCGGTGCTGGACATCGCCCCGGCGGCGGTGTGCTCCCTGCTCTGGCGGGCCCGCAAGGCACTGCGGAGACGGTTCGAGGAGCTTTGGGGAGAGGGGTTTTCACCGGCCCCTCCACCCCGTGGGGAGCCCTGAAGCCGACTGCCGCGAAGTGCCGGACGGCCTCCGCCCGGCAC
>NZ_VJWX01000046.1 GCF_007713715.1 Amycolatopsis rhizosphaerae
GCGCAGCCCCGCGCGGTCCAGCGTCCTACTGCCCGCGAGACGGGTGAGCGCGGCCAGGCCGACGCCCATGACGTCGCGTTTCCGCCGCGGTGTTCCGTTGAGCGCTGCCACGTCGCACTCCCCTCAAACCGTTACCTACTCGCGAGTAGGTTAGCACGGGTCAGGACGTGGTGCCGAGGAGCTTCGTGCGCAGGGGGCCGAACCGGAGACGTTCGAAGGTGACCACACCCAGGCACGCGGCCAGCACCGCGGCCAGTGCCGCCGCGGCGGGCACCAGGCCCAGCAGCGGGGTCGCCACCAGCAGGAGCGCCGCAGAGACCAGCCGTTGGACGTTCCAGCGACCCAGGTTCCGCCTGCGGATGGCGGACAGCGTCCCGAGATACAGCGCGGTTCCGCCGGTCAACGCCCACAACGGCATTCCGTGCAGCGGATCCCGCAGCAGGTAGTGCGCGGTGTCGGCCACGTGGAGCAGCACCTTCTTGAGGCCCAGCGCGACCAGCATGACGCCCGCGATCAGCGGCAGGTGGAGATAGGTGTAGGTGTCGGTGGCCAGCTTGGCCCGCTCCGCGCCCTGTGCCGAGGCGAGCCGGTGCTCCGACGAATGCGCCACCACGTCGAAGTACAGCCACCACAGGCTCACCGCGACGCCGAGCCCGCAGAGGGCGGTGACCACGATGGGCCAGGTCAGCGGGAGGTGGGAGATGCCGATTCCGATCGACACGATCGACTCGCCCAGCGCGATCATCACGATCAGCCCGAAGCGCTCCGCGAAGTGGCCGGGCGCGCTGATCCGCCAGCCCTTGGAACCGCTGAGGTAGACGCCGGTGTAGTCGACCACGAGGCCGAGTACCCACAGTCCCAGCTGCACGGCTCCGGAAGTGAACGCGCCCACCGCGAGCACCCCCGTGCCGGCCAGCATCGACGGGGCCACCTGGACGAGTACGCGCCGCAGGGCCGGGTCGGCTCGGGCGGCCTCGTAGTAGGCGAGCAGATGAAGCACGCGCACCAGCAGATAGCAGCCGAGGAACAGCAGCGGCGTGAACAGCCCGCCCGGCGCGTCGGTGAACGCTTCGGGAATGGCCAGTGACACCACGAACATCGCGGCCATCGCGGCCAGCATCGCGAACCGTGCGACCCCGCGGTCGGCGTGCACGGTGTTGCCCAGCCAGGTGTAGCTGCACCAGCACCACCACAGCACGGCCAGCATGGCCAGGCCCTGGCCGAGGCCGAGCAGGGTGGGGTTGTCGGACATGAGCTGGGTCGTCTGGGTGATCGCGTAGACGAAGACGAGGTCGAAGAACAGTTCCAGGGTGGTGACCCGGTGCTGCTCGTCTTCGGTCACCAGATGCAGGAGTCGCTCGGCGGGCATGCGTGCATCTTGCCCCGAAAGATCATCAGCGGAGGCCGAGAACCGCCTTGAGCAGGATGACGAGTTCGCCCGGCAGGTTCGGCCGCGCGTTCACGCGCCGCGTGCGGGCGAGGTCGTTGGCGATGGTGAGCGCCGCGTGCACGGTGATCCTGGCTTCGCGCGCGTTGAGTTCGGGATGGGCGGCCATCAGCAGGTTCACCCACTGTGCCACGTAGTCCCGTTGGATGCGCACCAGCTCCGCGCGATCGGCCTCGGCGAGGTTGACCCCGTCGATCGAGAACGACACCATCAGCTCCACGGAGCCGGTGAGGACGTGCACGTACGACTCCACCAGCCGCCCGAGCGCCTCCGCCTCGTCGCTGCTGGTGCGCAGCACCCGCTCGACGTCCAGCGCCAGCCGGTCGGCGGCGCGGCGGCCGATCGCGTACATCAGGCTCGCCTTGCTGGGGAAGTGCCGGTAGACGCTGGGACCGGCGATCCCGGCCGCGGCGCCGATGTCCTCCATGCTCACCGCGTGGAAGCCGCGGCTGCGGAACAGTTCGGCGGCGGCGGACAGCAGCTGTTCACGGCGGCTCGGGGAGCCGATCCCGGTCTCGGCGGGAGCGGGCCCCGTCCCGGTCTCCCGGGGGAGGTCCGCGTGCAGCACGCGCTTGGCCAGCTCGACCAGGAGCGGGACGAACCGGCGTTTCGCCACCGCCGTGCGGTGCACCGAGACGCTGCCGAACACGCTCAGCGCGGCCCAGCACAGCAGTTCGGCGTCGGCGGCGGTCAGCCCGGGCCGCACTTCCAGCAGCACCTTCGCCCACGCGGCCAGGATGGTGCCCGATCGCTTCCCGATCTCGCGCTGGTCCTCGGGCGACAGGTGCCTGCCTTCCCAGCGCCACAGCGCGGCGACGTCGCGGCGCTCCACCGAGGCCGAGGCGATCCGGCTGAGCAGCTCGTCGACCTGCTCACCGCTCGGGCTCCCGAGCGTGGACAGCGCGGCGGTGGTCTCGGCCTCCATGTCGCGCACCGAGGACAGCAGCACGTAGGAGAGCACGGCCTGCTTGTCGGCGAAATGCCGGTACAGGGCGGGCCCGGTGATGCCGGCGGCGGCCGCGATGTCGTTGATGCCCACCCCGTGGTAGCCGCGGGCGCGGAACAGCTCGGCCGCCACGGCGGCCAGCTGGTGGCGGCGCTCGCCGGGTCGGCGACTTCGGGAGGGTTGCATAGTGAGCCTACTCTAGCGCTGGTGAATCGACACGCAACCGGTTGACACCAGGGCAGATACCGGGATTATGTTAGTGAGGATTAGCGTCACCCAGAGTCATCTGAGCGCAATTGAGGAAGGGCCGTCGGTGTGAGCAACGAGGCATACATCTACGAGGCGATCCGCACGCCTCGTGGCAAGAACAAGGGCGGGTCCCTGCACGGGACCAAGCCGATCGACCTGGTGGTCGGTCTGATCAACGAGCTCAAGGCGCGCCACCCGGGCCTGGACCCGGCGTTGGTCCACGACATCATCCTGGGCGTGGTGTCCCCGGTCGGGGACCAGGGCGCGGACATCGCGCGCGGCGCGGCCATCGCGGCGGGCCTGCCCGACACGGTCGCCGGGGTGCAGCTCAACCGCTTCTGCTCGTCCGGCCTTGAGGCGGTCAACCAGGCGGCGGCGCGGGTGCGTTCCGGCTGGGAGAACCTGATCATCGCCGGTGGTGTCGAGTCGATGTCGCGCGTGCCGATGGGGGCCGACGGCGGGGCGATGTTCACCGACCCGGCCACCAACTACGACTCCTACTTCGTCCCGCAGGGCATCGGCGCCGACCTGATCGCCACCATGGAGGGCTTCTCCCGCGAGGACGTCGACCGCTTCGCGGTGCGCTCGCAGGAGCGGGCCGAGGCGGCCTGGTCCGGCGGCTACTTCGCCAAGTCCGTGGTGCCGGTGAAGGACATCAACGGCGTCACGATCCTCGACCACGACGAGCACCGCCGCCCCGGCACCACCGTGGAGGACCTGGCGAAGCTGAAGCCCGCCTTCGAGGGCATCGGCGAGTTCGGTGGCTTCGACGCCGTCGCGCTGCAGAAGTACCACTCGGTCGAGAAGATCAACCACGTGCACACCGGCGGCAACTCGTCCGGCATCGTGGACGGTGCCGCGCTGGTGCTGATCGGCAACGAGCAGGTCGGCAAGGACCTCGGACTGACCCCGCGGGCCCGCATCGTCGCGGCCGCGATCACCGGCGCCGACCCGACGATCATGCTGACCGGCCCGACGCCGGCCACCCGGAAGGTGCTCGACATCGCCGGGCTGACCACCGACGACATCGACCTCTTCGAACTCAACGAGGCCTTCGCCTCGGTGGTGCTGAAGTGGATGAAGGACCTCAAGCTGCCGGACGAGAAGGTCAACGTCAACGGCGGCGCGATCGCCATGGGCCACCCGCTCGGCGCCACCGGCGCGATGATCCTCGGCACCATGGTGGACGAGCTGGAGCGCCGGCAGGCCCGGCGCGCGCTGCTGTCGCTGTGCATCGGTGGCGGCATGGGTATCGGCACGATCATCGAGCGGGTGTGAGGAAAGACCAATGACCGAGACCAAGACCATCCGCTGGGAGTCCGACGCCGACGGCATCGTCGTGCTCACGCTGGACGACCCGAAGCAGTCGGCCAACACCATGAACGCCGACTTCCGCGAGTCCTTCGGGCAGATCGTGGACCGGCTGGAGTCCGAAAAGGACTCGATCACCGGTGTCGTGCTCACCTCCGCCAAGAAGACCTTCTTCGCGGGCGGTGACCTCAACGACCTGATCCAGGCGACGCCGGAGCACGCCGAAGAGATCACCAAGAGCACCAACGAGATGAAGTCGCAGCTTCGCCGTCTGGAGAAGCTGGGCAAGCCGGTGGTGTCGGCGATCAACGGCGCCGCGCTGGGCGGTGGCCTGGAGATCGCGCTGGCCACGCACCACCGCATCGTCGCCGACGTCCCGGGCACGGTGATCGGCCTGCCCGAGGTGACCCTGGGCCTGCTGCCCGGTGGTGGTGGCGTCGCCAGGACCGTGCGCCTGCTCGGCATCCAGAGCGCGGTGCTGAACGTGCTCGTGCAGGGCCAGCGGCACAAGCCCGCCAAGGCGCTGGAGCTGGGCCTCGTGCACGAGGTGGTGTCCAGTGTGGACGAGCTGCTGCCGAAGGCCAAGGAGTGGATCAAGGCCAACCCCGAGGCCGCGCAGCCGTGGGACGTCAAGGGCTACAAGATCCCCGGTGGCACCCCGTCCAGCCCGGCGTTCGCGGCGAACCTGCCCGCGTTCCCGGCCAACCTGCGCAAGCAGCTCAAGGGTGCCCCGATGCCCGCGCCGCGGGCCATCCTGGCCGCCGCGGTCGAGGGCGCGCAGGTCGACATCGACACCGCGACGCTGATCGAGACGCGGTACTTCGTCAGCCTGGTCACCGGCCAGGTCGCGAAGAACATGACGAAGGCGTTCTTCTTCGACCTGCAGCACATCAACTCGGGCGGCTCGCGTCCCCAAGGGTTCGAGAAGTTCAAGGCCACCAAGGTCGGTGTGCTCGGTGCGGGCATGATGGGCGCGGCGATCGCGTACGTCAGCGCCAAGGCCGGCATCGACGTGGTGCTCAAGGACGTCTCGCAGGAGAACGCCGAAAAGGGCAAGGGCTACGCGGTCAAGATCGAGGAGAAGGCCCTCTCCCGCGGCAAGACCACGAAGGAGAAGTCGGACGCGCTGCTCGCGCGGATCAAGCCGACCGCCGACCCCGAGGACTTCAAGGGCGTCGACTTCGTGATCGAAGCGGTGTTCGAGAGCCAGGAACTCAAGCACAAGGTGTTCGGCGAGATCGAGCACATCGTCAACCCGGACGCGGTGCTGGGCTCCAACACCTCGACCCTGCCGATCACCGGCCTGGCCGAGGGCGTCAAGCGGCAGGAAGACTTCATCGGCATCCACTTCTTCTCGCCGGTGGACAAGATGCCGCTGGTCGAGATCATCCGCGGGGAGAAGACCTCCGACGCCACGCTGGCGAAGGTCTTCGACTACACCCTGCAGATCCGCAAGACGCCGATCGTCGTCAACGACAGCCGCGGCTTCTTCACCTCGCGCGTCATCGGGACCTTCATCAACGAGGCCATCGCCGCCGTCGGTGAGGGTGTCGAGCCCGCCTCGATCGAGCAGGCCGGTGCGCAGGCCGGGTACCCGGCTCCGCCGCTGCAGCTGATGGACGAGCTGACCCTGACCCTGCCGCGCAAGATCCGGCAGGAGACCCGGGCGGCGGTCGAGGCCGCCGGTGGCGAGTGGAAGACGCACGCCTCCGAGGCGGTCATCAACCGGATGATCGACGAGTTCGACCGCAAGGGCCGTTCCTCGGGCGCGGGCTTCTACGAGTACGTCGACGGCAAGCGGTCCCGGATCTGGCCGGGCCTGCGGGAGGCGTTCAACTCGGGCAGCGCTGCGGTTCCGTTCAAGGACCTGCAGGAGCGGATGCTGTTCGCCGAGGCGCTGGAAACCGTGAAGTGCTTCGACGAGGGCGTGCTCACCTCGGTGCAGGACGCCAACATCGGGTCGATCTTCGGCATCGGTTTCCCGGCCTGGACCGGCGGTGTCATCCAGTACATCAACCAGTACGAGGGTGGCCTGGCCGGGTTCGTGGCCCGCGCCCGCGAGCTGGCGGAGCGCTACGGTGACCACTTCACCCCGCCCGCTTCGCTGGTCGCGAAGGCCGAAGCCGGCGAAATCTACGAATAACCCCCGGCGCCGATAGGGCCGCGATAGGGCCGTGAGGGATCCCCTCACGGCCCTATTCGCCGTAAGGGCGCAGGCAGGAATGGGCGCCGTGAGGGGTCCCCTCACAGTCGAATCGACCGTGAGGGGACCCCGGGTTCTGGCAACCGGCAACCCACTTTTGCAGACCCCCACCCCCGGCCGGAGGGGCTGGGGCAAGCCGTGAAGGGCCCCTTCACAGTCAAATCGACTGTGAAGGGGCCCTTCACGGCCAACACTCACGACCGTGAGGGGCCCCCTCACGGCATCACAGCAGGGGCGGCACGATCGCGTCGATGAGGTGCGGACCGGGCTCGGCCAGGGCCCGCGAGAACTGCTCTGCCAGTTCTTCGGCCGTGGTCGCGCGGCTCGCCGGAACGCCCATGCCTTCGGCGATCTTCACGAAGTCCAGGTCCGGCCGGGACAGGTCGAGCAGCGCGTTCGCCTTGGGCCCCGAGCCCTCCGCGCCGACCCGCTGCAGTTCCATCCGCAGGATCGCGTAGGCCCGGTTGTTCAGCAGGACCGTGGTGACGTCGAGGTTCTCCCGCGCCTGGGTCCACAGTGCCGAGATCGTGTACAGCGCGCTGCCGTCGGCCTGCAGCGCGATCACCGGCCGGTCCGGAGCGGCGACGGCGGCACCGGTGGCGACCGGCAGGCCCTGCCCGATCGCGCCCCCGGTCAGCGTCAGCAGGTCGTGCCGCGGCGCCCCCGCCGTCGCCGCGGGCAGCAGCAGACCGGAGGTGTTGGCCTCGTCGGAGATGATCGCGTTCTCCGGCAGCAGGGCGCCGATCACCTCCACCCAGTTCTGCGCGGTCAGCGGGCCGGTGGGCAGCGCGGGCCGCTGCGGCTGCTGCAGTACCGGCTCGGTGTCCGCCGCGACCTCCGTGGCGAGCGCTTCGAGCGCGCCCGTGACGTCCTCCCCGAGTTCGGCGAGCACGTGCACCTGCGCACCCTCGGGCACCAGTTCGCTCGCCTTGCCGGGATAGGCGAAGAAGGACACCGGTGCCTTGGCTCCGGCCAGTACCAGGTGCCTGATCCCGTTCAACTGGTAGGTGGCCTGCTCGGCCAGGTACCCGAGCCGTTCGAAGGCGGGCAGGCCCGCGCCGCGCTCCAACCGGGCGGGGAAGGTCTCGATCAGCGTCTTGGCGCCGGTGGCGGTCACGATCCGGCTGAGCGCGAGCAGCCCGGCCTCGCGGCAGGCGGGGCCTCCGGCCAGCACCGCCACCGGTTCGCCGGTGCGCAGGATCTCGGCGACGGCCTTCACCGTCGTCGCCGCGACCGGGCGGGGGGCGCGCGGCGGGATCGGCGCGACCGGCACGCCCCCGTCGTTCCACGACAGGTCCGCGGGCAGGATCAGCGTCGCCACCCGGCCCGGGGCGTCCTGCGCCGCCGCGACCGCCGCCGCCGCGTCCGCGCCGAGGTCCGCGGTGCTGTCGCAGCGGCGCACCCAGCCGGTCAGGGAACCGGCCACGGCCTCGATATCGGATTCCAGCGGGGCGTCGTACCGCTTGTGATAGGTCGCGTGGTCGCCCACCACGTTGACGATCGGCGTGTGCGCGCGGCGCGCGTTGTGCAGGTTCGCCAGGCCGTTGCCGAGGCCGGGGCCCAGATGCAGGAGGGTGGCCGCCGGCTTTCCGGCGATCCGCGCGTACCCGTCGGCCGCACCCGTCACCACGCCCTCGAACAGCCCCAGCACGCCCCGCATCTCGGGCACCGAGTCGAGCGCGGCGACGAAATGCATTTCGGAGGTGCCGGGATTGCCGAAGCACACTTCGACCCCGGCGTCGGCCAGGGTGCGGATCAGCGACTGCGCGCCGTTCATTTCGCTCCTAAAGATCGATCTGGCAGTGGTTGGCCTGGCCGGTCTCCTCAGTCGAACAGGACGCCCGGGTTGAGGATGCCGGCCGGATCGAAGGCCTGCTTGAGGCGGCGCAGGAGGGCGAGCTTCGCCGGGTCCTCCAGTGCGAGGAAATGGTCCTTTTTGGCCTGTCCGATGCCGTGCTCGCCGGAGATCGCGCCCCCGGCCGCCATTCCGGCGGCGAAGATTTCGTGCAGCAGGCGGTGCCGCTTGTCCGGATCGGGGCAGAAGACGCCCAGGTGCACGTTGCCGTCCCCGGCGTGACCGCAGCCGACCACACCGGCTCCGGCGGCGGTGGCCAGTTCCCTGGCCCTGGCGAGAAAACCGGGCATTTCGGAGCGTGGCACCACCACGTCGACGACGTCGTCGGCGCCCGCGGCCTTCGCGGTCCAGAACGCCTTCTCCCGCGCTTCGATGAGCTTGCGGGCCGAGCCGCCGTCGAGCACGTAGACGTCGGTCGCGCCGAGTTCGCCGAGGAGTTCACCGGCCCGCTCGACGTCCCCGTCGAGACGTTCGCCGTCCCGGTTTTCCAGTCCCACCACCAGATAGGCCTGCGTGCGGTCGCGGATCTCGTCGGGCACGCCGAGGGAGAGCTGCTCGGTGTAGGTGATCGCGGCCATGGTCAGGTTGTCGATGTACTCGAGGATGTTCGGGGTGAGCCCGGCGGCGAGGATGCGCGGCACCGCCCGCATCACCTCGTCGAGGTCGGTGAACGGGGCGAGCAGGGTGGCGGCGTGGGCCAGCCTCGGGTGGAGTTTGACGGTCACCTCGGTCACCAGCGCGAGGGTGCCCTCCGAGCCGATGATCAGCTGGGTGAGGTCGTAGCCGCTGGAGATCTTGGCGTTCTTCCCGCCGGTGCGGATGATTTCGCCGCTGGGGAGCACCGCTTCGAGACCGAGGACGTTGTTGCGGGTGACGCCGTACTTCACCGCGCGCATCCCGCCCGCGTTGGTGCCGACGTTGCCGCCGACGCTGGCGCTGAGCTCTCCGGGGTAGACGGTGTAGGCGAGGCCGGTCCCGGCGGTGCGCTCGTCCAGTTCGGCCAGGGTGACCCCGGGCTGCACCACGGCGACCTGGTTCGCGGTGTCGATTTCGAGGACGGCGTTCATTCGCTCGAAGGAGATCAGCAGCCCGTCTTCGCGCGGGCGGGCGGCCCCGGACAGGCCGCTGCCCGAGCCGCGCGCGGTGACCGGAACGCCGAGTTCGGTCGCGGTGGACAGGAGTGCGGCGACTTCGGCCGCGGTGCCGGGTTTGGCCACGGAGGCCGGTTTCCGCGGCGGGCAGGTGAGGCATTCGTCGTGACCGTAGTCCTCGTTCACCTCGGTGCCGCTGAGCAGGTTCGCGGTGCCGACGATCTCGGCGAACCGTGCCGTGACCTCCGGCATGACCTCGGCCATGACGTGCCACCCGCCTCTCTGGTGCCTGCGCTTGCCCTCGTCGGCAGCGTAGTACGGCACCTTACCCGGCGGTTTATGAAGATGTTTCACGTAGCGGGGAAGCCCCCCCGCACGGCGAGCGGGGCCGGTCCGCGCCAACGTACCGGCCCCGCCCTACCGCTTCAGGCTGTGCGCACCGATCAGACCAGCCAGCCCACGAAGTGGGCCAGCGACGCCAGGACGTTCGTCAGAATGTCGTGGCAGTAGTGGAAGTGCGTGGCAAACGCCTGCATGTGAGGGGCTCCTTAACGGATGGGAATATCATGCCTTGCTTTCGAAAGCGAGGCGAAGATTTCCATCCTTCCGCCCTGGTTGTCAATGCGCCCAAGGAAGTGTTGGCGCACGGCCAAGCGAAAGCTGAAATCCCTTCAGTCTAAACACGTGACCCTTTCGGGTTTTTCCGAGGGGTATCCCTCGATCCGGTGTGGACACGGAGTAGTGCCCCTCGGCGACCGCGAAGTGCGACAATGGTGATCTTGATGCGGCATTCGGGCCGCACGTCCTCTCGAAAGAGTGAAGATCGCGCCACGTTTGGTTACTCTGCAGAGATCACGCGATTGGGTGACGGAAGGGGCTGTCAGGTGCCCTCCCGGGGAACGGTCTCACTCGCGCGGGCGAAGGAGAGGGTCTCGCCCTCGACCCCGCGAAGCCAGAGGTCCTGGGCGGCGGCCGCCATTTCCGGCAGGCCTTCCACGATCGTGGCGAAAACATTTCCGGGAACCCAGCCCGCGTCGCCGTTGATGAGCAGATTGTTCCGGCCGTAGAAAATGGCGAGATCGGTCGCGCCACCGGTGCCGTGCGCGGTACTCGTTTCCTCGTATCCGTAGGCCGGATTTCCGATTTCCCACGCTTCGAATCCGAAGTAGACCACGTCGCCGGGGATGGGGGTGACGGTCGGGTTCTCCCGGCCGGGCGCCGGGTCGGCGAACGGGGGCACGAGCGTGTACACCTCGTTGCGGGCGTACTTCGCGTGATACGCCGAGCCGCTCTGCGGCAGCGCGTCCCAGACCGCCTGGCAGGTGCGGGGCGCGTCCCGGTCCAGCAGGACCGCCCGGCAGGAAACCCCGCGCTTGTCGAGGCTGATGGTGAGGTACCGAGCCATGACGGAAGTCCTTTCAGGGGCCGTATGGAAGTGGTTTGCGTGGCGGTGCGGGTGGCGGAACCTGACGCGGTCCCTCGCTGTGGGATCTCCTCCTCATGAATGTCAATTCACCACGTCGGAGCTTTCCTCGCGAGGAACCACGTCAGAACCCGCGCCGGTGCAAGCTGACAGCCCACCGCAAGCGGCTCCGCCGCTTAGGAAACAGCCCTAGCTTGTCGGGTTTCCCGTCACGGCGGCGACGGTCTCGCTCCACAGGCCCAGTGCCTCGTCCACCTGTTCGGCGGTGACCACCAGTGGCGGGATCATCCGGACGACGTTGGAGTACGCGCCGCAGGTCAGCATCAGCAGGCCGCGCCGGGCCGCCTCCTGCTGCGCGGCCTGCGCCAGTGCGGTGGCAGGCTCGCCGTCCGCGGTGGTGAACTCGGAGCCGACCATCAGGCCCAGACCGCGGACGTCGCCGATCTCCGGGGTCTTGTCGCCGATCAGGCGGGCGCCTTCGAGCAGTTGCCCGCCTCGCGCTGCCGCGTTGGCGACGAGATCCTCCTCCTCGATCACGTCGAGCGTGGCCAGTGCCGCCGCGCACGAAACCGCGTTGCCGCCGTAGGTCCCGCCCTGGGAGCCGGGGAAGGCCTTCGCCATCAGCTCGGCCGAGGCGGCGATGCCGGACAGCGGGAACCCGCTGGCCAGGCCCTTCGCGATGAGCACGACGTCGGGGTGGACGCCGAAATGCCGGTGCCCCCAGTACTTCCCGGTGCGGCCGAAGCCCGTCTGGATCTCGTCCACCACGAGCAGGATCCCGTGCCGGTCGGCCCGTTCCCGCAGCCCGGTCAGGAACTCGGTGTTCGCGGGGACGTAGCCGCCCTCGCCGAGGACCGGCTCGACGAAGAAGGCGGCGGTCTCGCCGGGTGCGCTGACCGTCGCGAAGAGATAGTCGAGTTCCCGCAGTGCGAAGCGTGTCGCGGTCTGCTCGTCCCAGCCGTAGTGGTAGGCGTACGGGAACGGGGCCACGTGCACGCCGCCCATCAGCGGCGAGAAGCCCGCGCTGAACCGGGTGCCCGAGGTGGTCATGGTCGCGGCGGCGACCGTGCGGCCGTGGAAACCACCCTGGAAGACGATCACGTTGGGGCGCCGGGTGGCCTGGCGGGACAGCCGGAGGGCGGCTTCGACCGCCTCGCTGCCGGAGTTGGCGAAGAACAGCGAATCCAGTCCCGCGGGCAGTACCTCCCCGAGCCGTTCCACGAGTTCGAGGAGCGGCCGGTGCATCACCGTCGTGTACTGGCCGTGGATCAGCTTGCCGATCTGCTCCCGTGCCGCCGCGACCACCTTCGGGTGGCAGTGGCCGGTGCTGGTCACGCCGATGCCCGCGGTGAAGTCGAGATGACGGCGGCCCTCGACGTCGTAGAGACAGGCTCCTTCTCCGTGGTCGACGACAACGGGGGTGGCTTGCTTGAGTAGAGGGGAGAGCTGGGCCATCGAAGCGGCTCCTCGTTGTAGATTGTTGACAATATGCATAGCATGGCCCGGGAAACGGCGCAAACAGCGGGAGGAAGCGTGACCGAGACCAGCGTGGTCGAAGGCGTGGACAAGGAGTTGTTCATCGGGGGCAAGTGGGTCGCCGCGACCGGCGGGCGCACCTTCCCGGTCACCGACCCCGCCACCGGGCAGGTGCTGTGCGAAGTCGCCGACGCGAGCCCCGCCGACGGGATGGCCGCGCTCGACGCGGCCGCCGCGGTACAGGCCTCATGGGCGGCCACCGCGCCCCGCGAGCGCAGCGAAATCCTGCGCCGCGCCTACGAACTGCTCAACGCGCGCACCGAGGAACTCGCGCTGCTGATGACACTGGAGATGGGCAAGCCGCTGCCCGAGGCGCGGGGCGAAATCGCCTACGCGGCCGAGTTCTTCCGCTGGTTTTCGGAAGAGGCCGTCCGCATCGACGGCGGCTACCAGGTCGCGCCCAACGGCCAGGGCCGGTTCCTGGTCACCAGGCAGCCGGTCGGGGTGACCCTGCTGATCACACCGTGGAACTTCCCGATGGCCATGGGCGGCCGCAAGATCGGCCCGGCGATCGCGGCGGGCTGCACCATGGTGATCAAGCCCGCCGAGCAGACCCCGCTGTCCATGCTCGCGCTGGCCGCGATCCTCGCCGAGGCCGGACTGCCCGCGGGGGTGCTCAACGTCGTGACCACCACCGACCCGGGCGGCGTGATGGAGCCGCTCATCCGCGACGGCCGGGCCCGCAAGCTGTCCTTCACCGGTTCCACCGCCGTCGGGCGCAGACTGCTGGAACAGTGCGCGGACAAGGTGCTGCGCACCTCGATGGAACTCGGCGGCAACGCGCCGTTCCTGGTGTTCGACGACGCCGACCTCGACGCCGCGGTGGAAGGGGCGATGCTGGCCAAGATGCGCAACATCGGCGAGGCCTGCACCGCGGCGAACCGGTTCTACGTGCAGCGCGGGGTGGCCGGCGAGTTCGCGCGGCGGCTCACCGAGCGGATGGCCGCGCTGCCGATGGGCCGGGGGACAGAACCGGGTGTCGTGGTGGGCCCGCTGATCGATGCCGGCGCCGTGGCGAAGGTGTCGGCACTGGTTCAGGACGCGGCGAACCGCGGCGCGAAGGTCCTCACCGGAGGGTCCACAGTGGATGGTCCGGGGCATTTCTACCGCGCCACCGTGCTCACCGACGTCCCGCGCGACGCCCGCATGGCCACCGAGGAGATCTTCGGCCCGGTCGCGCCGATCACCGTGTTCGACACCGAAGACGAGGCCGTCGAGGCCGCCAACGACACCGAATTCGGGCTGGTGAGCTACGTGTTCACCAATGATCTCAAGCGCGCGCTGCGCGTGTCGGAACGCCTGGAGTCCGGGATGGTCGGGCTGAACCAGGGCATCGTGTCCAACCCGGCCGCACCCTTCGGCGGGGTCAAGCAGTCGGGGCTGGGCCGCGAGGGCGGCAGCGTGGGCATCGACGAGTTCCTCGAGATCAAGTACATCGCGGTGGCACTGTGACCGCCGCGGTGGACGTGCCCCAGCGGGACTACCGCATCGCGAGCATCCCCGGTGACGGCATCGGCGTCGAGGTCGTCACCGAGGCACGCAAGGTGCTCGACCGGGCCGCGGCGCGGTACGGATTCGGTCTGGAGTGGACGAGGTTCGACTGGAGCTGCGAGCGCTACTCCCGGACCGGCACGATGATGCCCGAGGACGGCGTCGAGCGGCTTTCGGTGTTCGATGCGATCTTCCTCGGCGCGGTGGGCTTTCCCGGGGTGCCCGACCATGTTTCCCTGTGGGGCCTGCTGATCCCGGTCCGCCGGGCCTTCGCGCAGTACGTGAACCTTCGCCCGGTGCGGCTGCTGCCCGGGACGTCTTCGGTGCTCAGGGACCGGACCGCCGCGGAGCTGGACATGGTCATCGTCCGGGAGAACTCCGAAGGGGAGTACTCCGAACTGGGCGGCAGGCACGGTTCCGGGCATCCGGGGGAGTTCGCGCTGCAGGAATCGGTGTTCACCAGGGTCGGGGTGGAGCGGATCATCCGCTACGCCTTCGACCTGGCCGGGAGCCGCTTGGGCAGGCTGGTGTCGGCGACGAAGTCCAACGGCATCATCCACACGATGCCGTTCTGGGACGAGATCTTCGCCGAGGTCGCCGCGGACTACCCGGAGGTCGCCGCCGAGCAGTGCCACATCGACGCGCTCGCGGCGCGCATGGTGCAGCACCCCGAGCGGATCGACGTCGTAGTGGGCTCGAACCTGTTCGGCGACATCCTCAGCGACCTCGCCGCGGCGATCACCGGCGGCCTGGGCATGGCGCCGTCGGGCAACCTCAACCCGCCGGGCGAGTACCCGTCGATGTTCGAGGCGGTACACGGCAGCGCACCGGACATCGCGGGGAAGGGCATCGCCAACCCGGTCGCGCAGATCCTGGCCGGGGCGATGATGCTGGAGCACCTCGGGGAGCACGCCGCGGCGCGGGCCGTGTCCGGGGCGGTGGAGACGGTCCTCGCCGCCGGGGAGGCCGCCACCCCCGACCTCGGCGGCCACGCCACCACCGCCGGACTCGGCACCGCCATCGCCGACGCCGTCGGCTGACTCCAGGCCGGTTTCGCCGCCGCTCCCCGACCGCTCAGGCCAGGCGCTCGGGGAGCGGGGCGAGCGTGTAGTTGTTCCAGACGTAGCTGTCCATCTGGTGCTGGTCGGCGGAGAGGTTGACCACCCGGTCGATCTTGCCCTCGGCGTTGAAGTGCCACACCAGCGCCCACAGGGTGTCGACCTTGCCGACGCCTTCGGTGGTCCAGCCGCGGTGGATGTCGACCACGTACTCGTCGTTGGCCTCCAGGAACAGCGGATCGGCCTGGAAGCCGGCCTTTCCCAGCTCGGTGAAGAAGGCCGCGACCTCCTCCACGCCTCTCTTGGTGCCGGACAGCGGGTGGTGGCCAGGGATGGTCCACTCGACGTCCTCGGTCAGCACGGCCCGCATCGCCGGAAGGTCGTAGGTGGCGTAGGCGGCGAAGAACCTGGTGATGCTGTCGATCTTCGCGGTCTTGTCGCTCATGGGGTCCTGTCCTCGGGTCGTTGTTCCTGTTTGCGGGACCAATACTCGGTGACCTCCGCGGTAAGCGTCCAATACCTGTATCCATAACCTGGCGGCATGGACGTCGACACCCGGTTGCTGCGCTGTTTCACCGTCGTCGCCGAGGAAGGCCACCTGACCAGGGCGGCAGGGCGGTTGTTCGTGTCCCAGCCGGCGCTGACCAAGCAGATCAAGCAGCTGGAGAGCCAGCTGGGAGTCGCGCTGTTCACCCGCTCCCGGTCCGGCATGACCCTCACCGATGCCGGACGCAGCCTGGCCGAGCGGGCACCGGCAGTGCTGGAGGCATGGGATGTGGCGCTTCGCGAGGCCCGCAGTGTGTCCAGCCGGATCGCGCATGTGCTGCGGGTCGGGTTCGTGGCCAGCGCCGCCAACGAGAACACGCAGGCGATCGTGGGAACGTTTGCCCGCGGTCGTCCCGGCTGGCGGGTGGAGATGCGCCAGACCGACTGGGCCGATCCCACCGCGGGGCTGGCCGACGGACTGGTGGACGTCGCGCTGCTGAGACTGCCGTTCCCCGGACAGGACCGGCTGCGGGTGGAGGTTTTGCTCACCGAGCCGCGTTGGGTCGGTCTGCCCAGCGCGCACCCATTGGCCGAACTCGCCGAGATCCCGTTCCGGCGGTTGTGGGACGAGCCGTTCGTCGCCACCCCGCCGGAGTCGGGCTGGTGGCGTGACTACTGGCTGGCCACCGAGGAACGGGAGGGCCACGAGGTCCGCATCGGCGCGGTGGCCCGCAATCCGGACGAGTGGCTGGCGGCCATCGCCAACGGTTATGGCGTCAGCCTCACCCCAGCGGCCACCGCCCGCTTCTACCAGCGTCCCGGAGTGACCTACCGGCCCGTCACCGACGTCAGCCCCAGCCAGGTCGGGGTCGCGTGGGCAGCCGCCGACGACGACAACCAGGTCGTCGGAGATTTCGTCCGTGCCTGCCTTCTGCACCGCTCGTCGCCCTGAGCCGGGCATCGGCCCGCACCGACGGACGCGGCTCTACCCCTGGGGGAGGAGGGTGGTGCCGGGGGCGAGGCGGTGGAGTGCGTCCTCCATGTGGGCGGCGAGCAACGAGACGGCCGTTTCCTGGTCCCCGGACCGGATCGCCTCGGCGATCCGTTTGTGTTCGGTGACGCGCTCCTCCTCGCTGCTGTAGGTCGAGCGCAGCGCGGACAGGCACATGCGGGTCTCGATCAGCAGCGTGCGCGACATGCGGGCGAGGCGCTTGCTGCCCGACTCGGCCACCAGCACCTCGTGGAACCGCAGATCGGCCTCGGTCACCGCGGCGGGATCCTCGCCGCCGGCCGCGTCCGCCATCTCGCGCACCGTTTCGGCCAGCCGGTCGGCCGCCGCCTCCCGGTCGCCCCGCAGGACGCGGATCAGCGCGGCTCGTTCGACGGCGAGTCGCGCCGAATAGATGTCGTGGATGTCGTCCGGTTCGAGCTCGATCACGAACAGCCCGCGGTGGCGGATGCTGCGCAGCAGACCCTCCGAGACCAGCCGCTGCATCGCCTCCCGCAGCGGGCCGCGCGACACCTGGAACTGCGCGGCCAGATCGGTCTCGCCGAGCTGCGCGCCCGGCGGGAGCGAGCCGTTCATGATCGCCTCGCGCAACTGGCGCGCGATGATCGCGGCGGTGGATTCCCGGCTGACCGGTTCGATGGCGGCTAGCGGCTTCAAACTCATCGGAACAGTGTCCCCAGTTCGTCGGACTCGGGAGTTTCGCCCACGAGTCGCAGTCCTTCCCAGATGGTGACCTGATTGGCGGTGAGCACCGGCTTGCCGAGACGTTCCTCGATGGTGTTCACCACGCCCAGTGTGCGCATCGCGGTGTCGGGGATGAGCACCGCCTCCGCTGCCGGGTGGTCGTTGCCCACCGCGAGTGCGACGACGGCCTCCGGGGCGAGCCTGCCGACCTCGGCCGCGGTGTCGATGCCCTCGCTGGACATCGCGACGATCTCGATCCCCGCGGCGGCGAGGAAGGCCACGAACAGTTCCGCGACGTCGGCGGGGTAGCTCGCCGCGACGGCGACGCGCGTCAGCCCGAGGTGGGCCGCCGCGTTGGTGAAGGCGAACGACGTGCTCGACGCGGGCCTGCCCGCGGCCGCGGCCAGCTTGTCGACCTGGTCGCGGGCCCCGTCCCAGCGGTAGACGAAGCTGCCGCTGGTGCACGCCCACACCACCGCGTCCGGTTCGTGCCGGGCGTGCCGCGCGGCACCCTCGGCCAGCCGCCGCTCGCTGCCGAGGTCGAGCAGCTCGGGCACCGCGTGCAGGTCGGTGCCGTAGATGTGTTCCACGGGCAGCGAATACCGCCCGCCGAAGAGCGCTTCGGCGAACGGGTAGTCGTCTTCGGCCGCGTGGTCCGGGTAGATGAATCCGACGGTCGGCATGGCGCACCTCTTCACGGTCGGCTGGGGCACGGTCACGACACCTCGCGGAGCCACCTGCCAGGCCCGACGACCGGGAGCGCCATCCGGCGCAGGCAGGCCCACATGGTGAGCTGGTTGGCGGTCAGTACCGGCTTCCCCAGTGCCCTTTCGAGCGGCTCGATCAGGTCGTAGGTCGCCAGGTTGGTGCAGCTGACGAAGATCGCTTCGGCGTCGGGGTGGTCGGCGCTGATGATCCGCTCGGCGATGGTGCGGTAGCTGACCTTCCAGATCCCGTTGCCCAGCCCGAGGAACTCACTCGACAGCGTCTCCACGTCGAGTTCCGCCAGGAAGTCCCGGAGCCTGCCGGTGAGGTCCGCGTCGTAGGGCGTGATCACCGAAACCCGGTGCACGTCGAGCTGCTGCAGCACCTCGGCGAGCGCGCCGGAGGTGGTGACCGCCTCCGGCGCGCCCGCGTCGCAGATGGTCTTGCGCAGCGAGCGCTCGTAGTCGACGCCCTTGACGAAACTGCCGGAGGTGCACAGGTAGGCGACGACCTCGGGTTCGATGTGGAGCACGTCGCGGGTGGCGGCGGCGAGGTGGGCGCTGTTGCTCACCAGGCAGGCCATCTCCATGCTCACCGGAACCGGTTCGTACGGCGTGCGGGCGAGGTGCAGCGAGACCTCCGCCGGAACCCAGCGCCAGACCTCCCGGTCCAGCGCCATGTCGAACGGGGCGATCACCCCGATGCCCCGCTGCGCGAGCGGGCCGTCGAACGCGGAAAGATCCAAATCCAAGGCTTGGCTCCGAAGGTATGAAGGAATGCCTCCGGGGAGACCCCTCGGATTGTTGACAATCATACGACCGCCTCCTACCGTGTCAATGTGATCGGCACGGAAAGGCCGGTGCTGGCGGTGCTGTGTGGTGATCGGCAGCCCTCGTCGCTCCCAGCCATGCGGACCATCGAAACAACCGCCCTCGTCCGTTACACCGACGAAAAAGGTCTGGCGGACGCGCTGCGCGGAGCCGATGCGCTGTTCCTCTACGACTTCCTTTCCACCGCTCTCCGGCGCGCCTGGCCCGCGGCGGACCGGTTGCGCTGGGTGCATATCGCCAGTGCCGGGGTGGACCCGGTGATGTTTCCGGAACTGCGCGAAAGCGACGTCGTGCTCACCAATTCCCGGGGTGTCTTCGACGACTCGATCGCCGAATACATCCTCGGCGTGATCATCGCCTTCGCCAAGGACCTGCCGCGCTCCCTCGAACTGCAACGGCGGCACCGCTGGCAGCACCGGGAAACCGAGCGCGTGGCCGGTCGTCGCGCGCTCGTGGTGGGAACCGGCCCGATCGGCCGCGCGGTCGCGCGGATGCTGCGGGCCGTCGGCATGGCGGTCTCGGGCGCGGGACGGCGGGCCGCCGACGGTGATCCGGACTTCGGCGAGGTCCACGCCTCGGCCGAACTCGCGGCACACCTGCCCGGATACGACTACGTCATCGCGGTGGCGCCGCTGACCGAGCAGACCAAGGGGATGTTCGACGCGGCCGCGTTCGCGGCGATGGCCCCCGGCGCCCGGTTCGTCAACGTCGGGCGCGGGGAACTGGTGGTGACCGCCGACCTGATGGCGGGACTGCGGGCGGGCAGGCCCGCCGCGGCGGCCCTCGACGTCTTCGAAACCGAACCGCTGCCTTCGGACAGTCCGTTGTGGACCATGCCGAACGTGCTGATCTCCCCGCACATGTCGGGTGATTTCGCCGGCTGGCGCGACACGCTGGTCGAGGTGTTCGCGGAGAACTTCCGGCGCTGGCACAGTGGCGAGCCACTGCTCAACGTGGTGGACAAACAGCTGGGATACGTGCCGTCGGGGCAGTGACCAGGGGTACCGAGCCGGGCATTGAGGAGCATGATGACGAGCCTGTTGACGGCGAGCGAACTGGTCGCGGGGTACGCCAGCGGCGAGATCTCGCCGGTGGAAGCGACCGAGGCGGCCCTGCGGGCCATCGAAGAACGCGACGGCCGGTGCAACGCCTTCTGCCTTGTCGACCCGGAAGTCGCGCTGGCGGGCGCGAAGGCATCGGAAACCCGCTGGCGGGAAGGGCATCCGATCGGCTGGCTGGACGGCGTGCCCACCTCGATCAAGGACATGTTCCTGACCCAGGGCTGGCCGACCCTGCGGGGCTCGACCTGCGTCGACCCCGACCAGCCGTGGGAGGTGGACAGCCCGGTCACCGCGCGGCTCCGCGAAAACGGCCTGGTGCTGCTCGGCAAGACCACCACCCCCGAACTGGCCTGGAAGGGCGTCACGGACAGCCTGCTCACTGGGATCACGCGCAACCCGTGGAACCCGTCGCTGACCCCAGGCGGCTCCAGCGGCGGCAGCGCCGCGGCCGTCGCCGCCGCCATGGGTGAGCTGTCGGTCGGCACCGACGGCGGCGGTTCGGTGCGCATCCCCGCCGCCTTCTGCGGCATCGTCGGGCTCAAGCCGACGCACGGGCGCATCCCGCTGTACCCGGCGAGCCCGTTCGGCGCGCTGTCCCACGCCGGGCCGATGGCCCGTTCGGTGGACGACGTCGCACTGCTGCTCGACGTGCTGGCGCTGCCCGACTACCGGGACCCGGCCGCGCTGCCCCCGCCCGCCGCCTCCTACCGCGAGGCCGTCCGCCGCGACGTGCAGGGCCTGATCGCCGCCTTCTCCCCGGACCTCGGCTACGCGCGGGTCGATCCGGAGGTCGCCCAGGTGGTGCGCTCGGCCGTGAACGCACTGGGGGAAGCGGGCCTGCGCATCGAGGAGGCCGACCCCGGGTTCGGCGACCCCAAGGAAGCCTTCGACGTGCTGTGGTCCGCCGGGGCCGCGCAATGGCTCGACACCTTCCCTCCCGGCTGCGAGGAGAAGATCGACCCGGGCCTGCGGCGGGTCTGGGAACAGGGCAGGCGCCACTCGGCCGCGGACTACCTCCGGGCCACCGGTGAGCGGGCCGCGCTGGGCATCCTGATGGGAGAGTTCCACACGCGCTACGACGTGTTGATCACCCCGACCGTCGGCATCAAGCCCTTCGAGGCGGGCCACGAGGTGCCGCCGGGCAGCGACCTGGCCGGCTGGCCGGCGTGGACGCCGTTCACCTACCCGTTCAACATGACCCAGCAGCCCGCGATCAGCGTGCCCGCCGGGCTCACCGCGGACGGGCTCCCGGTCGGGCTGCAGATCGTCGGGCCCCGGCACTCCGACGACCTGGTCCTCGCGGTGGCGCGCCTGCTGGAGGAGGTCCGGCCCTGGCCCGCCTGCCCCATGGCTTCGGTGGCTTGAAAGCGTTAGCGCGACTGTCCCGTTTGGACTCTCGACTAGGGCGTGTTTCAAAAGCGGCGGAGCCGCTTGCAGTGGGCTGTCAACCGGCGCCGCCGCGGGTTCTCAGGCGGTTCCTGGGGAGGACAGCGCCGAGGTGGTGAATTGGCATTCATGAGGAGGCGATCCCGCAGCCAGGGACCGCCTGAGGTTCCGCCACCCGCACCGCCACGCAAACCACTTCGAAACAGTTCCTAGCTAGGCGACGGCGTGCTCCAGTTCGACGAGGGCGGTGTCGAGGTGCAGCAGGAGTCGCTGCAGGTGGGGGACGCTGCGGCGGCAGCCGGTGATGCCGAAGTCGAGGTGTTCGCCGTTGCTGGTGAGCGTGATGTTGAGGGCCTGCCCGTCCAGCAGCACCGAAGCCGGGTAGACGCCGTCGAGTTTCGCCCCGTTCCAGTACATCTGCTCGCGCGGGCCCGGCACGTTGGAGATCACCAGGTTGAACGGCGGCCGGGTGTGCGTGACCACCCCGGGCACGGTGGAGATGCCCAGTTGCGCGACGTTGATCCCGGACAGCAGCAGCGCCTGGACCGGCGTCAGCTCCCGGAAGATCCGCTTCGCCTCGCGCATCGACCGGTGGATGACGGCCAGCCGTTCCGCTGGGCTCGCCTTGTCGGTGCCCAGGTTCGCCAGCAGCGCACCGATCTGGTTACCCGTCGAGGCCGACTCGGCCTGCTTCCGCATCGACACCGGCACCATCGCGATCAGGGGCGCGTCCGGCAGTGCCCGCTGCTCGATCAGGTAGTCCCGCAGGGCACCGGCGCACATCGCGAGCACCACATCGTTGCGCGAGGTACCGGACCGGGTGGCGATGTCGCGCACCCTCGCCAGGGGCCACGACTGGGCGGCGAAGCGGCGGGCGCCGCCGATCGGCACGTTGAACATCGTCTTCGGCGCCTGCGCGGGCAGCGTCAGCGTGTTCTCCCGGAACGCCTCCCTTGCCACCTTCAACGCGGCCGGTGCCAGCCCGGCGACCTGCCCGATCGCGCTCCGCGCGGTGCCCAGCAGGTCCAGCGGGCGGCGCGGAGACCGTTCGCGGGGCGGGCGGGGAGTACCCCACGGCGGTATGCAGTCGACCTTGTCCGGATCGGTGGTCAGCGTGCTCTGCAGATGCCGCAGCGCCGCCACGCCGTCCAGCAGCGCGTGGTGGATCTTGCTGTACATCGCGAACCGGTTGTCCGGCAGGCCCTCCACCAGGTGGATCTCCCACAGCGGACGGTGCCGGTCCAGCAGGGTGCTGTGCCAGCGGGAGGTCAGCTCGAGCAGTTCGCGGATCCGGCCGGGCTGGGGCAGCGCCGAATGCCGGAAGTGGTAGTCGAGATCGACGTGCTCGTCGTGCGTCCACGCCACGTACCCGGCGGTGTTGACCGGAGAGGCCGGGCGGCGCCGGAACAGTTCGGGGACGTCGTCCTGTTTCAACAGGTCCTCGCGCAGCGTGCGCAGGTAGTGCTCGTCCGCGCCTTCGGGCTTGCGGAAGAGCTGGAGCCCGCCGACGTGCATCGGGTGCTCACGGCTTTCGACCAGCAGGAACATCGAGTCGGTGAAGGGCATCAGTGCCATCGGTGACGCCATTGGTGACCACCTCTCGTGCCAGCCGCCGGGGCCCGAGTCAGTCTAGTGGTAGTCGTACCCCGTGGGGTGACCTTTCATGCGAACGTATCCCGTGAGCTCCACAGTGGATCGTGTCAGCGCAGGCGGGAGCGGGCGGTGGGCGTCAGCCGAAGGTGACGCGGCGGCGCGCTCAGCCGCCCGTGCAGTTCGGGCAGGATGCCTGCCCGCCATCCGGGCGATTCGGCGAGCCGCCGCCGGTGTTCCTCGCGATGGGCGGCATCGGCGAACACGGTGAGCCAGAGGAACGTGTTCTCCCCGGTCCTCACCGGCAGGGCGGGGAAGGTGTTCGCCGCCCGTTCGGTCCGCAGGCAGGCGATCGGCGGGGCGCCGGTCGCCGCCAGTACCGGGTGGACCTTCTCCTCGAAGAAGCGGACGAAATCCTCGTCCACCGCGGCGCCGAGGTGGCACAGTGTGATCGTCACGCGGGAACCGGGCGGCGTGATCACCCCGATGGGCGGACGCCCGGCCCCGGGTAGTACCAGCGGACCGGGCCGCGAGGGCCGTAGCAGCAGGACGTCGCTCGAGTCCTTCATCGTGGCGTTGGCGGCCGACCGGTTGGCCTTCCAGGCGTCGCCGTGCAGGTAGAAGGCCGTGAGGGACTCCCGGCGCGCGGCCATGCTCGGGAAGCCGCGCAGCCACACGAACCGGTCAGGGTCGTCTTCGTCGCGGAACTGGCCGAGCACCGCCATCCCGGCACTTTCCTGCGGTTCGACCAGTTCACGGTCGAAGAGTTCGATGAGCTCGTCCCGTTTGCCCGGATGGAGGGTGTACTGCCGGAGTTCGACGACGTTCACGATGGTCACCCCGCGAGGATGCCGACCGGCGTCACCGGGGACGAGTGGCAGAACTGCCGCTGTGCGCAAAATTCGTGACATAGTCTGCGCTATGCGTACCGGCCCGGTGGCCCTGGCCCTGATCGACGACATGCCGCTGTTCGAACTGGCCATCGCGTTCGAGGTGTTCGGATCGGCCAGGCCCGACCTCGCCGATCCCTGGTACGAACTGTGGTCGTGCGCGGCGAACCCGGCAGGCACCCGGGGTGAGTTCGGCTGCAGGCACCCGGCCGATCGGGACCTCGGCGCACTGGCCGAGGCCCGCACCGTGGTCGTGCCCGCGCTGCCCTATGCCTGCGTCCAGTCGGACGAGCCGATCCCGGCGGAACTCGTCGAGGCGGTACGAGCGGCGAGTGAGGCCGGCGCTCGCATCGTTTCGCTGTGCACCGGTGCCTTCGTCCTTGCCGCCGCCGGTCTCCTGGACGGCAGGCGGGCGGCGACCCACTGGATGTACGCCGAGACGCTCACCGCCCGCCACCCGCGGGTGCGTGTGGACGCCTCGGTGCTCTACACCGACGACGGCGATGTCCTCACCAGCGCCGGGCGCAGCGCGGGCATCGACCTGTGCCTGCACGTGCTACGCGGCGATCTCGGCGCCCGGGTCGCCAACGAGGTGGCCCGCCGCATGGTGCTGCCCGCCCACCGCACCGGAGGACAGGCGCAGTACGTCGTGCGGACCGTCCCGGAACCGGGAAACGACGGACTGGGCCCCCTGCTGCAGTGGGCGATCGAGCATCTGGACCAGCCGCTGACCGTCGACGACCTGGCCTGCCGCGGCGCGATGGGGACCCGCACGCTGAACCGCCGGTTCCACGCGGCCACGGGCACCACCCCGTTGCGATGGCTGCGCACCCAGCGCCTGCTGCGCGCCCGGGACCTGCTGGAAACCACCGACCTGCCGGTTGACGCGGTCGGCAGGCGAAGCGGACTGGGCTCCGCGGCGAACCTGCGGCGCCACTTCGCCCTCCACTTCGGGGTGAGTCCGAGCGAGTACCGGCGTGCCTTCCGGGCCACCGGCGCCTGACCCGGCCTGTTCCTCCCGCCTCGCGGCACGCGGCGTGGCTAGGGTGGCGGGTATGGCTGTTCCGACGGACCCGGAAACGGGCGAGTTCGTGCGCTCGCCCAATCATTTCGCCGCCCGCATCACGGCCGACGGGCGGGACGGCTGGCCGGTGGAATCCGGCCGGTACCGGCTGGTGGTGAGCCGCGCCTGCCCGTGGGCCGGCCGGGGCCTGGTCGTGCGCCGCCTGCTCGGGCTGGAGCGGCACCTTTCGGTCGCCGTCGCCGATCCCATCCAGGACGAGCGGAGCTGGCGGTTCACCCTCGATCCGGGTGGCCGGGATCCCGTGCTGGGCATCGAATTCCTCGCCGAGGCCTATCGCGCCGCGGAACCGGATTACGACGGCGGGATCAGCGTCCCGGCGGTGGTCGACATCCCCAGCGGCAGGCTCGTCACCAACGATTTCCCGCAGATCACCCTCGACCTCGGCACCGAATGGACCGCCTATCACCGCGCCGGGGCTCCCGACCTGTATCCCGAAGAACACCGGGACGAGATCGACGAGATCAACCGGCTGGTCTACCGCGACGTGAACGCCGCCGTGTACGAGGCCGGGTTCGCCACGAAGCAGGCCGCATATGAGGCCGCTTACTCACGCCTCTTCTCGCGGCTCGACGAGTTGAGCGACCGGTTGTCGCGACAGCGTTATCTCGTCGGCGACACCATCACCGAGGCCGACATCCGCCTGTTCACCACGCTGGTCCGCTTCGACGCGGTCTACCACGGGCATTTCAAGTGCAACCGGCAGAAGCTCAGCGAGATGCCGGTGCTGTGGGCCTACGCGCGCGACCTGTTCCAGACCCCTGGTTTCGGTGACACCGTCGACTTCGACCACATCAAGCGGCACTACTACCAGGTGCACGAGCAGATCAACCCCAGCGGGATCGTGCCGAAGGGACCCCGGCTGAGGGACTGGGACAGCCCGCACGGCCGTGAGGAACTCGGCGGCCGTCCCTTCGGCGACGGCACCGCTCCGCCACCTCCGCCGCCCGAGGAGAC
>NZ_VJWX01000470.1 GCF_007713715.1 Amycolatopsis rhizosphaerae
CGTACGCGACTCGCGTGAATATTGGCCGTGAAGGGTCCCTTCACAGTCGATATGACTGTGAAGGGACCCTTCACGGCTTGCCCCAGCCCCTCCGGCCGGGGGTGAGGGACTTGCAAAAGGGGCCCTCACAGCACCGACTGTGAAGGGACCGTTCACCACGGCAATCCCGACACGAGTGGTGGAGGGAGGTCAGGCGGGGGTTCGCTGGACGACGACGCCCAGCACGCCGGGGCCGGTGTGGGCCCCGATCACCGCGCCGAGTTCGGAGACCAGGCAACCCCCGGAGACGGTCAACCGTTCTTCGAGCCGGTTGGCCAGCTCCACCGCACGCTCGGGGGACGCCAGGTGGTGGACCGCGATCTCGACCGGCCCGTCCCCCGCCGCCTGCTCCGCCAGTTCCACCAGGCGCGCCACCGCGCGGTGCATCGTCCGGACCTTCTCCAGCGGTTCGATCCGCCCGTCCTCGATGTGCAGCACGGGTTTCACCGCGAGCGCGGTACCCAGCAGCGCCGCCGCGGCGCCGATCCGGCCGCCCCGGCGCAGGTGTTCGAGAGTTTCCACGACGAACAGCGCCTTCGACGACCGCACCGCGGACAGGGCGGCGTTCTCCACCTCCGCCAGTGGCGCTCCCCCGGATGCCGCCTTCGCCGCGTGCAGGACCGCGAACCCCAGTCCCATCGCGGTGCTGCGGGAATCGACCACGTGCACCACTTCCGGGCCGACCTCGCGGGCCGCGAGGACCGCGGACTCCCAGGTGCCCGACATCTCGCTCGACAGGTGGATCGACACCACGGCGTCCGCCCCGGCTTCGAGCACCTCGCGGAACACGGAAGCGAACTCGCCGGGGGTCGGCCGCGCCGTGCTCACCTGGCAGCGGCCGCCCAGCGCCTCGGCGAGCGCGTCCGGCCCGACATCGATGCCGTCACGGGCGGTGGCGCCGTCGATCAGGACGTGCAGGGGCACCACCCGGACCGCGAACCGGTCGGCGAAGCCTTCCGGCAGATGGGCGGTGGAATCGGTGATGACGGCGACCGGCACGTCCGCCAGCCTACGGCGCGGCGGGCTTGTCTTCGCGATCCAGGAGCGGACCGAGCAGCGCGGCCATCGCCTTTCCCACGGAAGCGTGACCCTCCCAGCCCCAGTGCATGCCGTCGGGATTGCCGCGGCCGCTCAGCACGTGCTCCCCCACCACCGCGGGCAGATCGAGCATCGGCACGTCCACCCGGGCCGCCCACGCCGCCATGGCGGCGGCCGCGCCGTCCCGCGCGGAGTGCACCCGCCCGTAGGAGTCGGCGCGGTGCACGCTGGGCAGCATGCCCACGATCGGCAGCGAGGGCCGCAGGATCCGCAGGGCCTTCACCGCGGTGTCGAGATAGTGCACGGTCAGCTTCGCCGGCAGCACCACCGGACGGCCCCGCAGTGCCACCGCCAGGCGCGGCTGGGCGGCGAGATAGGCCTTGCGCGCGACGCGCCGCAGGCCGTCGGGCCGCAGGTAGCGCAGCCCGGTACGCAGATAGGTCGGCAGCGGCGAGGGCAGGGTGTCCATGCTGCCCACGGCCAGCACGACCGCATCCACGTGGTGCAGCTCCGCCCACACCCGGGGGTCGCCGATCAGCGACCACCAGGCGTCACGCGCGGTCCAGCCGAACCCGGCGACCAGATCGGCGGAGCCGCCCAGCTCGGCCGCGGTGATGTTCGGCCACAGCCGGGCCTCGTCGGCGGCACACGGGCCGTCGGGGCCGTGGAAGCTGAGCGAATCACCGAAGACGAGCAGGCGCGCCATCAGCCGGGCATGCCCGTGTTGTAGGCGTGCAGGCGCCAGCTGCCGTCACGCCACGCCAGCTCCACCCAGTGGCAGTTCTTGATCCCGCCCAGCTGGGGCCAGGCCGGGACGGGCAGTGCGAGCAGGTGCGCGGTGAGCGCGGTGATCAGCCCGCCGTGGGCGGCCAGGAGCACCGTCTCGCCGGGTTCGCCCGCCCGCAGGTCGTCGACCACGCCCGCGGCCCGCTCGGCCACCTCGATGCGGGACTCGCCGCCCGGCGGCGCCCAGGTCGCGTCGACGCGCCACCGGTCGCGGTCGCCGGGCCAGCCGGCGTCCACCTCGGCCCCGGTCATGCCCTGCCATTCGCCCAGGTGCGTCTCGCGGAGGCGCTTGTCGACCCGCAGCGGCACGCCGATGGTCTCGGTCAGCACCGTCGCGGTGTCCATCGCGCGCCGCAGGTCCGAGGAAATAACCAGCCCGGGTTCGAACCGCGCCAGCGCGGGCACGGCGAACCGTGCCTGGTTCCAGCCCACCTCGGTGAGCGCGGAGTCCAGGTGCCCCTGCATGCGGCCGGCCGCGTTGAAGTCGGTCTCCCCGTGCCGCCACAGCACGAGGCGCCCCAATCTCACGCGCCCTCCTCGCCGGAGGCCAGGCCCGGCACCTCGATCCGCGGGCAGTCCTTCCACAGCCGTTCCAGACCGTAGAAGGACCGTTCCTCTTCGTGCTGGACGTGCACCACGAGGTCGACGTAGTCCAGCAGCACCCAGCGCCCTTCGCGGGCCCCTTCGCGGCGGACCGGCTTGTGCCCGGCCAGGCGCAGCTTCTCCTCGATGTTGTCGACGATGGCGCCGACCTGCCGCTCGTTCGGGGCGGAGGCGATGACGAACACGTCCGTGATCACCAGCTGTTCGGAGACGTCCAGCACCACGACGTCGGTGGCCTTCTTGTCGGCCGCGGCCAATGCGGCCACGGTAGCCATCTCCCGTGCTTTGGACGTCGCTGCCACTCCTGCTCCCTCACCATGGGCATCAGTCGGTCGGTTCAACGAGGGTACCGGGCGGCTCACTCGGGCTTGCGGTAGAGCTTGCGCTTGTCGATGTAGCGCACCACGCCGTCGGGCACCAGGTACCAGATCGGTTCGCCGTGTTCGACGCGTTCGCGGCAGGCGGTGGACGAGATGGCCATCGCGGTGACCTCCACCAGGCTCACCTTGCCGCTGGGCAGGTGGTGGTCGTTGAGCCGGTAGCCGGGCCGGGTCACGCCGATGAAGTGCGCGTAGGTGAACAGCTCGTCGGCGTTGTGCCAGGTGAGGATCTGCTCCAGCGCGTCGGCGCCGGTGATGAAGAACAGCTCGTCCTCGGGGTACTCGCGGTGCAGGTCGCGCAGGGTGTCCACGGTGTAGGTCTCGCCACCGCGGTCGATGTCGACCCGGCTCACCGAGAACACCGGGTTGGAGGCGGTGGCGATCACCGTCATCAGGTAGCGGTCCTCCGCGCGGGTCACCACGCGCCCGGTCTTCTGCCACGGCTGACCGGTCGGCACGAAGATCACTTCGTCGAGGTCGAACCGGGCCTGCACCTCGCTGGCCGCCACGAGGTGGCCGTGATGAATGGGATCGAAGGTTCCGCCCATGACCCCGATACGCCGTGGTGACATGAACGGAGCGTATAGAGCACAGGGGGCGGCGGCGAACGACTTGTGACGGGTTCGAGCGCACGGCTGGTTCCCCGGGAACGATTCACCGCGGCACGGCCTGCCGGTGACGGGAATGTCGGACCCATGCGGTAGACGTGGACAGGTGGACCTCCAGCGACTACGAGACCGGGCCGAAGAGCTGCTCCGCGCTCTGGCCGGCGAACACGCCCGCCTGCGCGAGGACCAGTGGGCCGCCATCGAGGCGCTCGTCGCGGAACACCGGAGGGCGCTGGTGGTCCAGCGCACCGGCTGGGGCAAGTCGGCGGTGTACTTCCTCGCGACGGCGCTGCTGCGCGAGGCCGGGGCGGGCCCGACGGTGATCATCTCACCGCTGCTCGCCCTGATGCGCAACCAGATCGCCGCGGCCGCCAGGGCCGGGGTGAGCGCGGCCACCATGAACTCGGCCAATCCCCAGGAGTGGGACGAGGTCCAGGCCGGGATCGCGGCCGGGCAGATCGACGTGCTCCTGGTCAGTCCCGAGCGGCTCAACAATCCCGACTTCCGGGACACCGTGCTGCCGAAGCTGACCGCCACCGCGGGCCTGCTCGTGGTGGACGAGGCGCACTGCATCTCCGACTGGGGCCACGATTTCCGGCCGGACTACCGCCGCCTGCGCACCCTGCTCGCCGAACTGCCCGAAGGGGTGCCGGTGCTGGCCACCACGGCCACCGCGAACGACCGGGTGGTCACCGACGTGGCCGACCAGCTCGGCCTTGGCGACGGCGCGGGCACGCTGGTGCTGCGCGGCCCGCTGGACCGGGAAAGCCTGCACCTGTCGGTGGCGGCCCTGCCGACGATGGAGGCGCGGCTGGCCTGGCTGGCCGAAGCGCTGGCGGAGCTGCCGGGGTCGGGGATCATCTACACCCTCACCGTCGCCGCCGCGCAGGACGTGGCCGAGCTGCTGCGCGCGCAGGGGTACGAGGTGGCGGCCTACACCGGCAAGACCGACCCCGCCGAACGGGCCGCGGCGGAGGACGACCTGCTGGCCAACCGGGTCAAGGCCCTGATCGCCACCTCCGCGCTGGGGATGGGTTTCGACAAGCCGGACCTCGGGTTCGTGGTGCATCTGGGCGCCCCGTCCTCGCCGATCGCCTACTACCAGCAGGTGGGCCGCGCGGGGCGCGGGGTGCGGCACGCGGAGGTGATCCTGCTCCCGGGTCCGGAGGACCGCGAGATCTGGAACTACTTCAGCTCGCTCGCCTTCCCCGAGGAGCGGCGCGTGACCCAGGTGCTCGACGCGCTCGCCCAGGCCGGGCGGCCGCTGTCCACGGCAGCGCTGGAGCCGCACGTGGAGTTGTCCCGCTCCCGGCTGGAGATGGTGCTCAAGGTGCTCGACGTGGACGGTGCGGTCCGGCGGGTGCGGGGCGGCTGGGAGTCCACGGGGCGGCCGTGGCGGTACGAGGCCGCCCGGTACGACCGCGTCCGGGAGGCGCGCGCGGCCGAACAGCGGGCGATGCTCGGCTACCAGTCCACCGCGGGCTGCCGGATGGAGTTCCTGCTCCGGCAGCTCGACGATCCCTACGCCGCGCCCTGCGGCCGGTGCGACAACTGCACGGGGAACCATCGCGCCACCGAGGTCTCGGCGGAATTGGCCGAGACCACCGGAGAGCGTTTGCGCCGACCTGGGGTCGAGCTCGCGCCGCGGCGGCAGTGGCCGACCGGGCTGGGCACGCTGGACGTCCCGCTGTCCGGGCGGATCGCGGCGGCCGACCAGGCCGAGCCCGGGCGCGCGCTCGGCAGGCTGACCGATGCCGGCTGGGGCAGCCGGCTGCGGGAGCTGGTCGGGACGGCCGCACCGGACGGGGAGGTGCCGGAAGCGCTGTTCCAGTCCTGTGTGGCGGTACTCGCCGCCTGGGAGTGGGCACAGCGCCCGGTCGCGGTGGTGGCGCTGCCCTCGGCGCGGCGCCCCGCGCTCGTGCACGGCCTGGCGAGCAGGCTGGCCACCGTCGGCCGCCTGCGTTTCCTCGGCACCCTGACCGCGCACGCCGGTCCGACCCGCACGGCCAACAGCGCCCAGCGCGTGGCCGATCTGTGGAAACGCCTGGAAATACCGGAAGATC
>NZ_VJWX01000471.1 GCF_007713715.1 Amycolatopsis rhizosphaerae
GCCCCTCACGGCCCTGGCCGAGGCGCTACGGGCTGGTGGGTGAGGCCGCGGTCTTGGTGGTGCTCACCGACGGCGGGGCCGAGGAGGTACCTGCGGGCGCCGGCGACGAGGGCGTCTGCGAGCTGGGCGTGGTAGTTGTGGCGGCCGTGCTCTGACCGCTGGAGGACGGCGCCGTGCTCGGGCTCACACTCTGCGTCCTGGTAACGGTCGAAGGCTGCTGGGTGGTGGTCGTCGCGGGTGCGCCGGGGCGCACCACCTGGCCGAAGGTGGTGCCGGTGCCGCCGGAGATCGGGTGCCCGATGAGCTTTTCGAAGCCGGTGATCGCGAGCATGCCGACGACGAACGCGGCCACGCTCGCCGCGCCGATCACCGCCCAGCGCCGCTTCCACCACGGCTGGTGCGGGGGCGGGGTGGTCGCCGGGCCCGCCCCGGGCCTGGGCAGGTACACGGTGCGGTCGCCGGCCCCCACCGGGGTGATCCGCTGGGTGCGGTACGGGTCGTGGGGTTCGGGCGGTCGCACGAGCGGGTTGCGCGGCCTGCCGGGGGGCGGTTCGGCGAACCGGGTCTCCTGCCGCAGTCGCGTGTCCGTGGCGTGGGTGAGTGCTTCCTTCGTCCGCCGCGCCGCCTCGCGGGTCTTGCGCAGGGAACGCAGGTAGAGCTCACCGCCGACGGTGGTCACCAGGCTCGCGATGCCCGCCCCGGCGATGGTGCCCGCGACGCCCAGCGTCGACCCCAGGAACGCCGCGGTCACGGCCGCCAGTGCCGAGGCGATCACCTGTGCCGGTTTGAGTCCTGCGCTTGCGGAAGTCCCGTCCTTCTTTTCCTCGGCCATGGTTCCGATCTGCTCGCGACTGCCCCGTGTTTCCACGCCCTCAACGTCTCGATCGGACAAGATGCTCCCCGCGTTATCGGTTTCGTGAGCACCGCCACCCTAGCTGTCCTATGTAGACAGAAGCGCGGTTTTCCCCGGAATGGACGAGATCATGCCCGCAGGTGTGTCGGCGGTTCCCCCACCGAACAATGCAGGCATTCCCCCGGTTCCGGGTTTTCCTCCACCATCGGGTGTTCCACCGAAAGCACGGAGTTACGCACGCCCACCGCGAGCAATCCACCGAATACGGCCAGTCCCGCACAGACGAGCAGGGAAAGGCGCCAGCCCGCGGTGAGCGCGACGGGATCGGTGTAGGCGGCACCGGTCAGTCCGGCGACGGCGGGCAGGGTCGCGATCGCCAGCAGACTGCCCGTGCGCGCGACCGCGTTGTTGACGCCCGAAGCGACACCGGCCCGCTCCTGGGGGGCGGCCGCGAGCACGGTCGCGGTCACCGGGGCGACCACCGTCGCCAGCCCGAGCCCGAACACCACCACCGCGGGCAGCACCGCGCCAACGTACGAGGCGCCGGGCGCCACCCGGGTCAGCAGGAGCATGCCACCGGCCAGCAGCATCGGCCCGGCCACCAGTTGCGCCCGGGGCCCGATCCGCTGCGCGAGCCCGCCGGACCGCCCGGACAGCAGCAGCATGATCACGGTGATCGGCAGGCCGGCCGCCCCGGCCTCGGTGGGCGAGTAGCCCAGCGACACCTGCAGTTGCAGCACCAGCAACATCAGCACCGCGCCCAGCGCGGCGTAGACGACCAGGGTCAGCCCGTTGGCGAGGGTGAACGTGCGGTCGGCGAACAGCGAAGGCGGCACCAGCGGATCGGCCGAACGCCGCTGGAGCAGCACGAAGGCGATCAGCGCCGCCACCCCGGCACCGGCGGCGACCAGCACGAACGGCGTCACGATCCCGCGTGACGGCGCCTCGACCAGCGCGGCGGTCACCCCGGCGAGCCCGAGCGCCCCCAGCGCCGCGGCGAGCACGTCCGGCCTGCCGCCGCTCGTCTCGTCGCACGACTCCGGCACGTACCGCCGGGCCAGCCACACGCAGACGAGCGCGAGCGGCGGGTTGATGAGGAAGCCCAGCCGCCACGACCACGCCTGCACCAGCGCACCGCCGACCAGCGGGCCCACCGCGGCCGCCAGCCCGCCGAGACCCGACCAGGCGCCGATCGCCCTGGCCCGCACTTCGGGGACGAAGGCGGACTGCAGGATGGCCAGCGAGCCCGGCGTGAGCAAGGCGCCCCCGATGCCCTGCAGCACCCGGGTCGCCACCAGCATGGGCATGGACACGGCGAGTCCGCACAGCAGCGAGGCGGCTCCGAACCACACCACGCCCACGGTGAACACGCGCCGCCTGCCGTACCGGTCGCCGAGCGAACCGGCGACCAGGATCAGCGAGGCCAGCGCGAGCAGGTACCCGTCGAGGACCCACTGCAGCCCCGCGACGGAGGCGTGCAGCTCGGCCCCGATCCTCGGCAGTGCGACGTTCACGATGGTCCCGTCGAGCATCGCCATGCCCGAACCGAGGATGGTGGTGGCGAGGACACCGCGCGCGGTGGCGGTGCCCCACCCGATGGTCACGGCCTGGTCAGGGTCGTGACGAACTTGTACCGGTCACCCCGGTAGATGGAACGGACGAACTCGACGGGCTTGCCGTCGGCGCCGAAGGAGTGGCGCGAGAGCAGCAGCACCGGCATGCCGACGTCCGCGCCGAGCAGTTCGGCCTCCTGCGGCCCGGCGAGCGAGGTCTCGATCGTCTCCTCGGCACGGTCCATCTCCACCCCGTACGTCTCGCGCAGCACCTCGTAGAGGGAGCCGCCGCCGGAGATGTGCTTGCGGAGGCCGCGGAAGCGGCTGATCGGCAAGTGGGTGGTCTCCAGCGCCATCGGCTCCCCGTCGGCCAGCCGCAGGCGGCGCAGGCGGAGGATCTTCGTCCCGCTGCGGATGCCGAGCAGCTTCGCCATGTCCGGTTCGGACGGCAGCTCCTCCATCTCCAGCAGCTTCGACGAGGGCTCCCGCCCCTGTGCCCGCATGTCCTCGGTGTAGGAGGACAGCTGCAGGCGCTGGGCGAGCTTCGGCTCCGCCGCGAAGGTGCCCTTGCCCTGTACCCGGTGGAGCCGCCCCTCGGCGGTGAGGTCGGCGAGTGCCTGGCGGACGGTGGTGCGGGACACCGCGAACTCGGTGGCCAGCGACCGCTCCGTCGGGATGGGGGAACCGGGCGGCAGCGTGTCGAGGAGATCGAGCAGGTGCTGCTTCAACGCCCAGTACTTCGGCTCGCGCTGTCCGCGCGTAGGTGACTCCAACATGACCGACTCCTCTTCGAACCCGCGCATCCGGCGCAGGGAGAAACTACCCTTTCCCCGTCACGGTCCGCCCGAGCCGATATCGTAGTTATTGGTCTAGACCTCAACTGGGGCTGGAACCCGCTCTCCGCAGCACGCCCCTGGCGCCGAGCCGCCGCTCTCGCGCACAATCACAGCAGCGTCGAAGGGACACCGATGACCAGCCCCGGACAGCACATGGCCGCCGAGATCGCCGAGCAACCCGCGGTGCTGGCCGGCCTGGTGGAACGCCACGCCGAATTCGCCGAAGCGGCCGCCAGGATCGCCGCCCGGCCGCCCCGGTTCGCCCTGCTCGCCGCGCGTGGCTCCAGCGACCACGCCGCGATCTACGCGAAGTACCTGATCGAAGTACTGCTCGGCCTTCCCGCCGGACTGGTGTCCCCGTCCACGGTAACTCTTTACGGGGCCCGGCCGGACCTCCGCGACGTCCTGCTCATCTCGGTCAGCCAGAGCGGCGGCTCGCCCGACCTGGTCGAGTTCACCACCACCGCGCGCAAACAGGGCGCGCTGACCGTCGCCGTCACCAACACCCCGACCTCGCCGCTCGCCGCCGCGGCCGAACTCGCCGTCGGGATCGGCGCCGGGACCGAGCGTGCCGTCGCGGCCACCAAGACCTACTCGGCCACCCTGCTCGCCCTGTACCTGCTCGTGGATGCCGTCCGGGGTGGGGACGGGTCCACCGCCGCCGAACTCGGCCCGCTCGCCGAGCGGGCCCTCGAAGTGCCGGTGCAGCGCGCGATCGACCGCTACCGGTTCGCCGACCGGATCATCACCACCGCCCGCGGCTACTCGTACGCCACGGCACTGGAGGCCGCGCTGAAACTGGCCGAGACCAGTTACCTCGCCACCCGCGCCTACAGCGCGGCCGACCTGCTGCACGGTCCCGTCGCCGCCGTCGACGCCGAAACCGCGGTGCTCGCGGTGACCGGCGCGGGCCGCGGCGGCGCGGCGATGCAGGACGTGCTGGCCGCCGTCGCCGAGCGGGGTGCGGACGTGCTCGCACTCGGGTCGGCCTGCGAAGAGGTCCCCGCCGCGCTGCGGATCCCGGTCCCGCCGGTCGCCGAGGAACTCGCCCCCGTGCTCGAGGCCCTGCCCGTGCAGCGGCTCGCCCTCGGCCTGGCGCTGGCCCGCGGCGGCGACCCGGACTCACCGCGCGGCCTCCGGAAGGTGACGAAGACCCGATGAGCGGTCCGGAAAGCTTCGTGATCGGGGTCGACGCCGGGGGCACGTCGACCCGGGCGCTCGCCGTCACGGCCGCCGGAACCGTCGTGGGCCGTGGCCGTTCGGGGGGCGGCAATCCCAACGCTCATCCGCCCGAGCGGGCCGCCGCCCACCTCGCGGAGGCGATCGGGCACAGCCTGGCCGGTCTCGATCCGTCCCGCGCGAGCGCCTGCGTCGTCGGCATGGCGGGAACCAGCAAGCTCACCGACCCGGCCGTCGCGGCACTGTTCGAGACCACCTGGCGGCGCCTCGGCCTGGCCGGGGTCCTGGTGCTCACCGACGCCGAGGTGGCCTTCGCCTCGGCCACCCCCTCCCCGGACGGGACGGTGCTCATCGCGGGTACCGGCTCCATCGCCGGTCGCATCCGCAAGCGCCGCATGGTGGCCACGGCGGGGGGCTACGGCTGGCTGCTCGGCGACGAAGGCTCCGCCTACTGGCTCGGACGGGAGGCGGTACGGGCCACCCTGGACGCCCTGAGTGGCGAGGGCGAACTGGGCGAACTGGCGACCTCGGTGCTGGCCGAGGCCGGGATCGCCGAAACCGACCGCCGCCAGGCCTGGCGACGGCTGATCACCGCCGCGAACGCGGAAGCCCCCATCCGGCTCGCCCGGTTCGCCCCGCTGGTCAGCGCCGCGGCCGACGCCGGGGAAATCCTCGACCGCGCGGCGGATCTGCTCACCGCGACCGCGATGGCGGTGCGGGAGCCCGGCGAGGACACCCCGGTGGTGCTGGTGGGCAGCGTGCTGACCGGGCCCGTCGGCGTCAGGGTGCGCGAACGGCTGGCCGGACCGGAGGTACTGGCGAGCGCGGACGGGGTGCTGGGCGCCGCCCGGCTCGCCGCCGTCGAGGCCTATGGCGAGCCGGTCGAGCCGGTCGAGCCGGTCGAAACCACCAAAGCGGACTGAGTCGGCGGACCCCGCGGAGCGCCGGGGCGTCTCCCCGCTTGATCAAAGGATTGGCCGAACCGGTCGCGGCCACTGTTCCCGCACCCGCTCCTCGCGTACGGTGGGACCCGGCCCCCGGACCTCCCCCTCGCCGGGGGCCCTCTCAGTCC
>NZ_VJWX01000472.1 GCF_007713715.1 Amycolatopsis rhizosphaerae
CGGCTGGACCGGAGGGCGCATCGCCTCGGTGATCGTCGGTGCCGTGCTGGCACTGGTGTCGGTCGGCCTGCTCACCGGCGGCTCGACCCTGCTGTGGGCCGACCGGGCCGGACGTGACGCGGACGGCTACCTCACCGTCTCCGACACCCTGACGGACTCCGGTTACGCGGTGATCACGCAGCCGGTCGCGCTGCTGAACTGGACCCCCGGTGCCGGGGCCGGTGTCGGGGATGTGCGGGTACGGGTCACCTCCGCCGACCCCGGCCGCGCGGTCTTCGTCGGCATCGCCCCCACCGGCGCCGTCGACCGCTACCTCGGCGGAGTGGACTACGCGGTGCTGCGGGACTCCTCGTCCGGGCACCTGACACCGCACCACGGCGGGCCACCGGCCACACCTCCCGGTGACGCCGGTATCTGGGTGGCTGCGGCCGGCGGAACCGGCACCCAGACCGTCACCGTGCCGCTGCGGGCCGGTGACTGGACCGTGGTCGTGATGAACGCCGACGCCACCCCCGGCATCGACGCCCGCGCCGACGTCGGCGCCACCGCACCCGGGCTCGGCTGGATCTCCGCCGGGATCATCGCGTTCGGGGTGGTGCTGCTCGCCGCGGGCGTGACGCTCATCGCGGTCCCCGTGCGCCGGGTCTCGCGGGAACCGCGGTCAGCAGGCCCGACGCAGGTATAGGTCGCGCAGCAGCGCGATCTCCGCGCCGTGGTGCATGACCTCCCGGTTGACGTGCATGACCAGAGCGGCCATCGGGCGCTGCGCCAGCGGCCCCTCCACGGGGCCGCACGGCCGCGCCAGCCCGTCCTCGCCGAGTCTTCGCACCCCTTCCAGCCAGCCCGCGTAGGCCTCGTCCAACTGGGCCAGTGCGGTGGCGGCGTTGCCGGCGTAGGCGAACCCGCGGTAGTCCACGGCAGGGCCGCCGAAGTGGAGGGCCACCCGCATCCCGAGCACCCCGACCACCAGATGCGCGATCCGCCAGGCGATCGTCGTCACCGGCGGCGGGACCGGCGCCGGGTAGGCGAAGTCCACCACGAACTCGCCCGATCCGAGCGCCAGTGGCGCGGTGCTCTCGTCCCTCGGCCGCACGTTCCAGCAGCCGGGAGCGGGTTCCCAGAAATACTCGTCGTCACCCAGACCCGTCAGCCGCGGCCGCAGTTGGTTCGTCCAATGCCAATCGAGCTGGTCGATGAGCTCGTCGTTCCACTCGACGGCCAATTCGCGCTCTCCGGCGCAGGTGGCGTTCACCCGCAAAATGTTAGGGCCTTACGGGTGAAAGAGGCGAGTCGCGCGAAGCGGTGACGTTCGGCTCTCACTCCGTCGTAGGAGTCGCGGGCAGCGTGGAACGGTGAAACCGCGAATTCGAGGAGTCAGCAGATGCGCGCTGTCGTGATCTATGAGTCAATGTTCGGCGGGAGCGAGCGGATCGCCCGCGCGATGGCTGCGGGGCTCGCCCCGCACGCCGAGGTCGACGTGGTCAATGTGGACGATGCGCCGTCCCGGCTCGACGGGGTGGACCTGGTGGTGGTCGGCGGTCCCACGCACGCGTGGGGCATGAGCCGGGCCAGTACCCGCCAGGCCGCGCAGCGGCAGACGACACAGGAGATCCGTTCCCGCAACGGCATCAGGGACTGGCTGCGGTCGCTTTCCGGGGCCCCCGCCGGTGTCCGGGCGGTCGCCTTCGACACCCGGCTGGACAAACCGCGCTGGATGACCGGTTCGGCCGCCCATGGTGCCGCTAAACTGCTGCACAGGCACGGATTCCCGTTGCTCGCGCCACCGGAGAGCTTCTTCGCCACCCAGACCCCGGGTGAACTCCGCGCCGGAGAAGAGGACCGGGCCCGCAACTGGGCCGCCGTGCTGGCCGCCAAGGCCACCGCGAGCACCGGACGGCACTGAAGCGGCACTGAAACGGCACTGAAACGGGCCGTGCGACGGTGGGTGCCCAGTGCGCGCTCAGCGCATTTTCAGCATTTTCAGTGCGCCAGTAGCAGCCAGGCGAACACCAGACCACCGGAATTGGTGGCCAGGTGGATCATCATCGGTGCCGCCAGGCCCCGCCCGGTGTGCCGCCACCAGTACAGGAACACCCCGGCCCCGGCCGCGGCGATCATCGCCAGCAACGAAACCACCGCCAGTGGCAGCCCGCCGAAGGTCGCGTGCACGGCCGCGTTCTGCTCCAGAGCCAGCGACGGCAGCAGGTGCCACAGGCCGAACAGCCCGGCCGCGCCCAGCACCGGGCCCCACCGCCACCGTTCGCCCGCGCCGAGCAACGCGGGCAGCACACCGCGGAAGGCGACCTCTTCCAGCAGCACGGTGCCCAGCGGGATCCGGATCAGCGCCAGCCACAGCAGCTGGCCGAACCCCGGAGACCCGATCCGCCCGTCGTGGAAGAGGGTCCGCAGGGACGGCACCGCCATCGCGACACCGAAACCGAGCAGCACCACGGCGAACCCGGCCAGACCGAACAGGGCGGCCCGCCGGAAGTTGTCGCGGTCCAGCCCGATCGAAGCCGGGGACAGCCCGGCCCCGCGCGCGAGCACGATCAGTGCCACCGCCGTCACCGCGCCCGTCACGGGATAGGCCCAGCCGGGCAGGAAGCGGTTGGTCAGCACGGTGGACACCGCCAGCAGCAGGACGGCGGTGAGGACAACGGGAACTCGGCGACGCAAAGTGAGGACTTCCGGCCGTCGCGCGGGGGTGACTACAGCAGACATCGTGATTCCATTGTGCACCCCAGAAAGGACTGCGGCGATGAACACGAGCGGTCACGCCGCGCGGGAACCGTATGTGGACTTCCTCCGGGCGATCAGCCTGGTCGTCGTGGTCCTGTGGCACTGGGCGTTCACGATCCTGCACTGGACACCGGAGGGGCCGCAGCCCACCAGCCCGCTCGGTTTCTTCTCCGGGCTCTGGGTGCTGACCTGGTTGTTGCAGGTCCTGCCGGTTTTCTTCTACGTCGGCGGCTACGTGCACATGGTCTCGTGGGAGCACGCGGAGGCCCGGGGCGAACGGATCGTTCCCTATCTGTGGCACCATCTTCGGCAACTCCTCGTGCCCGCGCTGGTACTCGTTGCCACCTGGGCGGTGCTCGGCACCATCCTCGGCGTCACCCTGGACCTGCACTGGATCCGCGGCGCTGTGATGCTCATCATCAGTCCGCTGTGGTTCCTCGGCGTGTACGTCGGGCTGCTGCTGTTGCTGCCGGTGAGCCTGTGGCTGCACCGCAAGTTCGACGTGATCGTCCTGGTGTGGCTCGCCGGTATCGCGATGCTGGTGGACGTGCTGCGCCTGCGATACGGGTACGACTGGGCGGGCTGGATCAACATGGCCGCCGTGTGGGGACTGGCCTACCAGTCCGGGTTCTTCTACCACCGCATCGTCGACGCCGCGCGCCGGGTCGACCTGGCGTTGCTGTGGGCCGGTCTGTTCGGCCTGATGGGGCTGGTGTTCTCCGGGGCGTATCCCGGTTCGATGGTCGGGGTGCCGGGGGACCGGCTGTCGAACATGGCACCTCCGACGTTCGTCATCGTGGCGCTGCTCGTCTTCCAGATCGGCTTCGCCGAGGTGTTCCGCCCGGCGATGGAACGCAAACTGGCGAAACCCCGGTGGCATCAGGTCAACGGCCTGCTCAACCGCTACGCGCTGCCGCTGTTTCTCTTTCACACCACCGGAATGGCGCTCTTCCGCGCGATCGGCTACCTGGCGTTCGACCGGCGGATGACCTCCGACCGCGCCCCCGATCTCATCTGGTGGGCGGAACGGCCGCTGGCCGTGCTCGGGCCACTGCTGTTCACCATTCCGCTCATCGCACTGTTCGGGCGAAAAAAGCGGCCGCGCGACGGGGAAAGGAAAACAAAACCCGAAGTGGCGGGCGGAAAACGGGAACCGGAAGTGCGAACCGGGTCCTTCGGCGCGCCTCAGGTGACCATAGACCCTTCGGCCGCGGGCCGGAAAAAGCGACATTGATTACAGCGGAGGAACAGCGGAGGAGGTCCCGCCATGATCGCGCGATCGAACTGGCTGGTACGCCAGTTGCGCTGGATCCATCCGGGGCGCAACCCGCTCGTGCGGCCCTGGGACCGCATCGAAGCCGCGCTCGTACTCCTGGTACTCGTGCTCGCCCTCGCGGCCATCCCGTTCGCGGCGCTGCTCGGTGCCGAGCAACGGGAGCACGCGCTGGCCGATTCCGCCGAACAGCAGGCGACCCGCGTGCACACCGACGCGACCCTGCTCACCGCCGCACCCGACCCGGGTAACAGCGACGTCATCCCCGCCACCTCCCAGAAGGTGGCCGCCACCTGGCGGCTGGCCGACGGCAGCGTGCGCGTCGGCACCGTCGACGCCGCACCAGGCACGCCGGCGGGCACCCCCGTGTCCGTGTGGCTCGACAGCACCGGCAACCTCACCGCACCTCCCACCACCGCGGGTAACGCCTTGAGTCTCGGCGTCGGCCTCGGCCTGCTGGTCTGGGCGGGCGCGGTCGCCGCACTGTGCCTGCTGCTGGGACTGGCCCGCGGCCTCCTCAACCGGCTGCGCGCCGCGGCGTGGACCCGGGAATGGGCCCGCGTGGGCCGGGACCTCAACAGATTCTGACGCGAATTCCCGTCTCGTCGATGTGGAGCTTGTGATGATGTCCGATTCCGGCAGTCCCGTCGTCGTGGGGGTGGATGGTTCCGGTTCCGCGCTGGAGGCGGCCCGCTGGGCCGCCCGTGAGGCCAGCCGGCTGGCGGTCCCGGTCCGCCTGGTGCACTCCTACTCCGGCATCGGCCACCCGGGGCGGCTGACCCACGACCAGTTGCGGGAACACGGCGAGCTGCGCCTGCGTGCGGCCTGCGCCGCCGTCCGCGAGTCGGCCCCCGGCGTCACGGTGGAAAAGGTGCTGCGGGAAGGCGACCCGCGCGTCGTGCTGCTCGACGAATCCCGCCGCGCGGCACTGGTCGTGCTCGGCTCCCGCGGGCTCAGCGGCGTCAGCAGGCTGATCATGGGCTCGGCGGGGCTGACCCTGGCCGTGCACGCGCGCTGCCCCGTCGTCGTGGTGCGCAGCCCCGGATACGACCGTGGTCCGGTCGTTGTCGGTGTCGACGGCTGGCCGGCCTGTGCCGCCGCCGTCCGGTTCGCCTTCACCGAGGCCGCCCGCTTCGGTGCCGGGCTGACCGCCGTGCGCACCTGGCACAACCCGGGGGTGGCCGGGCCGATGGCCGTCCACGAGGAGGAGCGCGCCCAGCTGATCCGGCAACTTTCCCCGCTGGCACGGGAGTTTCCGCAGGTCCCGGTCGAGCACGTGGTGCTGCGGGGCCGTCCCGGCCGCACCCTGCTCGAGTTCGGGCGGCACGCGCGGATGCTGGTCGTCGGCACCCGCGGCCGCACCGGATTCGCGGGCCTGCTGCTTGGCTCCACCAGCCAGGCCGTGGTGCAGCAGGGGACCTGCCCGGTCGCCGTCGTCCGCTCCGAGGACTCC
>NZ_VJWX01000473.1 GCF_007713715.1 Amycolatopsis rhizosphaerae
CGTCCCCAACCTCCCGGGTCAGTACACCTAGCGGCCGAACAGTGACTTCAACTGCTCGGGAACGCGCCCGCCCTGGATATGGATTCGGGCCGCGGTCTCCTCGATACGCTGCAGGTCACCGGGCGTCAGCTCGATGTCGAGTGCGCCCAGGTTCTCTTCCAGGCGGTGCAGCTTGGTGGTGCCGGGGATCGGCACGAACCACGGCTTCTGCGCCAGCACCCAGGCGAGGGCGATCTGAGCCGGCGTAGCTCCCTTGTCGTCGGCAATCTGCCGGAGCAACTCGACCAGTGCCTGATTGGCCTGTCGCGCTTCGGGGGTAAAGCGCGGCAGGGAGCGGCGCAGATCGTCGTCGGCCAGCGAGGTGCTGGAATCGATTTTGCCGGTCAGATAGCCCTTCCCGAGCGGACTGTAGGGCACCAGACCAATGCCCAGCTTCTCCAAGATCGGAATAATGTCGGTCTCGTGCTCTCGCGTCCAGAGCGAGTATTCACTTTGCAGCGCCGCCACAGGCTGCACAGCGTGGGCGCGGCTAATCGTCGCCGCGCCGGCCTCCGACAGACCGAAGTGCTTGACCTTACCTTCGGAAATCAGCTCTTTTACCGTACCGGCCACGTCCTCGATGGGCACGTCGGGATCGACGCGGTGTTGATAGAGCAGGTCGATGCACTCGGTTTGCAGACGCGTGAGCGAGGCCTCGGTTACCCGGCGGATATGCTCGGGTCGGCTATCGACCCCCGACATCGGGGTCGGCCCGTGTTCGCCGTGCTTGATACCGAACTTGGTGGCTATCACCACCTGGTCGCGCACCGGCGCCAGTGCCTGACCGACCAGCTCTTCATTGGTAAAAGGGCCATAGACTTCGGCGGTGTCGAAGAAAGTCACGCCGCGGTCGACTGCGGCCCGCAGCAGCTTCGTCATCTCGGCTGGGTCCGGGGGCGTACCGTAGAAGAAGCTCATGCCCATGCAGCCGAGCCCCAGGGCCGAAACTTCGAGTTGCTGTCCAAGTTTGCGCTTTTGCACTGGAGATGCTCCTTCGGAAAATATCATCCGGCCCATTGCTTCCCTGCGTTCAGCCGGGAACCGGACACAGGTTAAGCAGGCCTTGCGGCCGGCAGGGAGACCCTGGTGATACGGGTATCACCAGGGCCTCCCAGACGTCCGAAACGCCTGTCAACCTGGTTGAGTAGGCGCCCTGAACGAAAGCGCCGACAACACTCCATGGGCACGCACTGCAGTTTACCGCCATCAGTTCAATTCAGCGCCCCGAATGCGCGACCGGGTCGGCGCATTCTTCCACGACAGAAGGGACGGAGACCAATGACGGACAGCCAATTCACCACTCACGCGGACCTTTTCGATCTGAGTGGGAAGTATGCCCTTGTCACTGGCGGCACCAGGGGCATTGGGATGATGATCGCGCGCGGCCTTCTGCAGGCGGGCGCCCGCGTCGTCATCAGTTCACGCACAGCAGACGTGTGCGCGGAGGCACAGCGTCTACTGTCCGAATTCGGCGACGTTCAAGCAATCCCCGCCGACCTGTCCGGGCACGACGAGTGTCGGCGCCTCGCTGATCTGGTCAAGGCCGACTCGGAGCGCCTGGACATCCTCGTCAACAACGCGGGAGCGATGTGGCGCGAGCCGCTGGAGACGTTCCCGGACGAGGCCTGGGACGCAGTGATCGACCTCAACCTCAAATCGCCGTTCTGGCTGGTGCAGGCGCTGCTGCCCGCACTTCGCAGGGCGGGTACCGCCGATGATCCCGCGCGGATCATCAACATCGGCAGTATCGCCGCCATCCACGTCGCCCAGTCGCCCAACTACTCGTACGCCGGCAGCAAAGCGGCACTCCATCAACTCACCAGAGTGCTCGCCAGAGAACTGGGCCCACAGCACGTCACGGTGAACGCGGTAGCACCGGGACCGTTCCCGTCGCAGATGATGGCGTCCACGCTCGACGCCATCGGCGACACGATCGCGGCGAAGGCGCCTCTACGCCGGCTCGGCCGCGACGACGACATGGCGGGTATCGCCGTGTTTCTCGCTAGCCGGGCCGGTTCCTACCTCACGGGCACCATCATCGCGGTAGACGGCGGCATCGCGACGACCGCATCGGGTACCCCCTAGGGCGTCGGCGCGAGGCTTTGACGGCCCCTCGTGAACACCTCCGAGTCCGGGCCCCCAATGCAGTCGTCGGGGTACCCGCAGTACCTCCCTTGGCCTGCGGGACGGGCTTACCGTGAGGGGATGGCCACGATGGATCTACGCACCGACATCCGGGAGTTTCTCAGCTCCCGTCGCGCCCGCATCGCACCCGAGCAAGCGGGCCTGCCCGCTTACGGCGGCCATCGTCGGGTCAAAGGCCTGCGTCGCGAGGAGGTAGCGCTACTGGCGGGGGTATCAGTCGACTACTACGTGCGCATGGAGCGCGGCAGCCTCGCCGGTGCCTCCGACGGCGTGCTCGACGCGTTGGCCTCTGCCTTGCAACTCGACGAGGCCGAGCGCGACCACCTGTTCCACCTCGCGCGCCGATCCGGGGCGCCCAGCGGTCCACGCCGGCGCAGGCCTGCCGTGAAGGTGCGCTCGACACTGCGGCAGGTGCTCGACGCCATCTCCGACGCGCCGGCCTGGATCTGCAACGGACGTTACGACGTGCTCGCCACGAATGAACTCGCCCGCGCGCTGTTCTCACCGGTGCTGGCCGACCCGCGACGGCCCGCGAACACAGCGCGGTTCGTCTATCTGGCTCCCGGGGCGGCCAGGGACTTCTTCGTCGACTACGACCGGGTCGCCGGCGACGCGGCCGCGAAGCTGCGCATGGAAGCCGGCCGCAACCCGCACGACGAGGAGCTGATCGCCCTGGTCGGCGAGCTGTCGACGCGCAGTGAGCTGTTCCGGCAACGGTGGGCATCCCAGGACGTGCGGCTGCACCGGTCCGGACGCAAGCGCATGCACCATCCGGTCGTGGGCCGGCTCGACCTGGACGTCGAGACCCTGGGACTGCCCGCCGAACCCGGCCTGCACCTGACCGTCTACACCGCACCCGCGGGCACGCCGACCGCGGACAACCTGGCGCTCCTGGCCTCGTGGGCGGCCACCCAGCAGACGCTGCCGACCGAGCTCGACGCACGCAACGGGTAGTCCACCTCCTTCAGTCGCGCTGGTCGGCGGACCATGACGTGAGGCGGTGTCATCTCGTCCTCGATCGCGTCGAGACCGGTGAACTTCTCGGCCGGGACTTCGTGCGGTGTCCTGCTCGTCCGTCGTGGGCTCACCGCTCACTGGTACCCCGGCGTCACCGTTCCCACCGGTTCGAGCCCGCCCTGGGCAGGGGGGCGTTCCAGTCGCGCCAGATGGCCAGCAGCCGGGCGAGGACGGTGACCGCGGCGGCGACGGCGGTCACCGGCCCGGTGGGCCAGTGCAGGGTATGTCCGGCGACGACGATCACCGCGCCGAGCAGGGCGGCGAGGGCGTAGATCTCGCGGCGGAGTACCAGGGGGATCTGCCGCAGCAGGAGGTCGCGCAACGCCCCGCCGCCGATCCCGGTCGTCATCCCGATCAGGCAGGCGGTGTACCCCGGCGTCCCGAGGTCGAGGGCGGTGGCGGTGCCCGCCGTGGCGAACAGGCCGAGCCCGGCGGCGTCGGCGACCAGCACGGCCTTCCGCAGCCGGGCGACCAGCGGGTGGAAGGCGAACACCGCGAGCGCGGTCGCCGCACCGACCACCAGGTACGGCCAGCTCACCAGTGCGGCGGGCGGCTGCACGCCGAGCAGCACGTCCCGGATGATCCCGCCGCCCAGTGCCGTCGTCAGTCCCAGCACCACGACGCCGAACACGTCCAGCTCCGCGCGCACGGCGGCGAGGGAACCGGAGGCGGCGAAGGCCATCAGGCCGACGATTTCCAGCACGGTGAGCATGGCGGGACTCCCAGGACGGGCACGGGGCAGAGGGGCCAGCAGGGTAACCCGGGTACGGAGGAAACCCTCGGTTCAGGGCTGCCGCTCACTTGTGCCGCCCCGCGGGGAGCCCGGGAGGTCTGCCCGCGCCGACGTGCCCGGCCTCGCTCGATCGAGGGACCGGTGAGTTTCGCACTCACGCCTGGTCTATCCGGTGTGCGGGTCCAGTACCGGCGCCCGCACCGCTGGAGGAGCGAGGAGAGAGGCCGACATGACCAGCAAACCACTGCCTTCCGTGACCGACGAAGCCACCTGGCGGCGGCGGCTCGGCGAACTGCGCGCCCGGGAGAAGGCCGCGACCAGGGAGCTGGACGCCATCGCCGCGCAGCGGCGGCGGCTGCCCATGGTGCGGCTGCCCGAGTACACCCTGCGGGGGCCCGCCGGGCCCGTCCGGCTCGCCGACGTCTTCGACGGGAAGTCCCAGCTGATCGCCTACCACCACATGTGGCAACCCGGTCAGGAGTGGCAGTGTCCGGGCTGTACCGGTTTCACCGCCCAGTTCTGGAAACTGGAATTCCTCGACGACTACGACGCCCGCTTCGTCGTCGTCACGCAGGGGACGATCGAGGAGGCACTGGCGTACAAGAGGCGAGTCGGCAATGCGATGGACTGGTATTCGACGGCCGGTAGTTCCTTCGGCGCCGACGTGGGCGCACCGGAAGGAGGCGGGTTCGCGGTCAACGTGTTCCTGCGGGACGGCGACACCGTCTACCGGACGTGGCACACCGACGGCCGTGGCGTCGAGCAGTTGAGCCACACCTTCCCGCTGATCGACCTGCTGCCCTACGGCAGGCAGGAGGAGTGGCAGGACGTCCCCGCGGGCTGGCCGCAGGCGCCGGCGTACAGCCACTGGTGGCGTTCCGAGCGCTACGCCCGGTACGGCGTGGGAGACTGAGCCGCTCCGGTCCGGGTTCTCCTGGATCCGTGTGTTCCAGGAGGGGGTTCTCGTGGCCGTCCCGATCGGTCGCCGCGGGCTGGTCGCCGCGCTGTTGACGCTCACCGCGGTGACCGGGTTGATCGACGCGGTGAGCTACCTCGGGCTGGGCCGGGTCTTCGTCGCGAACATGACGGGCAACGTGGTCTTCCTCGGGTTCGCGCTGCAGCCGGGCGCGGGCGTGTGGGCCTTGGCCTCCGTGGTGGCGATCGGCGGGTTCCTGCTGGGCGCACTGCTCGGCGGCCGGCTCGGGGCACGGCTCGGCACCCGGCCCCGTACCTGGTTGACCGCGGCCTTCACCACCGAGACGGGAGTGCTCGCGATGGTGGCCGTGCTGGGCGGTTCCGGAGTGCTGGCCTACCGCGGTGACCGGGCGCTGGTCACGGTGGCCGTGCTCGCGGTCGCGCTGGGCGTGCAGAACGCCACCGTCCGGCGGCTCGCCGCCCCCGACCTCACCACGACGGTCCTCACGCTCACGCTGACCGGCCTCGCGGCCGACAGCGTTCTCGCGGGTGGCACCGGCTCGAAGCCTCACCGGCGGCTGGGCTCGGTCGCGGCGATGCTCGGC
>NZ_VJWX01000474.1 GCF_007713715.1 Amycolatopsis rhizosphaerae
CTTGCGGGCTGTCACTCGGGGCGGCCCCACGGCCGTCCCGCTCAACCGTTCGGCAGAGATCACCGGGAGCGTCGTAAGGGCCCGACGGGGACACCGTAGCCTAGCCGGGTGACCGGGACGGAAAAAGACGACAAAGGACGCCTGATCGCCGGCCGCTATCGACTCCAGCGCCGGATCGGCGGGGGCGCGATGGGCGTGGTGTGGCTGGCGAAGGACGAGTTGCTGGACCGGACCGTTGCCGTGAAACAGCTTCTCCTTTCACCCAATCTCAGCAAGGAGGACGCCGAGCACGCGCGTAAGCGCTCGTCACGGGAGGCGCGGATCGCCGCGCGCCTGCAGCACCGGCACGCCATCACCGTGTTCGACGTGGCCGACGACGACGGCCTCCCCGTGCTGATCATGGAGTACCTGCCCTCGCGGAGCCTGTCGGAGGTGCAGACCGACCGGGGTGCGCTGCCGCCCGCCGAGGTGGCGCGGATCGGCGCGCAGGCCGCGCACGCACTGGCGGCCGCGCACGACGCGGGCATCGTGCACCGTGACGTCAAGCCCGGCAACATCCTGCTCGGCGACGACGGCACCGCCAAGATCACCGACTTCGGCATTTCCAAGGCCACGGACGACGGCACCCTCACCGGCAGCGGCAGTTTCGCCGGCACCCCCGCCTACCTGTCCCCGGAGGCCGCGCGAGGCGAGAAGCCGAGTCCGGCCTCCGACGTGTTCTCCCTCGGCGCCACGCTCTACACCATCGTCGAGGGCCGGTTTCCCTACGGCGAAACCGAAAACCAGATGGCCATGCTGTACGCGGCGGCGGCCGGGCGGTTCAACCCGCCGCAGAAGGCGGGGCCGCTCACCGAACCGCTGAACCGGATGATGCGGCTCGATCCGGCGGAGCGGCCCACCATGGCCGAAGTGGCCGCCGAACTCGAAGAGATCTCACGTACCGCCCGTCAGCGGCGCAGACCGGTCCTGCTCTACGCCGGGATCGCCGTCGTGCTGCTCGTCGCGGCCGTGGTGACGACCGTCCTGGTGCTGAAGCCCTGGGGCGGCAAGGTGAACGACAACGCGGCGAACGGCGTCAGCACCTCCGCGACGGCCTCTTCCGCCGCGCAGCCCGGCCCGACGGCGACCGACAACCCGAGCCCCAAACCGTCGTCACCGTCCTCGCAGCCACCGTCCTCGTCGCAGGCGAGCAGCAGCTCTTCGGCCACCGGTCCGGCGGGTGGTGGCGGCTCCTCGGCGGTCCAGACCGTGGCCACCTACTACTCGATCATGCCCGGAAACCCGGAGCTGGGCTGGACCATGATCGGACCGGAGCTCCAGAAGAAGACCAAGGCCGTGTACCTGAGCTGGTGGAGCACCGTCAGCGAACTGAAGGTGACCGTGCCGGCCCGCGAGGTCGGCGCGAACACCGTCGAAATCACCTTCGAGTACACCGTCAGCGGCACGCGGTACCTGGAAACCCACGACCTCGGCATGATCAACCAAGGCGGTCAGTACCTGATCAACACCGACGGTGTCGCCTCCAGCCGAAAAATCGGCTGACCCGGGGGTCACCAGGTCCGGGCGGCCTCCAGCAGGACCGACCGGACGGCCGCGAGGTGCGGCAGGCCCGTGGTGCCGGTGCGGGCGGCGAGGAAGATCGTGTTGATCGGCGGCACCTCGGGCTCCAGCAGCGCGACGAGTTCGCCCTCGGCCAGTGCCCGCGCGCACAGGTACCGGGGCAGCACCGTGATCCCGATCCCGGCCGCCGTCGCGGCGAGCACGCCCCGCAGGTCCGGCACCACGGCGGCGGCCCGGCCGGGCGGCGGCACCCCCAGCACCGAGCGCCAGTAGCGCCGGATGATCGGCAGTTCCTCCGCGTACGCCACCAGCGGCACGTTCGCCAGTGCCGTGACCGGATCGACGGAGAGGTCGAGGTTCTCGGCCCAGGAAGGCGCCCCGACCAGTACGAACTCCTCGTCGGCCAGCGGGGTGGCGGAAACGCCGCGCAGCCTCGGCCGGACGGTGGACACCACCAGGTCGAACCGGCCCGCGGCGAGCCCGGCCAGCAGGTCGTCGGCCAGCCCGAAACCCACCCGCAACCTCAGGCCCCGGCGGCTCAGCCCGGCCAGTGCGGGCACCACGCGGAGGCTGGTCAGCTCGGCGGGACCGGCCAGGTGCACGGGCGTGGCCAGAGGCTCCCGGCCCCGGCGGGAAATCGCGGCGAGAGCGTCGACATGCTCGGCCATCTCGCGCGCGAGTTCCTCGGCCACCGAGGTCGCGACCACCCCTCTCGGCCCGCGTTCGAACAGCTGCTGCCCCAGGTCCGCCTCCATCGCCCGGACGTGGGCGGTCACGGTCGGCTGGGACAGGCCGAGCGTCTGCGCCGCCGCGGTGAACGATCCACATCGGACCACCGCGAGGAAGGTGCGCATAACGGACAGTTCCACGTGCCGCATCCGTCCTTCTCGCCCAGTTTGCCGCCCGCCATCGGCGCGCTGATCGAAGATAGCCGAGGAATCTATTGGTCGTGGCGGGGTTCGCGGGGGTAGCTGTGGAGGCGTGACAGAGATCGTTCGCGAAAAGATCGAGATCGCGGTGGCGGACGCCGCCTCGCCCACCATGGGCGCCTACCTCGCGCGCCCGGCCGAGCCGGGCGACCATCCCGGCGTGCTCGTCGGCTTCGAGTTGTTCGGGCTGACCTCCTACGTGCGCGACGTCGCCGACCGGGTGGCGGCCGAGGGGTACGTCGCCATCGCGCCGGACTTCTACCACCGGGCCGCTCCCGGTACCGAACTGGACAGCACGGAAGAGGGGCGGCAACGTGGGTTCACCCTGCTCGAAACGGTCACGCGCGAGGGTGCGCTGGCTGATCTCGAGGCCGCACGGAAGGCGCTGACCGACCACGGCGCCACGGGAAAGGCCGGGATGATCGGGCTCAGCTTCGGCGGGCATCTGGCCTACTTCGCCGCCACCCGGCTCGATCTGGCCGCGGTGGCGGTGTTCTACGGCGGCTGGCTGACCACCACCGACATTCCACTCGGCCGTCCGGAACCGACCGTGACGTTGACCGGGGACATCACCGGCCGGGTGCTCTACCTCGTCGGGGACGCCGACCACGCGGTGCCCGCCGAGCACCACCGCGAGATCGGGTCGCGCCTGGCCGAAGCCGGGGTGCGCCACGAGGTGGTGGTCTACCCGGACACGCCACACGGGTTCTTCTGCCACGTCCGGGACACCTACCGGGAGGGTCCGGCCGACGACGCGTGGCGGCGAACCCGTGAGCTGTTCGCCACCGAACTGCGCTGAGGCGCCCGTGTGGCGGTCAGCGGCCGGGAATGCGGGCGGCTTCGCAGACGAAGGCCACCGGGGCGCGCCCGATCCGGGTGAGCACCAGCGTGGCCTCCACCGGGCCGCGCGGCTTGAGCCGGCGGCGCAGGGCGTCCGGATCCACGTCGAGGCCGCGCACGAGGATCTCCAACCGCCCGATCTCCCGCCGTTTCACCAGCGCCCGCAACGCCTTCTCCTGGTACGGCCCGTGTTCCAGCACGCGGAAGGCCCGCACGCCGGGCGGCGGCTCGGGGCCCGTCAGATAGGCGATGCGTTCGTCCAACTGCCACAGGCCGTGCCGGGCGCCGTACTGCTTGACCAGCCCGGCACGCACCACGGCGCCGTCCGGGTCGACGATCCACTCCCCCGGCTCGGCCGCGCCGATCCCACCGGGATCGGCGTCGGTGATCGTCCATTCCGTACCGTCGCCGCCGAGCACCGTCGCCCGGCGGGTGGCCGTGGCCAGGCCCGGCGAGTACAGGCACGCCTCCCGCACCTGCCCGTCCAGCGACACGAGCTCCACCTCCGCCGCCCAGGGCGCGACGGCGAAATCCAGTCCGGGGGCGCATTTCACCGCCAGATCGCGCCCCGCGTAGACGCGGGCGAGCTCGTCCAGCGGTGGCACGAAATCCTCCGGCCGCCAGGTCCGCCTGCCCGCCGAGTCCCGGCGCGCGGGGTCGGCGACGATCACCGTGCCGCGGCTGACCGGACGCAGCGCGTCCGCGCGGGCCAGCGCCACTCCCGGGCAGTTGTGCCGCGCCATGGCCAGCCGGACGTCGTCCAGATCGGACCCGAGGCAGCGCCGGGCCACCTTGGCCAGTTCCGCGGTGTCCGCGCCGATCGAACAGGTCACGTCGTGCACGTCCCGGCCGGCCAGCCGGGCGGCCCGGTGCCGGGCCACCGCCGTCGCGCTGGCCTGCTGGAGGGCATCGGCGGTGTACAGCCAGTTCCGCCCGTCGTCCAGTTTGGACCCCGCCTTCCGCCGCAGCAGCACCGTTTCCAGCACCGCCGCCGCGAACCGCTCGCCGGCGATCCGGCGGGCGGCCGCGACGTCGGCGATGCGGCTGCGGTCGGTCAGCGGCAGTCCGGCGCATTCGGCCAGCGCCCGTTCGCCCTCCGCCGAGCACAGGAACCCGACGTCGGCGTGGGAGAACGCGTACGCCAACTACGGCCCGGCCGGGGCGTCCGGCTTGCGGCCGGTGATCATCACGTTGTAGAAGAGCTCCCGCGGCAGCACCTTCGACAGCACCTTTTTGTCCAAAGCGGACAGTCGCAGCCACAGGTGGTAGGCGAACAGGCGCCAGCGCACGGTCAGCTTCTCCTGCGGCACGGCCGCCTCGAAGGTCCGGATCGGCCAGCCCGCCAGCGCCGCGGCGAACTCCTCGGTGGCGGCCCTGACGCCGACCGCGCCCGCGCCCGCCGCCATCCGCTCCAGATCGCCGGGGTCGAAGGTGTGGATGTCGACCACGGCCTCCAGCGCGGCGGCGCGGGAGGACTCGTCCAGCTCCTCCTGGGGACGGCGCCACCCGTTGAGCGGCCCGAACTTCGTCACGTTGGTGGTCAGCCACCAGGTGAACTGGCCGAGCTTGCGGGCGTAGAAGTCACCGATCTTGGTGGGTTCGCCCGCGAACACGAACCGTCCGCCGGGCTTGAGCACCCGCAGCACCTCCCGGAACGCCGCCTGCACGTCCGGGATGTGGTGCAGCACCGCGTGCCCGACCACCAGGTCGAAGCTGTTGTCCGGGTACGGGATGCGCTCGGCGTCGGCGACCCGGCCGTCGACGTCAAGGCCCAGCTTCTCCGCGTTGCGCAGCGCCACCTGCACCATGCCCGGCGAAAGGTCGGTGACCGAACCCTTCTTGATCACCCCGCCCTGCATCAGGTTCAGCAGGAAGAAACCGGTGCCGCTGCCCAGTTCCATCGCCGTCGGATAGGGCTGGCCCGCCTCGCCCGCGACCGCGTTGAACACACCGGTGGCGTAGGAGATGCAGCGCTCGTCGTAGGAGATGGACCACTTCTCGTCGTAGGTGCCCGCCTCCCAGTCGTGGTAGAGCACGTTGGCCAGCTTCGGGTCGTCGAAGGCGGCCTTGACCTGCTCGGCGGTGGCGTGGGGATTGGG
>NZ_VJWX01000475.1 GCF_007713715.1 Amycolatopsis rhizosphaerae
GTCGGAGGAACGCGTCGAGGTCAGGGCGAGGTCGCCGTAGCGGATCGTGGGCAGGGGTTCCTCGTACTGGAAACGCGGGGCGTGTTCGAGCATCCGCTCGAACACCTTCCTGATCGCCTCGCGCCCCACGGTCTCACTGCCCGGCGGATAGGCCAGTACCGCGTCCTCGGCGTACAGCTCGACCAGTCCGTCGAGGTCGCCGGCGTTGACGCGCTCGACGAACAGGCGGGTGACATCTTCGGGTTCCAAGGCGTGTTCGTTGTTCATGAATCCAGGATCGAACAGAACTAGCCAGAAGTCCAAGAGCTGGTTGTGCTGCACACTATAATCAACGGTTATGGAACTGCGGCAGCTCGAATACTTCGTCACCGTGGCCGAGGAAGGCAACTTCACCCGCGCGGCGGAACGCGTGCACGTGGCCCAGCCCGGTGTCAGTGCCCAGATCCGGCGCCTGGAACGCGAACTGGGGCAGGAACTGCTGGACCGCTCAGCCCGCACCGTGCGGCTCACCGAGGTGGGCGCGGCGGTCCTGCCCTACGCCCGCGCGGCTCTCGCCGCCGTCGCCGGGGCGCGCCTGGCCGTGGACGAGCTCACCGGGCTGATCCGCGGGCACGTCGCCGTGGGCATGGTGACCTCCCACGACATCGACCTGCCCGGCCTGCTCGCCGATTACCACCGCGACCACCCCGGCGTGGAAATCACGCTCACCGAAGGCAATTCGGACGATCTGGCCGACGGACTGCGACAGGGTACGCTCGACGCCGCGATCATCGCGCTCGGCGCGACCCCGCCGCCGGAACTGGAACTGCACGTCGTCACCGAGGACGCGATCGCCGCCGCGGTCTCCCCCGGCGACGAACTCGCCGCCCGCGAGACCATCCCGCTGACCGGACTGCGCGGGCGGCCGCTGATCAGCCTCCCCCCGGGCACCGGCATCCGCTCCCGCCTCGACGAAGCCTGCGCGGCGGCCGGGTTCACGCCGCACATCGCGTTCGAGGCGAGCGCTCCCGGCATGCTCGCCCGGCTCGCGGCGCGCGGGCTCGGCGTGGCGATCCTGCCCGCACAGTTCGCACGGTCCCACGCGGACCTGCGCACCCTGACGATCGTGCGGCCCGCGCTCCGCGGCGGACTGGCCTTCGCCTGGCGCCGCGAGGGCCCGGTCAGTCCCGCCGCCCGCGCCCTCATCGACCGTGCCCGCCGCCACCGCCGGTGAGCAAGGCACTGCCGGGGTGGGGTGGTCAGCGGGATTCCCAGACCACCGGCCGGGCCTTGTAGATCGCCGCGCCGGTCCGGCTGCGCTTACCGACGTAGGCGCCGTCCTGCCGGTACAGCCAGACGTTGCCGTTGCCCCAGGTGCCGTCCGCGTTGCCGTGCCGGACCTGGGTCGTGATGACGAGGCCGCCCGGTTGGTTGCCGATGCTCTTGATGCTGCGGTTGTCGATGTACTTCGGCGCACGAACAGAGGTGCCGCGGTTGATGTCGTACCGGTAGACGTGGCGGGTGGTGCTGAACCACAGCTGGGTGGCGGTGCCGTGCACCGGTGCCAGGTCGTGGGCGCCGGACGGGACGTCCACACACGACTTCCCGGTCAGCGTGGGCGCGGTGGCCGTGCCGCGAACGGCGTAGCTGCACAGCTTGGTGCCGCCCAGCGCCCAGAGCCGTTGGGTGGCGGCGTTCCACAGCACGGCGTGCGCGTCGCCGAACGGGTAGGTGCGGCCGGTATGGCCGCCCTTGCCGTAGACGGTGAGCCGGTTTCCGGTGGACGAGGCGACCACGACCGCGCCGCCGGGCAGCAACTCCATGGCGTGCGGGTTGCCGCCGACGTACTGGGACCAGGTCACCCGGCGGGTGGCGTAGTCGACGGTCGCGGCCATGCCGCCGGACGCGGTGACCAGGACCGTGTTGCGGCCGCCGTAGGTGCGGAACTTGACGTCGGACGGGTTCTGCCAGCCGTTGCCGGACGGGTGGAACTGCCACCGTGGCGAGCCGTTCCAGGTGCCGTCGGCGAGGTCGAAGATCAGGACGCCGTGGCGTTGGTCGACCACGGCGACCCGGCCGCTCGCGGCGTAAGCGGGTGTCACCGAGGCGACCAGGGTGCCGGCCAGGACACTGGCGACGACCGCCAGCCCGGCGAGTATCCGACGGCTGATCTCTCGTAGCGATCTCACGGGCCCATCTCCCCCTGGTGCGCCTGAATCCTGGCGAAAGCCGCCGCCGGAGTGACGGCGAACGATCCCCATTGTGACCCAGCCGACAGCGTGACGAAACGGCTTTTCGGGGTAATAACGGGCAACCCCGGATGACTCCCGATCCGTGTCCATTTCGGACGATCGGCCGCTACCTCGACCCGCGCCCGGGACTGGCGTCGGCGAACCACTCCCGTCCCAGCAGCAACGCGAACACCGGGACCGGGAGCCGCACCAGCAGCCGCAGCACCGGGGCGACCCGGCCGGTCCCGGCCACCTGCGACCGGTGCGCGGCGAGCGCGGCCTGCTTCTGCCTGGCAAAGCCACGCACGTCGAAGCTGTGCGTGATCGCGCATCGCGGACTGTAGGCGGTGTCCAGCGCCTCGGCGTCGTACCGGAACGGGATTCGCAGCAGCCGGATCACCCGCACCAGCCGCACGATCACCTCCCGGGGAAAGGTGGCCTCGAAAACCCGCCCGACCCCGGCCAGCTCGGCCGCCCGGCGGCCGACCTCGTGCACCTTGACGTGGTCGCGATGGCCGTACCCACCGCGGGCGTCATAGGTGAACAGCACGTCGGCCCGCTCCTCGCGCAGCAGCGCGGCGAGGCGCCCGGCGGCCTCCTCCGCACCGGCGCGGGCGAACCGCTGCCGTCCCGGCGGATCCGGGTAGAGCACCGGGCCGTGCCCGCTGTCGGCGTAACCGAGGTGCTCGACGCGGTGCACACCCAGGATTTCGGCGCTGGCCCGCAGTTCCGCCAGCCGGTCGGGGACGGATCCGCCGGACTCGTCGGAGGCGGGAGACATCGTGTCGGTGGCCACCACGATCACCACCCGGTGTCCGTCCGCGGCGGCACGGGCGAGGGTGCCGCCGGTGAGCAGTACTTCGTCGTCGGGATGGGCGTGAAACGCCACGATGGTCGCCATCGCGCCATTCTGGCGAGCCCGCATCCCGGGCCCGCACGGGGTTTGTCCGCCCGGTCTCGTGGTAGCCCGGCCGCAGAACGGCCGTCCACCGGAGGGAGCCGCAGTGGCGGAACAGAAGGACCCGCGGGCGCGACGCGACGCAGGGCTGCCGGGCTCGAAGGAACTGGCCGACTCCCGGCGCCACCTGGACGAGGCGAAAGCGGCCGCGCGCGAAGTGGCACGCACGAACCCGGCCGAGGGGCAGGAGGAACAGCCCGCGCGCGAAACCGGCTACTCCCCGTCCTGATCGAACGAGGAGGGGACGTCGTGAAGGTCCGGGATTCGGTCGTCGTGATCACGGGGGCGTCCAGCGGAATCGGTCGCGCGACGGCGCTGGCCTGCGCCGCGCAGGGCGCGGCCGTGGTGCTGGCGGCACGGCGGCGCCACGCCCTGCTGGAGGTCGCGCGGCACTGCGAGGCCGCGGGCGGCCGGGCACTGGCCGTGCCGACCGACGTGACCGACAGCGGGGCGGTGCAGGCACTCGCCCGGCGTGCGGTCGGGCGGTTCGGGCGCATCGACGCCTGGGTCAACTGCGCGGCGGTGACCGCCTTTTCCCGTTTCCTGGATCTTCCGCTCGGCGACCTGCGCCGCATCGTCGAGGTCAACGTGATGGGTTACGTCCACGGGGCCCGCGCCGCCCTGCCCTACCTGCGCGACCAGGGCAGGGGTGTGCTGGTCAACGTGTCCTCGATCGTTTCGGCCGTCCCGCAGCCCTACACCCAGACGTACTGCCTGTCCAAGGCCGCCGTGCGGGCACTGGGCACGAGTCTGCGCCAGGAGTTGCGGCTCGACGGGTTGAAGGACGTCAAGGTCTGCACCGTGCTGCCCGCTACCGTCGACACACCGTTCTTCGAGCACGCCGCCAACTACACGGGCCGCAAGGCGAAGGCGATGCCACCGGTGTACTCGGCGGAGCGGGTGGCCCGCACCATCGTCAACCTCCTGCGCCTGCCGCGGCGCGAGGTCGTGGTCGGGACGACCGGCCGCAGCCTGATCCTGCAGTCGAAACTCTTCCCCGGATTCGCCGAGCGGCTGATGGAACAGCAGGTGGACAAGACCCACCTCTACCTCACCGTGCCCGCGCGCAGCGGTCCCGGAAACCTGTTCCAACCGGCGCCGGGGACCGGTTCGGTGTCCGGCGGGTGGCACGGCAGGCGCCAGACCACGGTGCGCCGCATCGCCTCGCTCGGTGCCCTGCTCGCGGGCGGCCTGGTGGCCGCCCGCCGGTGGTGGCGGCCCGACGCCAGTGGCGCCGATCGGCCCCGCAACCGCATCCGGACGTAACAGCACGAGGTCGCCTTGGTCTTCGCCCATCCGCAGCACCGATTGGTACGAACCACTGTGCGCAGGTCCGGCGGGCATCAGTGCGCGACGGTGACCACGATCTTGCCGATCTGCGCGTTCGACTCCAGATACCGGTGCGCCTCCACGATCTCGTCCAGGCCGAAGGTGCGGTCCACCACCGGCCGGAAGGCGCCCGAGCGCAACCCCGACGCCACGAAGGCGTGCGCCCGCCGCAACCGCTCGGGCCGACGGGTCGTCTCGTGCAGCGTGTAGGTGCGCATGGTGAGGGCGGGCATGCCGAGATCCAGGGCCGGATACGGGGTCGGTTCGCCGCTCAACGCGCCGTACACCAGGATCATGCCCTCGTCGGCGACCGCCTTGCCCAGCTCCCGCACGCCCGGTCCGGCGACGGCGTCGAACACGAACTCGGCGCCCCGCCCGCCGGTCGCCGCGAGCACCCGCTCGACGACGTCTTCCGATTCGGTCACGATGACCTCGGCGGCGCCCGCCTTCAGCAGCGCGTCCTTCTTGGCCGCGGTACGGGTGAGGGCGAGGGGCGTGGCGCCGATCCGGTCGGCGACCTGGATGGCGGCCAGTCCCACGCTGCTGGACGCCGCGGTGAGCACCACCGTGTCTCCCGGCCGCATTCCGCCGACCTCGACCAGCGCGCCGTAGGCCGTCACGTACGGCATCCACACCGCCGCGCCTTCGACCGCGCCGACGCCTTCGGGGCGGGGCAGCACGGCCCTCGCGGGCACGATCGCCTGCTCGGCGTAAACGCCGTAGTCGTTCTGGGAAAAGGCGGGGACCGTGCTGACGGCCTGCCCCACTCGCAGACCGGTGACGCCTTCGCCGATCGCCTCGATCACCCCGGCGGCCTCGGTGCCCAGCCGCGCGGGAAACTTCCTCACCTGCTCGATGTAACGACCGCTGCGAAAGAGGATTTCGGCCCTGTTCAAGCCGATCGCGTCCACCCGGATCCGCAC
>NZ_VJWX01000476.1 GCF_007713715.1 Amycolatopsis rhizosphaerae
ACCGCATCGTCATCAACACCCACCTCAAGCGCACCCGCGGCGGGAAGATCTCCTTCACGCACCTCATCGGGTACGCGATGGTCCGTGCGCTGCGCGACTTCCCGAACATGAACCGGCACTACGAGCTGATCGAAGGCAAGCCCTTCGCCGTCACGCCGGAACACGTCAACCTCGGCCTCGCCATCGACATGAAGGGCAAGGACGGCAGCCGCACCCTCGTCGTCGCCTCCATCAAGAACACGGAGAACATGTCGTTCCTCCAGTTCTGGCAGGCCTACGAGGAGATCGTCAAGAAGGCACGCAACAACAAGCTCACCGCGGACGACTTCTCCGGCACCACCATCTCGCTGACCAACCCGGGCGGCATCGGCACCAACCACTCCGTGCCGCGGCTGCAGGCGGGCCAGGGCGCGATCATCGGTGTGGGTGCCATGCAGTACCCCGCGCATTTCGAGGGCACCAGTGAGAAGACGCTGGTCGACCTGGGCGTCAGCAAGATCATGACGCTGACCTCGACCTATGACCACCGGATCATCCAGGGGGCGGAGTCCGGAGAGTTCCTCAAGCGCATCCACGAGCTGCTGCTCGGCGGCGACGGCTTCTACGACGACATCTTCACCTCCCTGCGGCTGCCCTACGAGCCGATCCGCTGGGTGGAGGACATTCCCGAGGGCGGGATCGACAAGACCGCCCGGGTGCTCGAGCTGATCGACGCCTACCGGATGCGCGGCCACCTGATGGCCGACACCGACCCGCTGAACTACCGCCAGCGCCGCCACGAGGACCTCGACGTCCTCTCCCACGGCCTGACCCTGTGGGACCTCGACCGCGAGTTCGCCGTCGGCGGCTTCGCCGGCAAGGAGCGGATGAAGCTGCGCGACGTGCTGGGCGTGCTGCGCGACTCCTACTGCCGCACGGTGGGCGTCGAGTACACCCACATCCTGGACCCGGACGAGCGCCGGTGGATCCAGGAACGCGTCGAGGTGCCGCACGCCAAGCCCGACCAGGCCGTGCAGAAGTACATCCTGTCGAAGCTCAACGCGGCCGAGGCGTTCGAGACCTTCCTGCAGACCAAGTACGTCGGCCAGAAGCGGTTCTCGCTGGAAGGCGGCGAGACGGTGATCCCGCTGCTGGACACCGTGCTGGACAAGGCAGCCGAGCACGAGCTCGACGAGGTCGTCATCGGCATGCCGCACCGCGGCAGGCTCAACGTGCTGGCCAACATCGTGGGCAAGCCGATCTCCCAGATCTTCCGGGAGTTCGAGGGCAACCTCGACCCGGGCCAGGCGCACGGCTCCGGTGACGTCAAGTACCACCTGGGCGCCGAAGGCAAGTACTTCCGGATGTTCGGCGACGGCGAGACCAAGGTGTCGCTCACCGCGAACCCGTCCCACCTGGAGACGGTGGACCCGGTGCTGGAGGGCATCGTCCGCGCCAAGCAGGACATCCTCGACAAGGGTGACCGCGACTCCGGCGGCTTCACCGTGCTGCCGGTGCTGCTGCACGGTGACGCGGCGTTCGCGGGCCAGGGCGTGGTGGCGGAGACGCTGAACCTGGCGCTGCTGCGCGGTTACCGCACCGGCGGCACCGTGCACGTCATCATCAACAACCAGGTCGGGTTCACCACCGCGCCGGAGAACTCGCGCTCCTCGCAGTACGCCACCGACGTGGCGAAGATGATCGGCGCGCCGATCTTCCACGTCAACGGCGACGACCCGGAGGCCGCGCACTGGGTGGCCAAGCTGGCCGTGGAGTACCGCCAGGCGTTCAACAAGGACGTCGTGATCGACATGATCTGCTACCGGCGGCGCGGGCACAACGAGGGCGACGACCCGTCGATGACCCAGCCGGCGATGTACGACATCATCGACACGAAGCGTTCGGTGCGGAAGACCTACACCGAATCGCTGATCGGCCGCGGCGACATCTCGGTGGAAGAGGCCGAGGCCGCGCTGCGGGACTTCTCCAGCCAGTTGGAGCACGTCTTCAACGAGGTCAGGGAACTGGAGAAGCACCCGATCACGCCGAGCCCGTCCGTCGAGGAGGAGCAGCAGGTCCCGGCCAAGGTGCCGACCGCGGTGCCGCGCGAAACCGTCGAGCACATCGGCGACGCCTTCCTCAACGTGCCCGACGGCTTCAACCCGCACCCGCGCGTCAAGCCGGTGCTGGAGCGCCGCGCGAAGATGGCGCGCGAAGGCGGCATCGACTGGGCGTTCGGCGAGCTGCTCGCGTTCGGTTCGCTGGCGATGGAGGGCAGGCTGGTCCGGCTGTCCGGGCAGGACTCCCGCCGCGGCACCTTCACCCAGCGGCACTCGGTGCTCATCGACCGCAAGAACGGCCGTGAGTACGCCCCGCTGCAGAGCCTCGGCAAGGACCAGGGCCGGGTGATGATCTACGACTCGGCGCTGTCGGAGTACGCGGCGGTCGGCTTCGAGTACGGCTACTCGGTGGCCAACTCGGAGGCGCTGGTCCTGTGGGAGGCGCAGTTCGGCGACTTCGTCAACGGCGCGCAGACCGTCATCGACGAGTACATCTCCTCCGGTGAGGCCAAGTGGGGGCAGCGCTCCGACCTGGTGCTGCTGCTGCCGCACGGTCACGAGGGTCAGGGCCCGGACCACACCTCGGGCCGGATCGAGCGATTCCTGCAGCTGTGCGCGGAGAGCTCGATGACGGTCGCGGTGCCCTCCACCCCGGCGAACTACTTCCACCTGCTGCGCCGGCACGCGCTGGACGGCATCCAGCGCCCGCTGATCGTCTTCACCCCGAAGTCGATGCTGCGGAACAAGGCGGCCACCTCCCTGGTCGAGGACTTCATCGGCCAGACGAAGTTCATGTCGGTGATCGACGACGTCGAGGTGGACCCGGCGAAGGTCCGCAAGGTGCTGCTGACCTCCGGCAAGCTGTACTGGGAGCTGGTGGCCGAGCGGGCCAAGCGTGGCGCCGACGACGTGGCGATCGTGCGGATCGAGCAGTACTACCCGCTGCCGATGAAGAAGCTGCGGGCCGCGCTCGAGCGCTACACCGCTTCGCCGCAGGTGGCCTGGGTGCAGGAAGAGCCGGAGAACCAGGGTGGCTGGCCGTTCTTCGGCCTGCACCTGCCGCGCAAGTTCCCGGAGCTGCTGTCCGGTCTGGACGTGGTGGCGCGCCGCCCGATGGCGGCCCCGTCCGCCGGTTCGTCCAAGGTGCACGACGTCGAGCAGAAGGCGCTGATCGCCAAGGCGTTCAGCTGATCGCGCTCGGCTCCCGTACGTGAGAGGTGCCCCCTCCCGGTTCGCCGGGAGGGGGCACCTTTCCTTTGGTGGGCCGGAAAACCGGCTCGGAGCGTTCTTCTAGAACACGGTGTAGAGCAGGACGTTCGGCGAGCCGCTGCCCGCGCCGGTCACCTTGCCGGTGGTGCCGGCGGCGACCAGGGCGTTGCGGACGGTCGCCGGGGACGCGGAGGTGTGCGTCGCCAGGTAGAGCGCCGCCGCACCGGTGACGTGCGGGGTGGCCATCGACGTGCCGCTGATCGTGTTCGTCGCGGTCGTGCTGCCGATCCAGTCGGACTTGATGCTGCTGCCGGGGGCGAAGATGTCCAGGCAGCTGCCGTAGTTGGAGTAGCTGGCGCGCGCGTCGCTGCTCGTCGTCGCCCCGACCGTGATCGCCTCCGCGGTGCGGGCCGGCGAGGAGTTGCAGGCGCTGGTGCTGTCGTTGCCCGCGGCGACGGCGTAGGTCACGCCCGAGGCGATCGAGTTCTTCACCGCGTTGTCCACCGAAGTGGACGCGCCACCGCCGAGGCTCATGTTCGCCACGGCCGGTTTGATCGCGTTCTGGGTGACCCAGTCGATCCCGGCGATGACCCCGGCGTAGGTGCCCGATCCCGAGCAGTCGAGCACGCGGACCGCGGTCAGCTGCACGCCCTTGGCCACGCCGTAGGCGCTGCCGCCGACTGTGCCCGCGACGTGGGTGCCGTGGCCGTTGCAGTCGGTGGCGTCGCTGTCGTTGTCGACGAAGTCGTAGCCCGATTTGGCGCGCCCGCCGAAGTCGCTGTGGGTGAGGTTGATACCGGTGTCGATGATGTAGGCGTGCACGTTCGACGCGGTGGTCGAGTACGTGTAGCTGCTGTTCAGCGGCAGCGAGCGCTGGTCGATGCGGTCCAGCCCCCAGGAGGGCGGGTTCGTCTGCGTGGCGGTGGTGTGGAACGTGCGGTTCTGCTCGACGTAGGCGACCGCCGGGTCGGCGGCGATCCGCTTCGCCTGGCTTTCGCTCATCGTGGCCGAGTAGCCGTGGAGGGCCGAGGTGAACTGCCGGTGGACCTGACCACCGAGGCGTCCGGCGAGGGTCTGGACCGGGGTCGCGGTGTCCTTCAGCACCACGATGTAGCTGTCCTTGATCACGTCGGCGCCTCCGGCTCCGACGATCGATCCTTCCTTCGCCATGGCGGGAGCACTCGTGGCGACGGCCGCGACGGTGGCCACGGCGGCGGCAAGGCCGAACGTGGCGAGTGCCTTGAGCCGGCGGGGAGAGGGTTTGCGCACGGTTTCCGTCCTCCTTGGCAGGGTCGGCCCGGCGTGGATCGCCGGACCGCAAGGGGTGAAAAGCATTCATGTAGCGAATGCATCACTGACGGTAAAACCGGGCATTCCCTCGAAGGAAGACCTTGTTTTCGACCGGAAAAACCGGTATGAACCACCTCGAAACAGGCGAAATCACTCGATCAGCTCCCACCGAAAGTAGGAGACTTCGGGAGCAAGGGATCTTTACTACGGAACCTCTGGAGCAAATCCACCTTGCTCCAGTTCTGCCCGCTTCTCCAGGACGTCGAGAATCTGACGCGCGGTCACCACACCCACCACCCGGCCGTGCTCATCCACGGTGACACCGAGTCCGGCGGGCGAGGACAGGGCCGCGTCGAGCGCCCCCCGGAGGGGTCCGCCCTGCCGGTAGAGCGAACCACCGGCCGCGAGATCCGCTTCGGCGAGCAGACCGTCCACAGTGGATTCCGGCCGGACCCAGCCGCGCGGCCGCCCCTCCGCGTTCACCGCGAGCAGCCAGTCCACCACCGGGCCGGGCACCGGCTCTCCGATCCTCACCGTGGCAACGGTTTCCACTGCGACACCAGAAGGATCCACAAAGGACAAACCGCGATAACCGCGGTCCCGGCCGACGAAGGAGGCGACGAAATCGTCCACCGGATGCCGCAGGACCTCGGCGGGGCTGCCGTACTGGGCCAGCCGTCCGCCCACCCGCAGCACGGCCACCCGGTCCCCGAGGCGCACCGCCTCGTCGATGTCGTGCGTGACGAACACGATGGTCTTGCCGAGCTGAGACTGCAGGCGCAGAAGCTCGTCCTGCAACCCCTCCCGCACCACCGGGTCCACCGCGGAGAACGGCTCGTCCATGAGCAGGACGGGGGAATCCGCGGCCAGCGCCCTGGCC
>NZ_VJWX01000477.1 GCF_007713715.1 Amycolatopsis rhizosphaerae
CCCCTGGCCCACCCGGTGGGCCGAACCCTCCGGGCGGCATCAACCCTCCCGGAGGAATCAACCCTCCGGGGGGCATCAACCCTCCGGGCACCGGCATACCTCCGGGCACCGGGAATCCTCCCCGCTTCCACCCTCCCGGAGTCAACCCGCCGGGCCACCAGTGGAACCCACCAATCCACGCGCCGGTCCACCCGCCGCGCCCGCCGGGCTACGTGCCGCCCACGTACAAGACGCCCACCTGGGACAGCACCACCGCGGCCGGGTACACGCCGAGCACCTCGTCGACCGACTTCAGCGGCGGGTTCGGGCCCAGCGGCTCAAGTTCGGGATACGGCGGTGGTGGCGGCGGTGCGGGTGCCGGTGGTATCTCGGGCGGCTTCGGCCCCGGCGGCTTCGGTCCCGGCGGTAGCGGCTCGCTGAGTGGCGGCGCCAGCACCGGTGGCGCGGCCGGAGCAGGCACCGGAGCGGGTGCCCGTGGCGCCGGCGGGATGGGCGGTGCCGGGACGTCCGGCGCGGCCGGCCGCGGCGGCACGTCCGGAATGGGCGGTATGGGCCACGGCGCCAAGGGCAAGGGCGGCGAAGACGAGGAGCACCAGACGAAGTACCTGGTCAGTGAGGATCCGAACTCACTGTTCGGCACCGACGAACTCACCGCGCCCCCGGTGATCGGTGAGTGAAGTGCTGAACGGTCCCCTCAAGCTCTCCACCCCCATCCTGATCAACCTGATCCGGAGACGTGGCGGCGAACCGCACCCCACGCTGGCGAGCACACCGGTCTTTGTCGAAGAAGACGTGCAGCGGACGGCCGACCAGGCGGTCAACACGCTCCTGACCGAACACGGCCTGATGGGCCCGCGCGGGATGGACCGGGACCTGCTCGGCCTGGTCGAGTCGCTGTCCCGGCCGGACCTGGAGTACTACGGCTGGTTCGAGGGCCAGTTCCCCGGTTCGCCGCCGAACTTCAGCGTGCTCGCGGGCAGTGGGAGCGGGGGTGCCTTCGTACTCGTCCGCCTCATCGACGAGGAGTCGGTGATCCTCGCCCCCGAGCGACCCGAGGAATTGCTCGCCGGCTTCCTCAACCAGATCCCGCAGAGCCGCCCGGGCCAGGGGCAGCCGCTCATCGCGACGAAGTCCGAGTTCGTCACCGGCAGGGACGCCGCCGCCGACGACGCGGACTTCTCCGTGATGAGGTCGGCCCGTGACGTCGCTCGCCCGGCTCCGGCCAAGGCAATGAAGCGGCTCATGGGCGCGCCGCGGACCGGTGCGGGGAGCCTCTACGTCGCCGCACGCTCTCGCGGGGGAAGCCGCCGACGGTGCGAAAAGCCGTTGAACTTCATCGACACCACGGAAGGCCGCTGGTTGATGGAGGAACGGCCGGCCCGTGGCGAACCGCTCATCGTGTTCACTCCCGCCACCCCGCAGGTGCTGGGCGACCGGTTACGGAACGCACAGAGCGCACTGGGCTGACCGACGTGCGCACCACCCACTCAGCCGAGCGGGTGGTGCGCACGCCGCAGGTGCGTCCATCCACAGGGCATCGCCCAGCGCGGTTGAGACCACTCCCGCGCGACACGCCGAAGACGCGTTCCACGGCGACACGCCGACGAACTTGGAGCAATCTTTTCCACACCTTACCCACAGGGTCTGACCTGGGGTTTTCTCGACTATCCCCGAAGTAGTCCCCAAGTTGTCCACAAGGAATTCGGATCTTGTGACTGGTTGGGGGCACCCTTCCACAAGTTATCCACAGGATGTCCCCAGGCAATCAACAGGCGGGTTTGCCTTGCTCCTTCCGGGGGATCTAGCGTTGCCCGCCGAGTGGTTGCGCGCGGTGCGCGAAACACCCGCCCGCACGGCGGGTGCCGGGGCGAAGGCTCCGGCATAATCGAACTGGTGTTCGCTTGACGAGGAGGTGTCCGCGCGGTGGCGCTTACGGACGACCGCGGTCCCGCCTACGCATCCGACCCGGGACCGGTTGATCCTGGCCCGCCGCCCGGTGAGTTCGACCGGCAGCCGCCCCAGGACATCGCGGCCGAGCAGTCGGTGCTCGGGGGCATGCTGCTGTCCAAGGACGCGATCGCCGACGTGGTCGAGGCCCTGCGGCCCGGCGACTTCTACCTGCCCAAGCACCAGGCGGTCTACGACTGCATCCTCGACCTCTACGGCCGTGGCGAGCCGGCCGACCCGATCACGGTGTCGGCCGAACTGGAACGGCGCGGCGAACTCGGCCGGGTGGGCGGGGCCCCCTACCTGCACACCCTGATCGCGACGGTGCCCACCGCGGCGAACGCGGGCTACTACGCGGAGATCGTGGCCGAGAAGGCGATCCTGCGACGGCTGGTCGAGGCCGGTACCCGCATCGTGCAGTACGGCTACGGCGCCAACGGCACCGGCGGTGACGTCGCCGAGGTGGTCGACCGCGCCCAGGCCGCGATCTACGAGGTCACCGAGCGCCGGACGAGCGAGGACTACGTCGCACTGGAGGAACTGCTCCAGCCCACGATGGACGAGATCGACGCCATCGCTTCGCGGGGCGGTTCCTCGCAGGGGGTGCCGACGGGGTTCGCCGATCTCGACGAGGTGACCAACGGGCTGCACCCGGGCCAGATGATCATCGTCGCGGCCCGGCCCGGTGTCGGCAAGTCGACACTCGGGCTGGACTTCGTCCGCTCCTGCTCGATCAAGCACGGTATGACCAGCGTGATCTTCTCGCTGGAAATGAGCCGGATCGAGATCGTCATGCGCATGCTGTCGGCGGAGGCGAGGATCCGCCTCGCCGACATGCGCGGTGGCCGGATGTCCGACGACGACTGGACCCGGCTCGCCAGGAGGATGAGCGAAATCAGCGAGGCGCCGCTGTTCATCGACGATTCGCCCAACATGACGATGATGGAGATCCGCGCGAAGGCGCGCCGCCTCAAGCAGCGCAACGACCTCAAGCTCGTGGTCCTGGACTACATGCAGCTGATGACCTCGGGCAAGAAGGTGGAGTCCCGCCAGCAGGAGGTTTCGGAGTTCTCCCGCCAGCTGAAGCTGCTGGCGAAGGAACTCGAAGTGCCGGTGGTCGCGATCAGCCAGCTGAACCGCGGTCCCGAGCAGCGCACGGACAAACGGCCGATGCTGTCCGACCTTCGTGAATCCGGTTCGCTGGAACAGGACGCGGACATCGTGCTGCTGATCAACCGTCCGGACGCCTGGGAGCGGGACGACCCGCGCGCGGGCGAGGCGGACCTGATCCTGGCCAAGCACCGGGCCGGCCCGACCAGCACCGTCGTCGTGGCCCACCAGCTGCACTACAGCCGATTCGCCGATCTCGCGCAGAGCTGAGCTCGGCGGTCAAGCCAGGAAGAGGTCGGCCAGCGCGGCGAGATCGGGCGCGGTCATCGTCGGTCCGGCCGCGCCCGGCAGAAGTTCCTGGCCCGGCCGGGCAAGGAAGGCGGTGCGCAGGCCCGCCGCCTGCGCCCCCGCGATGTCCCAGTCGTGGGCCGCGATCATCGTCGCCTCGCCCGGCTCCGCGCGATGGGCCTCGAGCACCTGGCGGTACGGCGCGGCGGCCGGTTTGAGCGCGCCGGCCTGTTGGGCGGAGAAGATCCCGTCGAACAGGCCGGTCAGCCCGGCGTGCCGCAACTGCGCCTCGACCGTGGCCAGCGGTGAGTTCGCCAGCGCGACCAGGGTGAACCCCCCGTCCCGCAACCGGGCGAGCGCCCCGGGCACCTCCGGATGCGGCGGCAGCGACCGCAGGGTCGCCCCGATCCTCTTGCGCTGCTCGTCGCTCGCCTCCCGACCGTGACCCGCGATGACCGCACCCGCGGCCGCCCCGGCGATCTCGGCGAAGTCGCGGTAACCCCCGGCCGCGGTGACGCTCAGCGCGGTGTGGATGACCAGGGCGAACCAGTCACGGCGGGCGTCGGCGGAGCCGGTGAGCTCGAGGAACACCTCGTCCAGCGGGGACAGGTCGAGAAGGGTCTCGTTCACGTCGAACACGCACAACACGGCAACTCCCATAGGTACGATTGAATTCGAACCTAGAAGGTACGACGAATGTCGTACCATGTCCAGGGGTGATGCACATGACCGGCGAACTACCGGCTCCCGAACTGGCCGAGATCAGCCTCAACACGGTGCTTTCGGCACTGGCCGACCCGTTGCGCCGCGGAATCGTCCGGGAACTGCTGGACGGAGACGGCGGCGAACGGGCGTGCGCCTCGTTCGAGCTGCCCAAGGCGAAGTCGACGCGTACCCACCACTGGCGCGTCCTGCGCGAGGCCGGTTTCATCCGTCAGCGCGACGCCGGTAACGGCACCTTCGTCCGCCTCCGAGGCGAGTTCGACGATCGCTTCCCAGGCCTGCTCGCCACCATCGCGAAGCTGGACGAGACCTGACGCCAGGATCGGCGGGGAATATCGCGGCACCACACGGTGTCGTACTAGAGTGATAGTTGAACTTTCAAAGATATGGAGGCCGCGATGAGTGCGACACCGGTGCTCTACCTGAGCCATGGCGCGCCGCCGCTCGCCGACGACGCCACCTGGACCCGCCAGCTGGCCGACTGGTCGGCCGGGCTGCCGAAGCCGAAGGCGATCCTCGTCATCTCGGCGCACTGGGAGGAAGCGCCGCTGACGGTCGGCGCCACCGCCCCGGTACCTCTGGTCTACGACTTCTGGGGCTTCCCCGAGCGCTACTACCGCGTCACTTACCCCGCTCCCGGCGCTCCCGAGTTGGCGGCGAAGGTCCGCAAGTTGCTGCACGGCCCTGGCACCGGCGTCCACGAGGCTCCCGACCGAGGACTGGACCACGGCGCCTACGTGCCGCTGATGGAGATGTACCCCGACGCCGACGTCCCGGTTCTCCAGGTCTCGATGCCTTCGCTCGACCCGCATGAGCTGTTCGAACTCGGCCGCAAGCTCAAGCCGCTGCGCGACGAGGGTGTACTGATCATCGGTAGCGGGTTCTTCACCCACAACCTGTCTGCGCTTCGCCAGGTCGGCGGCACCGACGGGCAACCTCCCCTGTGGTCGGCGGAGTTCGATCAGTGGGGCGCCGAACGACTGCACGCAGGAGACGTCGACGCGCTGCTGGACTTCCAACGCAAGGCGCCCGCCGCCGGGCTCGCCCACCCGCGGATCGAGCACTTCGCCCCGCTGTTCGTCACCCTCGGCGCCGGTGTCGACGACGCCGCTCCGCGGACCGTCATCGACGGCTACTGGTACGGATTGGCCAAGCGATCGATCCAGCTGGGCTGAACGACAGAACGGGCCCGGAAGCAGCAGTGCTTCCGGGCCCGTTTCAGGTCACCAAACCATCAGCCGTGGAGCTGGATTCCCTTGCCGCTCGCCAGTCCGGAGACCGGGCCCAGCAGGCCGGTCACCGAGTCCAGGCTCGGCAGCGCGGGCAGCTGGGCCTGGGGC
>NZ_VJWX01000478.1 GCF_007713715.1 Amycolatopsis rhizosphaerae
CGCCCACCCGATGCACGGCATGGAGGGGATGACCGATCCGCGGGCGGTGGTGACCAGGCTGACGCGGGACTACACGTTCCCGATGGACCAGCGGCCGGCACTGCTCTGGTACCACGACCACCGGATGGACTTCACCGCCCCCGCGATCTGGCGGGGACTCGCCGGGCTGCAGATCGTGCGCGACGACGCCGAAGACTCGCTCGGCCTGCCCTCCGGGCCACGCGAGTTGCCACTCGCGATCACGGATCGTGCGTTCGACGCCGACGGCAGCCTCCGCTACCCCGCTCTCGACCCCACCCTGCGGGAGCAGCCGGGTGTCCACGAGGCCTACCTCGCCGGAGTGCTCGGCGACGTGATCCTGGTCAACGGCGCCCCGTGGCCCGTGCACGAGGTCGACGCGGTTCGGCACCGGCTGCGCATCCTGAACGCCTCCAACGCCCGGCACTACGAACTCGAAGCAGTCACCGGCGACGGGCGCCGGCTCGACCTCGTCCAGATCGGCGCCGACCAGGGACTGCTCGAGGCGCCGGTCGCCCACCAGTTCCTGCCGATCGCGCCCGCGCAACGCTACGACGTGGTCATCGACTTCGCCGGCGTCCCGGTCGGCGGCCTTGTCCGGATCGTCAACCGGCTCGGCTCCGGCCGTACCCGCGACGTGATGGCCTTCCGGGTCGCGCGCAGGGCCGCCGACGACAGCCGCGTCCCCCGCACCCTGTCCACCGATCTGCCGACCTGGCGGCGGTCGGACGCCGTGCGGGTGCGCGACTTCTCCTTCCGCGCCGGGCGGAGGCACGGCGACCACGGATGGCTGATCGGCGGGCTGCCGTTCGATCCGGCCCGCTCCGATGTCACCGTCCGCCTCGGCGACGTCGAAGTGTGGCGGCTGGTCGCCGACGTCCATCACCCCGTCCACCTGCACCTGGCCGGGTTCCGGGTGCTCTCGCGCGGCGGGAAGCAGCCGCTCCCCCACGACGCGGGCCTCAAGGACACCGTCTCGCTGCGACCGGGCGAATCGGCCGAGATCATCACCCGCTTCGACGGCTACCGCGGCCGCTACCTCTTCCACTGCCACAACGCCGAACACGAAGACATGGGCATGATGGCCAACCTCGAGATCGTGTGATCCCCCTGGGGACCGCACCGACGGAGCCGGGGACGTGTGAACGCGGCGTAACCGCGAGCGGCGCGAGATCGCCGGAGCGGATACGTCGCGTTAACGGCATCGACCCGATGGTGACACGGCCGGGAGGTGCACTGTTCCCGACCCGCCGCACGGCGGGGCGCGTCTAGGGTTCCGCCACCCACGGGTGGGCCTGGTCCGAGAGACGCAGGCGGTCCGCCCCGGAAGGCGGAACCGTTCCACGGCGGGAGAAAAGCCCGGGAGGCCATCACGGCCCGGGCTGCGTACGTGGTCCGGGACCCGATCCGGAGGTGGGTATGTCCGTCACACCAGTGCATCCCAGGACCGAGCCGCCCGGCGATGCGGGCGACCTGTCCGGGTTCGGCTACGGCCAGCAGCTGCGCCGCAAGATCGGCTCCTACGGCTCCTTCGCCGCCGGGTTCTCCTTCGTCTCCATCCTGACCACGGTCTTCCAGCTGTTCTCCTTCGGCTTCTCCTTCGCCGGTCCCGCCTTCGTCTGGACCTGGCCGATCGTGCTCGGCGGCCAGCTGCTGGTCGCGCTCTGCTTCGCCGAACTGGCCGCGCGCTACCCCATTTCCGGGGCGATCTACCAGTGGGCGAGCAGGCTCGGCGGGCGCGGATGGGGCTGGACCGCGGGCTGGCTGATGATCGCGGCCCAGATGGTGACGCTGGCCGGTGCCGCGATCGCGCTGCAGGTGGTGCTTCCACCGGTGTGGTCCGGTTTCCAGTTGGTGGGCGGTGATTCGTCGCTGACCAGCGTCACCGGCGCGGCCAACGCGGTGGTGCTCGGCGTGCTGCTGCTCGGCCTGACCACCGCGATCAACGCGATCGGGGTCCGGCTGATGTCGGTGGTCAACAGCGTCGGCGTCACCTGCGAACTCGTCGGGGTCGCGCTGCTGTGCGTCGCGTTGTTCTCCCACGCCGAGCGCGGCCCCGGGGTGGTGCTGCGGACGCAGGGTGTCGGCGGGCACGGCTACCTCTGGGCGTTCGTCGTGTCCGGGCTCATGGCCTCCTACGTGCTCGTCGGGTTCGACAGCGCGGGTGAGCTGTCGGAGGAGACCCGCGACCCGCGCCGCACGACGCCGCGCACGATCCTGCGCGCGGTGCTGGTGTCCGGTCTCGGTGGCGCGCTGATGCTGCTGGCCACGGTGATGTCGGCGGACAGCGTCGACGACGGCAGCCTCGGCGACCCGGCGCGCGGCCTGCCGTACGTGCTGACCAGCCGGCTCGGCGACACGCTCGGCCGGGCGTTCCTGGTGGACGTGGCGATCGCGGTGACGGTGTGCACCCTGGCCATCCAGACCGCCGCCACCCGCATGGTGTTCTCGATGGCCCGTGACCGGGTGCTGCCGTTCGCGGACGGCCTGGCGAAGGTCAACCCGCGCACCGGGACGCCCGTGCGGTCCTCGGTACTCGTCGGTGTGCTCGCCGCCGCGCTGCTGCTGGTCAACGTCGGCAACGCGGCACTGTTCACCACGCTCGCCAGCGTCTGCATCATGCTGCTGTACCTGGCCTACCTGATGGTGACCCTGCCACTGCTCGTCCGCCGCCTGCGCGGGCGGCTCCCGGCCGCGGACGGGCTGTTCGGGCTCGGACGCTGGGGTGTGGTGGTCAACGTGCTCGCGGTGGTCTGGGGCGCGGTGATGGCGGTGAACCTCGGCTGGCCGCGCGCCGAGGTCTTCGACCCGCAGGGCGGCCACACCTACCTCCAGTGGTTCGCGCCGCTGTTCCTCGGCGGGGCTCTCCTCGTCGGTGCACTGGCGTACGCGGTGCAGGCGCGCCGGTCCACGGCCACCCCAGTAGACACAGTGGACACTGTGGACGCTCCGGCGCTGGCCCTCGGGGGTGCGGAATGAGCGAAGTGCTGCTGTCCCACGAGATTCCCGGGGGCGCCGCGTGGTCGGTGCTCATCCGTGCCGGGCGTGAACTGCGCCTGACCGCGCTGGGGGCGGGGGCGAACTGTTCCACGCTGCTGTTCGCCGCGCACCACCCGGTGGACCGGCTCAACGTGCCGGACACGCTGAAGGCGCAGATGAGTGCGCGGATCCGGCCGCCGATGGTGCTCATGTCCGACCGCGGCACCGCGCTGTGCTCGGTCACCGGCTCCTCTTTGGACTGGCACGACGCGCTGTGCGGGCACTCCTGCGATCCGCACGTCGCCAGGTTCGGCCCGTCGGCCTACACCGGCGACCGCAACCAGTGGCGCCGCTCGGCGCGCGCCGGGCTGCTCGGCGAGCTGCGCAAGCACGGCCGGGGCCCGGCGGACCTGCACGCCTGCGTCAATTTCTTCAGCAAGGCCGCCACTTCCGGTGACCCCAGGGGTTCCCTCGCGTTCGTCCCCGGGCACGCCGCGGACGGCGACTGGGTGAGCCTGCGCGCGGAACTCGACCTGCTGGTGGTGCTCTCCACCTCGCCGCACCCCCTCGACCCGCGGTGGGCGCCCGCGGCCGTCCGCGCCGAGGTGAGTACCGCCCCGCCCGTGGGCGAGGACGATCCTTCCCGGACCTTCCGCGCGGAGAGCGCGCGGGCGCTGCGAGCCGCACGGGAGGTGCTGGCATGACCGAGACGCTTCTGCCCGTCGTCGAGAGCGAACTGGACCCGGCCGCCGCGGATCTGGACGTCACGGTGGCCGACGGCGACGGCCACCTGGCCACCATCCCGGCGGGCGGCTGCCTCCGGATCGTCGACCTGCACGGCAACCAGGCCGTGGACACGCTGCTCTACGACGCCGCCGACCTCGACAACCGCTACAGCGCCATGGACACCGTCCGCGAGCAGGGAGCGGTGTACCTGACCGCCGGTTCCCGCCTGCTGTCGGTGAACCTGGACGTGCTCGCCACGATCACCGCGGACACCTGCGGGCGCCACGACACCCTCGGTGGCGCCTGCGCCCAGGAGTCCAATGTGGTCCGCTACGGCGACCACACGCGGCACCAGCACGCCTGCCGCGAGACCTTCCTGCGCTACGGGGCGCGGGTCGGGATCGGCGCGCGGCAGCTCGGGCACAACATCAACTTCTTCATGAACGTGCCGCTGACCGCCGAAGGCGGACTGACCTTCGAGGACGGGCTTTCCGCTCCGGGCAAGTACGTGGAGATCCGCGCGGAGCGCGAGCTGTACGTGCTGATCAGCAACTGCCCGCAGCTCAACAACCCGTGCAACGGCTGGGATCCCACGCCGGTACGCCTGCTGGGCTGGTGGTAGACCGATGACCACACTGGACACGCCGGTGCCGGTGGGCACCGGCACCATGACCGTGCTCGCGCCGGGTACGCAGACCACCGTGCAGGATCTGGCCGGACGGGGCGGGCTGTGGGACGTCGGCGTCCCGCCGTCCGGGGCCTGGGACGACCTGTCCTTCGCGCTGGCCAACGCCGCCGTCGGCAACCCGCCGGGCGCGGCCGGGCTGGAGGCGGTGCTGACCGGCCCGGTGCTGCGGTTCGGCCGCCGGGTCACCGTTTGCCTGGCGGGAGCGGCGTTCCACGCCACAGTGGACGGAAGGCCGCTGTGGCCGGGGGTGATGACCACGGTGGCGCCCGGCTCAGTCGTCGACCTCGGCCGCTGCACGGGCCCCGGCATGCGGGCGTATCTCGCAGTCGGCGGCGGTGTCGCGGTGCCCGAGGTCTTCGGCAGCAGGGCGACCTTCCTGCTCGGCGGCTTCGGCGGCCTCGACGGCCGCGCCCTCGCAGCCGGGGACGTGCTTCCGCTGGGCCGCACGGAAAATCTCGTCGCCCCGGCCGACGTCGCGTCCCTCCTGCCTCGCCTCGGCACGGAGTGGACGGTCCGGGTGCTCGCGGGGCCGCACGGCGCGCCCGAGTATCTCGCCGAGGACGCGGCCGCGGACCTGCTCGCGGCCGCCTGGACGGTGGACCACCGTGCCGACCGGACCGGGGTGCGCCTGTCCGGCCCGGCCCCGCGATGGGCCCGGCGGGACGGCGGCGAGGCCGGGCTGCACCCGTCCAACATCCACGACAGCGCCTATCCGGTCGGCGGGATCATGCTCTCCGGCGACACCCCGGTCGTCGTCGGCCCCGACGGGCCGAGCCTCGGCGGATTCGTGGTGCCGTTCACCGTGATCCGCGCGGACCGCTGGATGTTCGCGCAGGCCCGGCCCGGCGACACGGTGCGGCTCGTGCTCGTCTCCCCCGAGGAGGCCGGGAAGATCAACGAGGAACGGGCGGCGCTGCTGGCCGATCCCCGTGCCGCGGTGGCCGCGGAGTTCGAACGCGGCCTGGCCGGTCTTCCCGCCCCCGCCCCGGTCCAGCC